>JANXVC010000177.1 GCA_025351925.1 Rhodospirillales bacterium | reverse complement strand
CGTGCAGCATACCACCACCTGGCCGGCGATTTTGAGGCTGCAGCCTGGGCAATGGCTCACTCGCGCTACAATAGCGGCTCGTTTGAACGCGGCGCTGCCTATGCGGCCAGCGTCGCGGCTGTCCTGGCCAGGGTCCGCACGGCCGATGCTGCGCCCGCCGTTCCTGCGACTCCCGTCACCGCAATACAGCCTGTCCCTCTGCCATGCGCGCCAGCTTGGGACGGGTGGGCCTTAGCCAAGTGCAGCGCCCGGCAACGTGCGCCGACACCAGCGGTCGAACCGTCCTCCGCTGCCATGCTGACTGCAACAATCGGACACAACCCAAATGCAAATCCAAATCCAGAACACTAGAACACAGACCGTCATCATTGCTCTCGCCATGGCGCTCCTGATGACCAGCGGGGCAATCGCTCAGGGTGTCGGAGGTGGCGACATCATCGGCGCAACGCCGGTCAAGGACGCCTTTATTGCCGTCTGCAAGATCATTGCATTCGGCGGCATCGGCTGGGGCTTCATACGCCTGGTCGGCGGGCGTCACACGATGGAGGGACTTGTCACGATGGCTGCTGGCGGCCTTGGCGTCGCCAAGGTGGACGCCATCGCCGGCTTGTTCGGGCTTTAGCGTCGTGGCCGAACAGCAACGCCAGGATGAAGACCTGGACGTGGAAGATTTCGACCTGGCTGCTTCCCGTCCCGCGATGCTGTTCGGTCTGCCGCACTCGCTGTCCGCAACGCTTCTCGGCGTGTCGGCCCTTTTCTTGTTCTTCTACGATCCTGGCAATTGGATACGCGGCTTGATGGGCGATGCCATCTTCCTCGGCTTCATCGCGATGATCTGGACGACGGCGAAGGTCATGCTCCGGTCGGACTATCACGGCTGGGACAACTTCCTGGCCTACATGCGCCTCGACTTCCGTTGCCTCGATACGAAGGAGTGGGGCGGCGCCCGCCTCGCCTCTCTCCCGCTGCGCTCGCCCTATCGTTGTGGGGCCTATGATGCTTGAGCGCGCGGCTGACTTCCTCGGCTACTCCGGTGAGGGCGAACGGGCGAGCGATGTGTTCTTCCCCTACGTGGACCACATTGGCCCGGCGACCATGCTGTGCAGCGACGGTAGCCTTCTCGCCGTTCAGCGGATGCCCGGATCGTGCTTCTCGTTGGTGATGAACAGGCAGCGCAACAGCCACAAGCGCCGCCTGGTCGCCTTCCTCAATGCCGTCGCCGACGAGAACGTGGAAGTTCACATCCATCTCGTGAAGCACGACGCGACGCTGCCGCCCCTCAACCATGGCGGTGCGCTGGCGCCTTGGGCAGCTACCCTCCTGAACGACTATCACGCGACGATCGAAGACGACCTGGCCGTGGTCGATTGGTTCATGACCGTCCGCGTCAAGCCGCGCGTCCAGCCCTTCGCCAGCTTCACCGACAAGGCACATTCGGCGCTTGCCGCGATCGGATTGTCCAAGAAGCGGCGCACGACCGATCCGCTGCTTGAGGTGCAACTCGAGGACGCGATGCGGCTCGCGGCCGGAACGCTCCAGCCGTTCGGACCCGTCCGCCTCGGCACCCGGTTCGAGCCGATGGAAAACGGCGAGGACGGCGAGGCGCTGGCCTACAGCGAGATTGCCGAGTTCCTGTACCTGCTGCGCACCGTCCAGTTCTCACCGCAGCCCATGGCGGACGTATTGGGCTTTCTCGGGGCGGGGATCGCCGCGGTGGATGTGACCGCCATGTCCGGCACCCGGATGCTACGCATTGACCACGGCGCGGGCGGCAGTGCGGCATCGCAGACCTATGCGGCCGTCATCGGCCTGACAACCTCTCCGCAGCAGCTCGACCAATCGCGGCTAGACGATGTGCTCGCAATGCCGGGCCGGTTCGTGATGACAGTCGCGACCCGCTTTGAGTCCCGGGCTCAGGTCCAGGATAGCCTGCAGCTCCTGCAGCGCCGCTTGCGGATGGCGAACAGCGGTTCGGTCACCGATACCGAGGCACTGACCGATGCGATTGACGAGGTTGCAGGCGGGCGGGCGGAGAGCGGCATTACGCGGTGGTCGCTTGTCGTCCACGGTGGCACGACGGCAGAGGTCGATTACCTGGTGTCGGCCGCGCGCAACCTGGTCGCCAACGCAGGGGCCAAGGTCGGCCTCGAAGGCACCGGACGGCTCAGTGCGTACTTGGCGCAGTTGCCCGGCGCTCCGCTGTCCACTTGGATCAGGCCGGCGCGGTGCAACACGAAGCAGATCGCCGTCTTGGCAACGCTCTCGGGCTATGCGCGCGGCCCCGTGAAGGCGCGCTGGGGCAAGCACCTGTTCCGGCTGGTGTCACCGGCAGGCACCGCTTGCGACCATGACCTGTTCGTCGGCGACGTCGGGCACAACTTCATTCCGGGTCCAAACGGCGAGGGCAAGACCGTCTGGATCGGCATGAACATCGCGGCACTCGATGGCATGGTCGGCCGCAACGGCGGCACGCAGATCGTCCTCGACGTGGACGAGAGCAACGCCAGCACCGTGTTGATGCTCGGCGGGCGCTATTCGACAATCCAGGTCGGCCGCTCCGGGATCGCACCACTGCGCCTGCCCGATACGCCGCGGGTGCGCGCCATGCTGCGCGACCTGGTTGCGGGATGTGTCCAGACGGACGGAGCGCCGCCGCCGAACAAGACCGAGCGCGACGGCATCCGGGAAGGCATCGACTTCGTGATGGGCACCATGGAGCCGCACGAACGCCGGTTTACGGTCGTCCGTAGCTTCATGGGGCACGTCGAGCACGGTGCGGGCGAACGCTTCGAAACGTGGTGCGAGGGTGGCGAGCTGGGCTGGGTGTTCGACGGGGCCGAGCACGTCATCGACTTCAACGCGCGCCTGGTCGGCGTGGACCTGACCGGCGTGATGAACGATCTGCGCGTCATGCCGTCGATCGCCATGGTCCTGCTGTGGATGGCGTCCGAAGTGATGGACGGCCGGCGCGTGGTGATCTGGTGCGAGGAGGCGCCGGCATACATGCCGACGCCGGCGTTCACCAAGCCGTTCAAGGGCATCGCGCTCCGGGCACGCAAGCGCAACGCCTCGTTCAACGCCATCGCCCAGCAGCCGAGCGACATGCTGGAGAACGAGGCCGGGAAGGCGCTGATCAAGCAGGCCCGCCAGTTCATTTGCTTCCGCAACGACAAGGCCGAGGAGGACGACTACGTGCGCGGCATGGGGTTCACCCCAGCTGAGTTCCGCGCCGTGCGGGAAGGAATGTTCGCCCTCTCCTATCATTGCGTCCTCATCAAGCGGCAGGACGGGCAAAGCGGCATCAACCGTTTCGACCTGTCCACTCTGCCCGAGCACCTGAATGTCTTGTCCGGCACTCCAAAGCGCGTGGCCCTGCTGCGCTCGTGCCTGGCAAAGCATGGCGGCGATATTCCCGCTGCAAACGCCGAGTTCCAGGCCCGTATCCACGAGACCGCAGCGTAAGGAAACCGTCCGATGAAGCGCACCCTTCTCGCCTCAGTTTTTTGTCTTGGCCTGACTGCCGGCGCGATGCCGGCTCATGCCATCCTGCCTGTTACGGACGAAGCCAGCATCATCGCTCGCGGGCTTGAGGCAGGAAAGAACCTCGCTCAGCTCAAGCAGCAATACGACATGATGACGCAGCAGTATCGCGGCATCATGCAGACGGTCGATTCACTGTCGCATCCGAATCAAGTGATGAACATGGCTAAGAATCTGCTCAATCAGCAGATGCAAAGCCCCGGCTCCGCGCCGGCCAGTATTCCCGGCCTGGCCTACGGCTCGCAGCTCGCGGCCGGCGCTGCCCGGTTCCTCGACCAGAACCGGCACTACAACCCGCAAGGCGACGACTTTGCCGCGCTGGAAATGCGCCGCCAGGCCCAGGCGTCGGCCAACCTGCAGGCCGAAGCGCAGGCGGGCATGGAGCGGGCGCAGGAGCGCATCGCGGGGATCAATGAGCTGCAGCAGAGCATTGACGGACAGCCGGATGTGCAAGCGGTGTCGGCGCTGGAGGCGCGTGTCGGCACCGAACACATGTTCCTGCAGAACGAGGCAAACAACGTCGCGCGCCTGCAGCTCGTGCAGCAGCTCGCCGCCCGGGTGGACGCTCAGCGCGCGGAACAGAATGGGCGAAAGGATGCCGAAGATTGGGCGCAACGCGCTGGCGCGGTCTTCAATCAGGGAGGGTTCTAGCCATGAACGTTCGGCACCTGATTACGGTTAGTGTCCTGTCGGCAGTCGTGTCGTCCAGTGCGTCCGCTCAGCCCCCGCCTTCCCCGGCGCTTCATGACGTTCCCTGGTATCAGGCGCATAGCGCGGCACGCGAGGCGACGACGCGGCTCTGTCACAGCGATCATAGCTATAGGCATAACGTGGACTGCATGAACGCGGAGACGGCCGGCACCCTCGATTGGGGCAGGCGCTCCGCAAACGCCGCACGCGGCGCGAGCAGCAGCCCCAGGCACGGCAACGACCTGTTTCCGCAGCTCAGTGACCCGTCTTATTGGGCGCAGAACGGCCTGGCGCGTTTCGGCGTGATAGCAGCCTGCAACAATCCAGCGCCCGGCTATGCGCCCTCGACTTGTGCAGCGGCACGGCAGGGAGCTGCGTTGGCCAATAGGCATCCATCGTGAACGCTGTCGGCATTGCCTACGCAACCTTAGCGGCGGACAGGCTAACGAACCTCAAAATGCTAATGGATGCGATGATTAACGCTGAGACGGCGTATGTAACGCCGGTTCTCAAGGCGCTGTTCCTCATCTACCTGGGACGGCAGCTCTTGATGATGAACTATGGCTATCTGTCAGGGAAAACCTTCGTCTCTACGATACTGCGCTCTGGCATCGTCATCCTGCTCGTGACGAAGGCCGGGGCCTACGTGCAATATGTCCGCGACCCGATCTTTGATCGCATTCCGCAGGCTCTAGCCGCGATGGCGTCCAGCGCCGTTGGCGGCGGGGCGACGGTAACGATGAACCCGGCGCAGCAGTTCGATCAGGCTGCGCTGGCGATCAATGCGGTGACAGCGCAGACGCTTGCGCTGAACACGGGATGGAGCGTTTCGGCGTTCGGCAACTACCTGGCCGCTTCCTTATCCAACGGTGGCGCTCAAACCATCCTGGGCTGCATCTGTGCGGTTTGGCTGCTTGGGGTGACGATGCTCGCGATTGTCCTGTGCTTCGGCAAGGTCATCCTGCTGTTCGAGCTTTTTGACCGCACCCGTGGCTGGGTCGGGGCGTGGTTGGGGAAGCTTATCGGCGTCCTCGCCTTTGGGTTCGGGGCTAACATCCTGCTCGCCCTGCAAATGACCGAGCTAATGGCCCTGTTGAACCGGGTTCATCTGAACCTTCCCAGCAACGGCGCGGAAGCGGTCGGCGTGCTGATGAGTGTCGTCAGCAATATCGTCCTCGACCTCCTGACGATGGTCGCTCTCCCAGCCGCCGTAGGCTTCGGGTCCGGCATTGCCGCCTCGGTTGCCGCGCCGGCCGTTGGGCTCGCGCTGCGTGGTGGTGTCGGTGCCGCTGGCACTGCTGGACGTGCCTTGGCTTCAACCGTCCGCGCTAGCCGTCCGATCCGAAACTAGCACGAAAGAATCCGCCTCATGCGTCGCGCCTTAATGCCTCTGCTCATCCTCGCCGCCCTGGCCGGCTGTGCGAGTGACCATAAGCTGGCGACCTGCAAAGGCCCGCTGATCGCGCTCAACGCCGATCGCTGGCATCCAACCCCGGAACAGATGGCCGCGATGTCCAAAGCCTGCCCGGAGGACAGCTGATGCCTGACATGCACGCCGCCGTCCGCGACACCATGCAGGACCGCGCCAAGGCTGTCCTCAGACAGCACAACGCCGCAGTCCGCAGCCAGCGCCGGGCGAGCGGCGGCAAGACGCTGCTGATCGTCGGCCTTGGCGCTGGCCTTGCCTGGTCGGTCTACAACAACAATCAACTCGCAACGAAGGCGTTGGGCAAGGACGTCGTCTATGCAACGCTCCAGACATCCGGCGATCTGATTTCGTCGGTCCACTACACCGAGATAGCGTCGGCATCGCAGCAGGCTGAAGCAATCCAGAATGCCTTGTGGAAATACGTCGAGGCCCGCGAGTGCTTCAATACGCCGACCGCGCCGCGCGCTTTCTATATTGCTCAGGCAATGTCCGATGACCGCGTGGGCCGCCAGGTGAAACGGCAGTTCGACCCGACCAACCCGGAAGCGCCGCAGCACGTCTATGGCGAGAAGGGCATCGCCGTGCAGTGCGAGCCGGTCGATCCGCCGGCTCCGCAGGGTGGCAACAACGATATCTACTTCTTCCACTTCCGGCGCTGGGAGGACAACGGCCATACCTCGGGCGCTGAGATCGCCGCCGCGCCGTCCTATTCGGTCGCCGTCCGGTTCCGCACGGGGATATTCCCCAAGGACCCGCGCCGCGCCTGGCTGGACCGCAGCACGTTCAATGCGCCCGGCGTCCAGGTGATCGACTTCCCGGGCGCGCAACCGGACAACGCACGCCCGGCGGTCAAGGTGTCGTCACGCCAAGGAGAGGCAAAATGACCTTCCGCGCCTTGCTGGTCGCTGCGACCGTGCTGACGGCAGGGCCAGCCCTCGCGGCATTCGACCCCCCGGCCGCTAGCGACAAGGACAAGCGCATCCGCACGCTGGCTTATAGCGCGACGAACCCCGTGACCCTCGCCGTGTCGCCGGGGGCCTCCGTCCGCATCCAGCTCGGACCCGACGAACAGGTGGAACAGATCTCGGTGTCCGATCAGGGAGGCATGGGCCTCGAGGCTCAGGACGTGCCGGACGCCCTTGCGAGCAACGTCTCGGTGAACAGCGGATCGTCGGGGCCGATCGCAGGCGGGGCAAAATGGCCTCCGTCGTGCGACGTCAACTTGTGCCGCACTGTCGTTGGCAACTTCGTCTATCTACGTCCGCTTCGCGCTCTGGAGCCGCAACCCTTGTTCATTCAGACGAAGCGGTGCAGCGATGCGGCCGGCGCTCCTGCGAACTGTGCGACGATTTGCCCGGACAGCAACATCGCGGTCGTGCCCGGCAAGTGCGAGATGGTCCCCTACACCTTCGAGCTGCTGACCCGGCCCGCCGACGTGCGGGCCGCTGCCGACAGCGTGGCCTGGTCCGTGTCGTTCACCTATCCCGACCGGGCGAGGACCGCAGCGCTCCTCGAAGCGCAACGCCGTCGCGCCGCTCAAATCGCAGCATGGCGGGAGCGGCAGGCGAACAAGGTTGCCGGGCCTGCGGTGCCGAAGGCGGCGGACAACTATTTCTATGGCTACCGCGGGAGTGCCGCTCTGATGCCGGACCACACCTGGGACGATGGTCGCAGCACGTTCATGCGGTTCGACGGCAACCGGCGCCTGCCCATCCCGGAGCGCGTCCTGCCGGACAACGCCAAGAGCATCCCGGCCTATTCGCCCGAAATTGACGCGACCGGCACGACGCTGCGGATCGCCCGCACTGAGAAGATGTGGCGGCTCCGCGATGGCGATGAGGTCGGTTGCGTGTTCAACGTCGGCTCCGATCCGGACGGGCGGACGGCAACGACCGTCGCGATGGGCACCGGGCGATGAGAAGCCTGTTCGCGCCTGCGGACGCAAACGGCGCCGCACCGTCGGCGCCTGCCGCACCGGCAAGCGCGACCGGGTGGGACGGGTTCGGCGCAAAGGCGAAGATGGGCGTCGGCATCGCCGCGGTTGTCGGCGTCGTCGCGCTGGTCGTGCTGCCGGGATACGGGGACAAGCCCGCGCCCCAGCAGATCGCGCTGCAGCCCCCTACCCCGTCCAGCGTCACCGAATACGTTCCGGCCAGCGCCGGGCTTATCGAGCGCGCGACGACGTTCGTGGCGCCGAACCTGCCCGGCCGGGGTGCCCGCCGTTACGTGCCAACCGATATCGGCCTGTACGCAGCGCCCCGGGCCACGGCCGGGGCTGCGACGGGCCGCGCGACGCAAGCTGCGGACGGGGAGGAGGTCGCACGCGGTGGGGCAACAGACCCCGAGGACAGGCTTGCCTCGCAACTGAACGGCGCGACAGTGCTGCCGACAAGCCATGCTATGCTTGTGCGTCATCCTGACTACGTGATCCGCCCTGGCGATCCCGTGCAGTGCATTCCGCAGGACGCTCAGAACAGCGGGATGCCGGGCTTTACCCGGTGCCGCGTGCCCGAGTGGATACGCGGCGGAACGCAGACGCGCGGCCTGCTGCCGCCTGGGACGCTGTTCTTCGGGCAAATCCGGCGTGGCGTGGCGCAAGGCGAGGAACGCATCGGCGTCCTGTTCACCAGCGTCGAGGGCAAGAACTTCCGCATACCGCTGTCAGCACCTGGTGGCGATGCGATGGGCCGGCCCGGCTACCAGGGGGATGTCAAAACGTTCTTTTGGGACCGGCTTGGCAGCGTGGCGCTCTATTCCTTGCTGGATATCGGGATCGGCGCGGGTCAGAACCTCGCGTCGTCGGCGATCTCGCGGGCGACGAGCGGCAGCAACGGCACGACGCTCAACCTCGGCGGACAGGTGCAGGGCCTCGCCTCGCAAGAGATGCAAGCCAGGATCGGCCGCAACCCCGTCGTGACCCGCGACCAGGGCCTGCCCGTCCTCATCACGGTCGGGCAGGATCTGGACATGTACGACGTGTGCATGAAGCTCAGGCGCTATGATGCCATGGCGTGCCCGCTGCTATGAGCGCCGGGCTCGCGTCGGCGCAGCGGCCGATCCAGCATATCCTGCACGCTCCGGAGACCGAGGACTTGGCGATCCAAGAGCCGGGCGTCGGGTGGTGGCTCAAGCACGGGGCCTGGCACCGCGTCGAGCTGCCAGAAATGACCTACCAGCGCCTCCACGGCCTATCGGTCATGGCGGCATCGCAGACCGGGGATTCGATCACGTCCCGCTCGCCGATCCTGTCCACAGACCTCCCGGGTGGGTTGCGCCTGCAATCCGTCATGCCGCCTGCGGTCCCTGCCGGCACGATGGCGCTGTCCTTTCGGCGCGGAGACGAGCGGCTGGACGAGATCGAGGATGTGCCAAGGCTCTACAACACGTCCCGGTGGAACCGTTGGGCACAGCGCCACGAGCGCCGCGCCGCCGAAGACGGCGAACTGCTCGCCGCTTATGACAGGGACGATATCGAAGGCTTTCTTCGGCTGCTCGCCACGACCAAGCAAACTGGCCTGGTCTGCGGGTCGACAGGTGCCGGCAAATCGAGACTGAGCAAACTCCTTGGCGGTGCAATCCCCCTGCATGAGCGCATCATAACCGTCGAGGACGCAAAGGAGCTTGTCGTCCGGCAACCCAATTGCGTGCGGCACCTGTACTCGGCTTCCGGCAATGCGGGCGCGTCGCCTACCGCGCTGATGAAGGCAACGCTTCGCGAGCGCCCCGATCGCGTGCTGCTCGGCGAAATGCGCGATGCGGAAGCCGCGGCGATGTTCATCGATGAAGTGAGCGCCGGCCATCCAGGCAGCATGTCCACGATCCACGGCAAAAACCCGGCGGATGCCGCGCGCCGGCTGTTCAACATGTTCAAGGCATCTCCAGCGGGCACGGGGATGCAGGACGACACCGTGGTCGCCACGCTTGCAGCGGCGATCGATTTCATTCTTCCCGTCGAAAACGATAAGGGCGAGCGGACCCTGGCCGAAGTCTGGTTGGCCGCGGATGCCCGCCGCCGGGGCGAGACGTTCAAAGACCTGTTGGCGTCCCCATGATCGCCGACAGGCTCGCATGGGCTGCGCTGGTCGCCGTCCTCTGGCTCACGCTGGCGTCGTTCGCGTTCCTCTGGATGGCAGGCCTACTGGACAGTCCCGGCATCCACGCCTGGGCGCGGCCCTGGCAATGGCTGACATACGCCCGGTTGTTCGGCCGCTCCACCAACGAGCAGATCTACCTTGTCGCCTCTGGACTGCTCGCCGCCGCTCCGTTCGCGGCCTATGTCCGGTTCAAGGCGTTCCGCCCCAGGCTCCGCGCCGCCCGTTTGAATGAACCGCCCCCTGCCCTCGTCCGTGCATTCTCCGACATTTACGGCCACGCCGATTTCATGTCGGGCGAGAAGATGCAGAAGCTCGCCCGACCGGGCGATCCCGTCCACGGCGGCATCGTGTTCGGTGCCGCCTGCCGTGCCGACCTGACCCCGGCGAAGGATGGCGGCACGTCCCCGTTGCTCATCGACCGATGCACCGAGGACGCGACCCACGGACTGCTGTTCCTCGGCTCGGGTGGCGGAAAGACCAGCGCCTATGCCGTCCCGACCCTGGACCCGGAGGTAGCCTGGCGAGGCAACGTCCTGGCGAATGATCCGTCGTCGCAAATGGGGCGTATGTGCGCCTCGATGCGGGAACAGGCCGGGCAGCGCGTCGTCTTTCTCGGCGGGCCTCGGCCGGCGCGGGACAGCAACGGCGTGCCGCAACCTGCCCGCGTCGGCATCAACGTGCTGGGCTGGATCGACCCGGCGCATCCGCTGTTCGAGGAGCATGTGTGGTCCGCTGTCGAGACGCTCGGGCGGGAGGTCGTCGCGGCCGAGGCCAAGGGCGAAAACTCGATGTTCAAGATACAGGGCAAGAGTCTGCAAGCCTGCCTCCTGGCCGACATGCTGGCCGACCCGACGATCGCCAAGGAGCGCAGGACGCCGGGGCTGTTCGCGGAACGCATCGCCACGCCTGAGCGGCAGATGAAGGGTCTGCTGCAGACGATCCACGAAGAATCCAAAAGCCGCCTTGCACGGATCTTGGCTGGCACGCTGATGGAGGCGCACGCCAAAACCTTCTCGGGCTTTTGCGTGGAAGCAACGGCGGACCTCCGGTGGCTGATGACCGAAACCTACGCCAACATCGTGTCAGGGACCGCGCCAGGCAGCATCACAGCCGACGACTTCGCACGCGGGGACATGACCATCTTCCTCCAGCTCGGCGTCAAGACGATGGAGGACACGCCGCAGATCGGCCGCGCGATCCTCAATGCGCTGCTGAACAACATCTACCGGGCAGACGGGGAAACCGGGCGCAGATACCTGCTGCTGCTGGACGAGATCAACCTGTTCGGCAAGCTCCAGGCGCTGTCCACCGCCGCCTCACAGGGCCGCAAATACGGCGTGACGATCATGGGCATGTGGCACAGCCTGGGTCAGATGGACGCGACCTGGGGACCGGCCGGCGTCAAGGCGTGGCGTGCCAATGCGTCCTGGGAGGCCTATTCGGCGATGGACCGCGCGACCGCCGAGGACGTCAGCAAGCGATGCGGCCGATACACGGTGATCGCCCCGTCCGAGGGACGCAACACCGGCAGCAGCAGCCAGGCGATGTTCGGGATGCGGAGCAGCAGCAAGGGCACGAACGAGAGCACGAGCCTGCAAGGCCGCGACCTGATCACGCCCGATGAAGTCGAGTTCTCGATGCGCCGGGACGAGGCGATCGTGTTCCGCCGCGGGGAGAGCGCCCCGATCCGGTGTGTCAAAGCCTACTACTTCCTCCGGCCGGATATGCGCGCTCGCGTCGGGCAAGATCAATACCGCATCGCTGCGGAATAGCCGTCGAAGGAGCTACACGCCATGTCAGACAGCAAGAGCAGCCCAGCGCGTCAAACTATCATCCAGTCGATCCAGACCCCGCCCGCTCCGCGTCCCAGCCAAGCAGCACGGGATGCCGCACGCACCCGGACCTCGGCCGCGGCGAGCACGCCGGCGACGCAGAATGCACAGCGCCAGAACGAGCCGGATCGTGCCCGCGGAGTGTCGCCGTAATGAGCGGGATGGGTCCGCCCTTGCCTCAGAACTGTTCCTTTTGCGCCTATTACCCCCCTGGTGGCACATGCCAGCGTCATGCACCGCCGCCCGGGACGGAAGCCTTCGAGCTCGTCCACTGGCCGAAGGTGAAGCCGATCGACCGCTGCGGTTCCGGAGCTGCTGTCGCAGCTGAAGATGGGAATGGGCCGCGTATCGTGCGATGCGAAAGCTGCATTCATTGGTTCCAGCCAGGCGGGGTGGGTGTCAAGCCCGACTACCGACAAGGCCGCTCCGTCGAATGGTGGGCCTCAAGCGGCTACTGCACCCGGTTCGCTCCGTCGCCGTCCTCAGAGAACGATCGCAGGACGATGTGGCGCGTGACGTCGGCCGTCGATGGATGCGGAGACGGGCAAGACATTGCTCAAGATGACGAAGAGGACGGCGGGGACGTCACCCCGGCGAGTGCCCTGCACCCTGCGCACGCTCTTGAGCACGGCGAGCCGCTTCCTGTGCTGTCCTAGCCTGGTCCTGGACATCGGCGCTTTGCGGCAGGCGGCATAATCTAGCGTGACAATTGACGCAAACAGGTCATCATTGTCTCTCGATGGCTGCTAACCTTCATGGCCTCGTCGCCGACTTCTTGCAGCTGATGACCCACGTGGAGCTGAGCGAGGCGCCGCCGCGAATCGCCGGCCTAGTCGTCCCAACCGGTGATGGCCTTTCCAAGCGACAGCGCATCGCGCAAGCGCTCGATCCCCTCACACGAGAGGAGTTGGCCAGTGCGGCGCTGAAGTTCGCCGCTCATCGAGGGGACATCGCCCTCGAAGAGGCGGGCCGCAAAGTGCTTGAGGCTGGCGACCCGTCACTAACCCAGATCACACGGCGAGACATCGCACGGGTCTTCGGAGATAACATTGCCGGCGAGCGCAGCACCATGGAGATGATCGAACGGTGTTTCGTTCTCTCCACGCCCTTCGACGAGGTGTTCGGAAGTGGCGGTCGAGGCCTGCGCGACCAAATCACACAGCATATGGATCTCAATTTCGGCGATTGGTCAGTGGAATTTTTGTTCGGTGAAATCGGCGCATTCGACTGTTCCAGAGCCCGCTTTGCAGCGTTGCTTGAAGAAGCTGTTCACCCACTCTCCCGGTCGGGAGAGAAGCAGTTGCAGACCGTCGCCGCCCTCAATACCGTCCTCGCGCGCGATGGATACGAACTGGCGCAGGAAAGCGAACTCTCCGGCCACCCGATCTTCGCCTTTCGTCCTCTCGTGCGCGGGGTTGGTGGTCGGCCCAAAAACCTGATCTTCGCCTCGCGAGGGCCCAAGCCGGAAATCGGCTTCGCCGACGCCATCAACAATGACATCGTGATTCTCTCCGGCGAAGGGAATTGCCTGATCTACGACCGGCCTATCAGCTCGAACGGTCTTCTCTGGTCCGAGCTCGTCGCTTGGTGGAGCGAAGTCGAGTCAGGAGCCAATGCAGCAAATCTAGGAGTGCGCCTCAAAGAGTCCCTTGCCTCAGACGCGGAACGGAAGCTCTTCGCCACCTACTTCAGGGCCTACCGATCCATCCTCGGCGAGGAGCTGCCCGCGCTCCTGCCGCAGGTCTATCTTCACTATGACCCCGCTACCGTGAAAACCTTGCGTCATCGCCTCCCGCTTCCGCGTCAACGCATGGACTTCTTACTGCTCCTCCCCGGGCGCCAACGCATTGTGCTGGAGGTGGATGGAAAGCACCACTTCTCGGAGAACGACCGTCCGTCGTTGAAGGTCTATGCCGACATGGTGTCGGCTGACCGTGAGTTGCGCCTGGCCGGTTATGAGGTCTATCGATTCGGGGCAAACGAGTTGGTCGGCGAGGGCGCCGAAGCGAGGATCGCCGATTTTTTCGAGAAGCTCTTTCGATTGCATCGCGTCTGGCGTTAAAGGGGTCGGAGGAGTGATGGAGCGAGAACGCTATATAAGCACCGAGACAGGTTATATGGCCGAGATTGGTGGTTTCCGGACTGTCCGGATCGGAGCAGAGGCTTCCAGTTAATGACGAGCGGCCGGGATTGCGTCGCTGATCGAGTTCAACGGTGTGAGAAGCCCCCCGGTGGCTCTAGGCGTCTAGTCCCCTCATGCTCTGCAGTCTGGTGCTCAAGGAGCTGAGGTCGTCCCATTCGTTAAAGCGCGAATGCCCGCCGAGGTCGGCCAGCGTCACGTTGTCCGGCGCTTGGACGATCAGTTCCTCAAGCACGACTGCATTGTAGAATAGAGTGGTCAAAAGGCTGTCCGCGAGGGCCTTGTCTATGGCTCGCGCCGCGCTTTCCGTGTCGCAGACCACAACGAGAGATATGGCGTAAGACTTTTCAGCAGGAAGCTCCTCGTAAGTGTTTATCCTGATATGGATTGACGAGACTGCTTGGTGCAGCGGCGTATCATGCGCGAACTCCTGTCCGCCATGGACTTCCGCCGCGTTCGAGGTCCCTTTCAGGACATCCGTCATGATGGCGCAGATGCCGCCGGGTCCACGGAGGCGTGCCACCAGTTCGCCCGGCAGCGCGATCCGCATGTAATAGTTGGCCAGCCAGCCCTTGAAGGCGTCGAGGTGTTCTGTTTCGACCCACGTGGATTCGGGAGCGATGGTCGCCAACAACCTGCGTGGTAGGAAAGCCCGACGCGCGATGTTGCATGCCAGCGCCTCGGTCTCTGGCAGTCCTTTCACCGGCAGGTGGAAGGTGCGGTTGTTCCCGCCCTTGGCGTCCTTGTGCCCTGGATTGTAGATCTTCAGCGCCGTGGCGGCGACCACTTCCACGAGCGGTTCCCGGTCGAAGTCCGGCGCACATACGGAGCAGGATTGCGTGGAGACGACCAGCCAGTCGTCTGATGACAATGCCATATAACCTGGCAGGATGGCTTCCGGAGGCGGGCGGAAAACGCTCCCCTGCCGCCAGAGCGCCCGTTCTATGCGGCTCGCAAGTTCAGCTTGTTCAGTCAGGTCGCCGCTCATCCATCCCGGTTCCGTCAGTAGCCTGCTGGACCGGGATGGTGTGCTCGCGGACACCGGTTCGACGGACCGTCATATCGGCCAAGCGGAGACAGTATCCGACTCCGGCCAGACGATACTAGCTCGTGACTTCGAGCAGAATTGTCAGGGACGCGGCCGGGGACCGGACCGTCGTTTTCGCCTTGCGCCCAGCGTCGGCTGCCAATGCGCGTTCGACCGCGGGGCGGAGCGCGTCGAGCGCGACCGCCACGGCCTGTTCGTCAATCGCGACGCTCGTGAGCTGCGACTTCAGGCTGCCGACATCCGCGAGTTCGCGGTTCCAGAAGCGGTGGAAGAATCGCAGCGAGCCGTCCCGCTCGCCCGCAAGCAAGGAATGTACAAGCTTCAGGCGGTCGTGGTTCTCCTGCTTGGCATCGCGTCCGTCGTCGAGCCACGAGTAGACGGTCTTTCGTTCGACATGGAGGATGTCGGACAAGGCCGCGATCGGCATGCCCTTGGTGACGAGGGTGGATACCAGTTCCTGCGACGTGGCTTCCAGAGCTCGAGGCGCCGGGGCCGTATCTATAAGCGGACCCAGGAAGGAGCGGGCAAGGGACGAGACAAACGCGATGCCGGTGTCGCCCAGGAACTGCAGACTCCGGACAGCCGAGCTTCCCCGAAACTCGGCTAGGTTCGAAGTCGCGATGCTCGGCTTGAACAACACGAATGTTGCCCTCCTCGGAAGACAGGCCGAAATGGCAGCGCTCATGACATTATCTCCAGACGTCCTCGGCGTGGGGTGTGACGGCCTTCTCGAACAAGACGGTGCACGGCCTGCTCAGTTTCACCAACTGCTCCTGGACGGTAGCTGGTTCGATGGCAAGATGGGTGCCGAAGCTGACAGCATGGTCAATGTCGAGCAAGGCGAACTCGTCGGCCGGACGGGCCGCGACCCATCTGTTCTCATTGACGAAACCGATGGTGAGTTCGGGAGGTAGCGTGGACGGAGGGTTACGGAGCGCCTGGAACCGGAGCACTCCCTCGCCGGTGCGGAAACCGACGACGGAGTAACTGTCCACAAGACTGGCACCCTCGTGTGAGAAGTCGGGAACATGCGGCAGGGCCCATGCTTTGAGGTAGTCGGCCAAGCCTTCGCGCTCCTCCGGGCGAGGCACCACCAAATCGATGTATCTGTATCCAAGCGCCGACATCAAAGGGTTCGGCCCGATAACGCGGCAGAACGCCTCGACGGCCTTAACGAAGCGCTGGATGAAGTCCCGATGTCCAGTATAAGCAGGCTTGGCACCGTCGACACCTCCGGAATGCAGCAGCAGAAAGTCGGAACCCAGCATCAGCGCATGGCCTCTCTCCTGATCGGAGAACTGCCAGAGCCTTTGGACTTCCGTTCTTATCTCGGGGCCGTTCTGCCCGATGGAGATTTCAATGCCCTGGTTTTCCAGGTCACTTTCAAGCGGATATTCCGCCCTGACCTGCACCTGGAATTCGGCGGCAAGCCTTCCGGCGTCCAGGATCTTAGGAAACCGCATTACGGCGAGCACATACGTGAGCGGCGCGTTCGCCCGCTTAGGCATCGCGCCCCCCGAGCACATCTATAGGAAACCTACTACACACTTGGGTAAACAGATAGACTATTTTTTAGGGTTCCGAATCTTCGGACCGTTCTCAATTGGGAGCTTAAAAAATGCCCAGCCCTGGACGTCCCGCGGGATGACGGAACGGCCATGCATAAGAGATTGTCCGTCACGCCGCTCCGCTCAATTCCAGCAAGACCGCGAACGCAGACAGCTCTAACGGGTGCCCACCGCCGTCGAATGGCAGTGTCAAGTAGCCGTTTCCTGCCTAGATTTTGCTTCGGCGAGGATCGTGGCGTGCAACGTCGACGACCGCACGGCGCCCATTTGGCCGGCGTATGCTCCACATGCAGCGACGAGTGCACCTGTGTCTGAGTGGCTAAACGGCAGGTAGGAATATGAACGGAATTGAGGCGGCGCAAAGCTGCCCGCCGGCTGCGAGTGCGAGCGTCCGGTTGCGAGACCATGCGTTCAACCGGCCAGCTTCCGCATTGAGGTCGACAGCGGTCAGCCTCTCTGGAGGGGCGGTGAAATGCCTAGCCTGCCCCCTGCGCCTTCCGCACTTCGTCCAGCACCGCTTCATGCGTCGCCATTATGCGCCGCAGCGTGGGTTTCCCTTTGTCGCTCGCCGCGGCGATGCCCTCGTGCATTTCATCGATCCCCGTCGCCATCTGTTCGGCTAGGCCGGATAGCCGCTCCTGTAGCTGCTCGCCGTCGTCCTTGAGTTCGGCCGTCCACATCGCCAGGACGCGAGAGACTTCGGTGGCAGCGCGGTTGGGTGGGACGCCCGCTTGCAGGAGCTTGATGAGCGGGGCCAGGTCGGCAGTAGGGGAGCGGGACATGCGTGGGACGGTAGGTTAGCGGACCGACAATGGCTAGATGCCGAGGGGCTGCATTGGGTCGGGAGCGGTCCTACCGGCGCCGCCTGCTCCGAGTAGAATTGAACACGAGCGCCGCTCCACTCCGCCCGAACGCCCTCGAAGCGGCCCGCCGCTCCTCCCAGTTCTGCGCGAAGCAGGTGCCCAACTCGGGGCGCTGTAGGACAACGACCTTCTCCGCGTTGCGCCGGTCGGCGGCCGCGGTAAAGTTGAACGAGTCTGTTATCGCTGTTGCGCCGTCGATCACCAGCACCTTTTTGTGCGCAATGGCCGGCGCATCGTCGATCCAGACCGGAATGCCGGCATTGGTCAGATACGTAGGGGTAGGTTGAGGATATGGACGAAAGTCGCCCACAAGAGGATATAGCCAAGAAGGACCGTTTAGAAACAACGGGTGGGCATTTGGAGCCGTTGACCAAAGAGGCTGGGCGATAGCGCTTCTGTCAGTAGAATTGTCAAGCTGTCCACAAATGGTTCTGCCAGTTGCCCACAGAGAGCCCCAGCTTTTCAATAAGATACAGGCGAGATTTTACTGTCCAGAAAGGCAGGCTTTTATGGACACCATCGGGCTGGGACGCTGCTTCGGCTTGTGGGTGAGTTTCGGGCATATCCTCAACCAACCCCACGTAGCCCCGGCGTAGCACGTACGCCCGATCTCTCGCCTGTCCTGGGAGTTGTCCAG
Organism: Rhodospirillales bacterium; assembly: GCA_025351925.1. Taxonomy (GTDB): domain Bacteria; phylum Pseudomonadota; class Alphaproteobacteria; order Acetobacterales; family Acetobacteraceae; genus CAHJXG01. The sequence continues at coordinate 3,879 of JANXVC010000177.1, read as the reverse complement.
GATTGCCCCCATATCTGTGGACACCGGGCTGGCTGTCGGAACGCGTGCCCAGACGACGCCGCATTCCTTTCCGAGGCCGTGCGAGACGAACTCGGCGTTTGATCCTCCCCTTGACTTGACGCCGAGGGCGGGTCTCATCGCCCTCCCGCTTGGAATAGCTTTAGGTCGATGCTGTTCGCCATTGCGGCATATCCGGCGGGGCTTGGATGCAGGTGATCGCCGGAGTCGTATTCCGGCCGTGACCGGGTCGGCTTTTCAGGATCTTGCACGACGGCCGCAAAGTCCAGCACGCCGTCATACGCGCCGCTGGTGCGGATCCAGTCGTTCAGTGCCTGGCGCTTCGCCTCGCCCTCCTTCGTCCAATAGGCGGCGCCCTCAAACGGGGTCAGCGTGGCGCCGAAGATGCGCAAGCCGCGCGCATGAGCCCGGTCGATCATCTGCCGGTGTCCAGCGATCAGCTCGGCGACGCTCGGCGATGCGTTGGCGCCTCCCACGCCGATATCGTTGATCCCCTCCAGGACCGTCACGTATCGGACACCGGGCTGCGCCAGAACATCCCGATCGAACCTTGCCAGCGCGTTCGGGCCGACCCCATCCTCCAGCACGCGGCCGCCTCCGATCCCGCCGTTCACGACGGCCATGTGCGTGCCGGCGACGGCCAGACGTGCTCCGAGCAGATCCGGCCAGCGCTTGTTCTGGTCGATGCCGGACTGTGTGCCGTCCGTGATCGAGTCCCCGAACGCGACCAGTACATTGGCCGCATCAGTTCGGACGACCTCGACGCGGCCGAGGAAGAACGAGGAGGCAGACGACAGACCATCGCTGCGTCGATACGCCGTCGTGCCCGCGACGGGGAAGGCCGGGGCACCTGCATGATCGCCGGGCTCGGAGACATAGTTCACCTGCCAGGAGGCCGGATGGAGGCTGACTGGCGATTTCCACGCGGACGTGTCGTCCGGCAAATAGAGGTCCACCGCCAGGTCACCGTAATCGGGAACGGCCAGATCGACCGGATCGCTGATCAGCAGGGCACCGGGCGGAATCGTCGGGCGGGGGAGCCCGCCAAAGGTGAGCACGTGGTCGCTGGCCGCGATGATTGATGCTCCTGCATCGCGCAGCGCCACATGCGCCGCGCCGACCCGCAGCGGCAGAGTACCGAGGCTGTTGGACAGCACCACCCGAACGCGCGGGCCGCCGAGCGAGACGTGGGCGATCTGCCGCAGCGTCTGGCCCTTGATTTGCAGCGGCGACGCGCCGCCAACCGGCAATTCCTTGCCCGGCGTTACATCCTTCACGGCCTGGGGCACGTCTCGCACCCAGGGAAATGCCTGCGCCGAAGCGGGGAGGGATTGCGCCGGCTGATCCAGTCGCGCGGCCTGCGGGGCAGTCCACGTTGCGATCCAGCGCTCCGAACTGGCTTGCTGGTCAGCTGTCTGCGCGGTGGCGGGCAAGCCAGCCAGCAGCGGGGCTGCCGTGACTAGCGCGTGCAGCAGCCCTCGTCGGGGTAGACGACGCCGGAGGTCCGGTGGAAGGGTCACATGGTCCGGCCCTGCAAGCCTGCTGGCGTAGTGCATGTTTCACTCCCGATTAGTTGTCGCGATGTCAGGGCGGACGATAAGAGCACCCGCGCCGGACTGACAATGGCCGGGGTTGCCACCGCGCCCGCGCCGCCGCCCCCGTATGCCTGTTGAAGAAGTTCGGGCGCGGCACGTAGCCCTGCACCGTTCCACCCGCTTGTGCCGGCTGACCTCCGTCATCCGAAGCACGTGGACGCCGGCCTGGCCGCTAAATCTAGCTTCGTCTCCGGCCATCGTGGCCAGAAGGAGATTGAACATGGGAACGTCAGAGTTCGACCCCCCAGCCGCAGATCGTCGCGCCTGGAACGCAGGGACGAAGGTCGGTGCCAAGCGAGCGCTGAAGCCGAAGCAGGTCTGGGCCATTCGCTTCTTTCTCGACCAGCACCGCCGTCTTCGCGATCGCGCGCTGTTCGACCTTGCTCTCGACAGCAAGCTTCGTGGCTGCGACGTGGTTAGGATGAAGATCGGCGATGTGGTTAGCGGTGGGCAGGTGCGCAGCCGCGCCATCGTCGTGCAACGCAAGACGGGGAGGCCCGTGCAGTTCGAGTTGCTGGCTGATGCGCGAGGGAGCCTACTCGCGTGGCTGGAACGGCGCGGCGGAACGTTGGCAGATAGATTACGTGTTCCCTAGCCGCATCGACCATGCTCATCACCTGAGCACGCGGCAATACGCCCGGCTGGTCGACGAGTGGGTGAAGGGCGTCGGCCTGCGCCGGGAAGAGTTTGGCACTCACTCGCTACGCCGGACCAAGGCGTCGATCATCTATAAAGCCACCGGCAACCTGCGCGCAGTGCAGATCCTGCTGGGTCACAGCAAGATCGAAAATACCGTGCGGTACTTGGGCGTGGATGTAGAGGACGCCCTCGCCCTTGCCGAAGGTACTAAGATCTGAGTTATCCCGGCTCCCTGCATACCGCAGGGAGCCGGACCGCAACGCGCTTCATAACCGTCGTTCAGCTGCCCTGTCGCCTTACCTTTGAAGCGGACACCACCGGCGAGCAGTCGAATGACGGCAGCTGGTGGAAAGCTGGCCGTTCGGTTTCGGAGCAGGGTCCGCCTTACCGGACGTTGAACCTGTTTCGGTTCAGCATGGAGGTGCGGTCGCTGACACCGCAAAGGTGCTTCAGCCGGCACGGCAACTTCCCGGAGGGTTAATCCCGTCCTTTGGATAGTTCATGGTGATCCGATAAAAATCAGGATCAGGCGAGGACGGGACGACGGACGCAGGACGCGTGGCGGAGGCGCTCGTAGTCCGAAGAGCACTGGTCCGCAACAAATTTATATCGTATCACTGTCGTACGGGACCTTGAGCGCGAGAGCGAAGATGGGTGAAATAATCAAGTATGAGCGCTGTGATGGGAAGGTTGACGAGCGAAGAAATCTTGTTTTTACGCAGGCATAAGATTACGATGAGTATAATGTTTGATGCTACGGGGATGAATACTGAGCATTGGCGTTCAGCAATGACCGGCGAGGATAAGTCCTTTGCGTTTGGTACTACACCCTGCGATCGAGGCGGGCACACGCTGCGTTCTAGGTCAAATAACTGCATCCAATGCAACACTGCAAATATCACGTTCCAACTTCGGAATGCAAAGCCGGCTGACGTTTACATCGCCGCGTCACGGTCCAAGCAACTTTTTAAAGTGGGTTCGACAACAGAACTGAAACGGCGGATAGAAAGACTGAACTGTGTTGCTTATGGAGGTGCAGGCGACTGGTTCGTAATAGCAAGCGTCCGCTGTAAGAAGGCGGGTGCTGTTGAGTTCGAAACACACAAGAAGTTAGACAACTACCGATTTGCGGCTACATACATCGAATCGGGACGAGAAATCGAAGCATACGAACTGTTCTCTTGTGACTACACTTGTGCGCGCGTTGCGCTCATCGCATCGACGCCAGAAGATGAGCGCGGTCAAATACAGCATCATCCAAACGCGAAAAATCTCTGTGCCTTCCTGCCTCGCCCACGAAGGATTGGTTAAAAGGATACGGTTGGCTCTGCCGCCGATGATTAGTGCCGTTCGCCGCGAATTTCCTCCCCTTACTCCAATACCGTTCATTTAGGTGTTAAGGGCCCTATATCACTGGTCGGGTTTTCTGGGATCGACAGCGATGGCGGGTGTTCCTGCCGGCCTGCCGGCCGGCGTTCGTGTCAGCGACCACATCAGCCTTGGCGTGATCGCCAAGACGTTCCCGCCCGAGCGGGTGCGGCAGGTCCTGGCCGAGACTGGCAAGGCGAGCGAGCGCGAGCGCGACCTGCCGGCGCAGGTGATGGTGTACTATGCCATCGCCATGGCG
>JANXVC010000160.1 GCA_025351925.1 Rhodospirillales bacterium | reverse complement strand
TGCAGCTTCATGCGGCGGCGCAGCCGGTTCAGGAACACCGCCGCGACCCGGGGACGCTCGTCGGGCTTGGCCGTCTCCCGCTCGACGATGCTGGCCAGGATCAGGGCGTCGCGCGCGGTGTCCAGCGGAACGGCCGGGCTGCGGGCGGCCCAATTGCGTTCAAGCGCGCGGTCCATGGCGACGCGGCCGCGCTCGACCAAGGCGGCGCGCGGGGTGCCGCGTTCATAGGCATAGGTCTCGGGCAGCAAGCGGCCCTCCTCAGGCGTTGATTGGTCGCCCTCCAGCGCCGGGGCACGCTCGATGAGCAAAGCGACCTGCGTCGCAGTCAGGCCTTCGGGAATGGTCAGGCGATGCTGCACCGGGCGGCCCGTGCGAAGGACGGCGAGCACCTGGCGCAGGCTCGCGGCGGCGGGAAATTCCAGCTCACCGGCACGGACCGCGCCCTGGCCCCGTGTCACGATGGCGGCGGCACGCAGGGCAAACGCGCTGTTGACGACACCCTCCTGCACCAGCGTATCCGCCACCTGATCCAGCCCGCCGCGGGGCACGAGCACGACGTTGTCCGTCTGCAATGGGCCCGGCGCGTCGTAGGACCAAACGGCGTAGGCCGCGGTTCCGCCCAGCAGAATAGCGAACAGCCCGGCAATCAATAGGACTGCGCGCATCGTACCTCGCCCGCGTCAGGCAGCCCGCTTGAATAGGATGCTGGCGTTGGTGCCGCCAAAGCCGAAACTGTTGGACAGCGCCACGTCCACCCGGCGCTCCTGCGCCACCAGCGGCACCCGGTCGATCACGCTGGCCCGGCTTGGGTTTTCGAGGTTGAGGGTCGGCGGCACGACGCTGTCGCGGATCGCCAATAGGGAGAAGATCGCCTCGATCGCGCCAGCCGCACCGAGTAGGTGCCCGGTGGCGGATTTGGTGGACGACATCGCCAGGCCCTTCGCGTCATCACCGAAGAACCGCTCGACCGCCTCAAGCTCCAGATCGTCGCCCAGCGGCGTGCTGGTGCCGTGCGCGTTCACGTATTGCACGTCGCCGGGGTGCGCGCCGCCGTTGCGGAAGGCCGCCCTCATCGCGCGGTAGGCGCCCTCGTGCCCCTCCGCCGGGGCGGTGATGTGGTGGGCATCGCCGGACATGCCGTAGCCGCCGACCTCGCCGTAGATCTTGGCGCCGCGAGCCTTGGCGTGCTCCAGTTCCTCAAGTACGACGATCCCGGAGCCCTCCCCCATGACGAAGCCGTCGCGGTCGCGGTCCCATGGGCGCGATGCCGCGGTCGGTTGATCGTTGAAATTGGTGGACAGCGCCCGGCTGGCGCAGAACCCAGCCATGCCAAGCTCGTTCACAGCGCCCTCGGCCCCGCCGGCCACCATGACGTCGGCGTCGCCCAAGATAATCAGCCGGGCCGCGTCGCCGATCGCGTGCACCCCCGTGGCGCAGGCGGTGACGACGGAGTGATTGGGACCCTTGAAGCCGTACTTAATAGAGACGTGACCGGAGGCGAGGTTGATCAGCGCCGACGGAATGAAGAACGGCGACAGGCGGCGCGACTTGCCCTGCGCCACCAGCACCGACGCCTCATAGATGGTGCCCAGCCCGCCGATGCCCGACCCGATCATCACACCTGTGGCGCAGCGCGCGTCCTCGTCCGGCGGAACCCAGCCGCTATCCTCCACCGCCTCGCTCGCGGCGACGACGGCGAGATGGATGAAGCGGTCCATCTTCTTCTGATCTTTGGAGGGAATCCACTCGCCGATGTCGAGCTTGCCCTCGGCACGGGTGCCGACCGGAATTTGTCCGGCGATCTTGGCCGTCAGCTCGGTCGTGTCGAAGGACTGGATGGCGCGGATGCCGCTCTCGCCCTCGATCAGCCGCTTCCACACCCGCTCGACGCCCAGACCCAGCGGGCAGGCGATGCCCATGCCCGTTACCACTACCCGACGCATCGCCACCCCCATTCGTGTCGCCGGCTCAGGCCGCCTTTTGCTTCTCGATGAAGTCGATCGCGTCCTTGACGGTGCTGATCTTCTCGGCGGCGTCCTCGGGGATCTCGACGCTGAACGCCTCCTCGAAGGCCATCACCAACTCGACCGTGTCGAGGCTGTCGGCGCCAAGGTCGTCGATGAACGACGCCTCCGGGGTCACCTTGCTCTCTTCGACGCCCAGGTGCTCAACCACGATCTTCTTAACTTTGTCGGCGATCTCGCTCATCTTGTCCTCAGTTCCTGTCGTCTGTCAGTCGTTGTTTGGCGGTCGTTGTTTGACGTCGTCATCGCTTTGGGCGGACCTGGCCGGTCCCCGCGCAATCACCCGCACGAAGCTGTGACACCCTTACCAAGTCTGTGGCCGCTTAGCATGGTTTCCAGCCGCCCGCCAAGGCAAGTGCGGCCAGGCTGCCACGCCCCATTGGCAAATCTCCCCGCATAGCTCAGAGCATCGCCATCCCGCCATTCACGTGCAGCGTAGCTCCGGTAACCCATGCGGCCTCATTGGACGCCAAATATAGCACGGCCGCCGCCACGTCCGCCGGCTGACCCATGCGACCCAGCGGGATTGCGGCGGTCAGTTTCGCCCTCTGCTCCGCCGTCAGCGCGTCGGTCATCGGTGTCTCGATAAAGCCCGGCGCCACCAAGTTGACCGTGATGCCGCGGCTGCCGACCTCCTGCGCCAGCGCCTTGGTCATGCCGGCCAGCCCGGCCTTCGCAGCCGCGTAGTTGGCCTGGCCGGGGTTGCCGGTGCTGCCCACGATGCTGCTGATGCCGATGATCCGTCCGCTGCGCCGGCGCACCATGCCGCGCAAAGCCGCACGCGCGAGGCGAAACGGCGCGGTCAGGTCCACGTCCAGCACCGTCTGCCAGTCCGCATCCTTCATGCGCAGCGCCAGCATGTCCCGGGTCAGCCCCGCGTTGTTCACCAGGATATCGACCGGCCCGCACGCTGCCTCGGCCACGGCGATCAGCGCGTCGGCGGCGGCAGGGTCGCGCAGGTCGGCCGCGCAGGCATGGGCGCCCTCCCCCAACTCCGCCGCCAGCGCATCCAGCGCGTCCTGCCGCGTGCCGGACAGCACGACTTTGGCGCCCTGGGCAAACAGCGTGCGGGCAATCTCAGCACCCAGCCCGCCCGACGCGCCGGTGACCAGCGCCACCTTGCCGTCCAGGCGGAACACACCGCTCACAATAGCCTCAGCATGGCTTCGATCTCGGATGGCGTGCCGGCCGAGATGGCAGCGCTGTCCGGACTGATCCGACGCACCAGCCCCGACAGCACCTTGCCGGCGCCAAGCTCCAGGAAGCTGTCCACGCCCATCGCCGTGCAGGCTAGGACGCTCTCCCGCCAGCGCACGGTGCCGGTCACCTGACGCACCAATAGGTCGCGTATTTCGTCGGGTTCGGTCACCCGCTCGGCGGTGACGTTCGCCACCACGGGCACCTCGGGCGGGCGCAGGGTGGCGTCGCCCAGGGCCTCCGCCATCACCTCGGCGGCTGGCGCCATCAGCGCGCAGTGGAACGGCGCCGATACCGGCAGCAGCATCGCCCGGCGCACGCCGCGCGCCTTGGCGAGATCAATCGCGCGCTCCACCGCCGCGCGGTGGCCCGAGATCACCACCTGGCCGCCGCCGTTGTCGTTCGCTGGCTCGACCACCTGGCGCTCCTCGGTGCCGTCCTCGTGCACCAGCACGGCGGCGTCGGCGCAGATCGCCATTGCCTGATCGAGCTCCACACCCAGCAGCGCCGCCATTGCGCCCTCCCCGGCCGCCACCGCGTCCTGCATGGCGGTGCCGCGACGGCGCAGCAGCAGCGCAGCGTCGGCGAGCGTCAGACTGCCGGCTGCGGCCAGCGCGCTGTATTCGCCCAGGCTGTGCCCGGCGACCAGCACGGCCTTGTCCATCAGCCGAAACCCGCCCTCATGCTCCAACACGCGCAATACGGCTATCGACATGGCCATCAGCGCCGGCTGGGTGTTCTCGGTGCGCGTCAGGGTCTCCGGCGGACCCTCGAACATCAGCTTGGACAGCTTCTGCTTCAGCACCTCGTCCACTTCGCCGAACACCTCGCGGGCGGGGGCAAAGGCGGCGGCGAGGTCGCGGCCCATGCCGGTGACCTGACTGCCCTGGCCAGGAAAGATGAAAGCGTGGACCGGCATTTACCAATTCCTCATGAGTGCCGCGGTATTGTCTCCTCGCGATCTCGTGTCAATCGCGCCCGGCGTGGCACTGCCCGGACCATCCGATTGTTGCCCCATACCATTCGTGGGTTGTAACGTGCCTGTCATCTTATGCTGGAGCTGCCTGAGGTGCCGCTTCCTCGCCTTTCAGGGCGAGCCGATCCTGCTAGAGACCTTGCTGGCAGCACCGTGCCGCAGCCTGTTCCATCAGTCGCTGCACGCGACTGAGGCGAAAACCGAGACCAATTGCGACAGCTTCGGCGTCGGACGGTACGGCAAACGCGAGACGCCGGGCCTGTATCGCGAGGTGCGGCCGGCCTGGTCGGATGAGCTGTATGCCGCCCGCGCCGGCACGACGAACAGCGAGGCGACCTTACTAGCGGCGTTTGCCCGTGGGCTGGATCGTGATTGCGTCGGCGCGATGGCCGCGACTTTACCGGACGTGAAGCGGCACATGCTTGCGGCCGGGGTCGAAGAGGCGCTGCGCTTCACCGCTATGCTGACGGACGGGCATACACTGTGGGCGTTTCGCTGGGCCTGCGACGCTCGCCCTCCAACGCCATACTACAAAGATGGTCCGGCCGGGCTGCTGCTGATGTCCGAGCCGATCGACGGCGACCGGGGCTGCTGGCGCGAGGTGCCACGCGGCGGCACCCTGATCGCCACGCCCGGCCAGGTCTTACGCCTGGAGCGGATGGACGCCGAGATAGTCCTGGCGGCTTGATCCCAGCCGGCGCGGTCCAGCCAGGCCAGTCCAATCAGCGCGACAAGCCCGCCATGCACCAGTACGGCTCCGGCTCCGACATGACCGAGCTGCCAAATTAGCCCGGCACCCGCCGCCATGCTGGACGTGGCCGTGACGTAGCCAAGGGCCGTCGCCGGACGCACCGGCCAGCCCAGACGCCACGCCACCAACGCCGCAGCGCCGAGCGCCATTGCAGCCTTCACAACCGCCATGAAACGCAGCAGGACAAGCAGTTCTGGATCGGCGGCACTCGGATCGGCACCGGTCAGCAGTGCGGTAGCAGTAGCGCCGAGCACTGCGGCGGCGAGGACTGGGCGCCAAACGGGGCGGAGAGCTGGGATGGTGGCGTATGACATGCGCGTATAAAACCCTGTATGCAGCCTGCTTGCAATCTGCGCGCATCGGTATATACCCCGCCGCTTCCCTGCCGGGGCGGTGGCATCCGCCCTGGCTGTGCCCGTTTTGGGCCGACAACAGCCATAGGGGTGAAAATGCCGTTATATGAATGCGTGCTGATTGCACGCAACGACGTTACGCAGCAGCAGGTCGAGACTGTTGCCGACAACATCACTACCGAGCTTGAAACCGACGGCGGCGCAGTCAAAAAGCGCGAGTATTGGGGCCTGCGCAGCCTGGCCTACCGGGTCAAGAAGAACCGGAAGGGCCACTACATGCTGCTCGGGATGGAAGCCAAGCCTGCGTTCATCACCGAGATGGAGCGCCTGCTGCGCCTTAACGAAGATGTGCTGCGCTTCATGACGATCCGCGTCGAGGAGATCGTTGAGGAGCCGAGCGCCATCCTGTCGCGCAAGTCCGACGACCGCGAGCGCGGCTTCCGCGGGCCGAAGCCGGCGGGGCGGTTCGAGAGCGGCCGCAAGCGCGGCTTCGATGATCGTGAGGAATACCGCGCCCGATCCGAAACCGAGGGGTTCCGCCCTCCCGAAATGGGCGAGGAGTAACCTAGATGTCCGACCGTTCTGATCGCGCCGACCGTAATTCATCCGACGGCGACGACCGTCGCGGCGGTGGCGCCGGCGCCGCTGCCGGTGCCCGCCGCCCATTCTACCGCCGCCGCAAGAGTTGCCCGTTCAGCGGCCCGAATGCGCCGAAGATCGACTATAAAGACGTGCGCCTGCTGTCCCGCTTCCTGAGCGAGCGCGGCAAGATCGTGCCCAGCCGCATCACCGCGGTATCCGGCAAGAAGCAGCGCGAGCTCGCCAATGCCATCAAGCGCGCCCGCTTCCTGGCGCTGCTGCCCTACGTCGTCGCCTGAGGAGCCGGGATCATGGCGGTCATTGAACTGATTCTACTTCAGCGCGTCGAGAAGCTGGGGCAGATGGGCGAGGTAGTGAAGGTGAAGCCGGGCTATGCCCGCAACTACCTGTTGCCGCAAAAGAAGGCGCTCCGGGCCAACAAGGCCAATCTTGCGACCTTCGAGGGCCAGCGCGCCCAGCTCGAGGCGCAGAACCTGAAGCGCCGCGAGGAGGCCGAGCGGCTATCGGAGCGGATGGCCGGGCTGTCGGTCGTCATCATCCGACAGGCGGGCGAAAGCGGTTCGCTCTATGGCTCGGTATCGGCGCGCGACATCTCGGATGCGTGCACGGCGGCGGGGCTCACCACCAACCGCAGCCAAATCGTGCTCGATCAGCCGATCAAGTCGCTGGGCCTCACGAGCGTAAAGCTCGTGCTGCACCCGGAGGTTAGCCTGCCGATCACGGTCAACGTGGCCCGCAGCACCGAGGAGGCCGAGAAGCAGGCCCGCGGCGAGCAGGTCGGCCTGGCCGGTGAGGAAGACGTGGAGCAGGACGACGAGCTGGAGTTCGGCGCAGCCCTGGCGGAGGCCGGCGGCGACCGTGACCGCGACCGCGATTGATCTCGCGCCCATAAACCCGATTTTACACACCGGATATTGCGCCGGCCTCCCCAACCGGGGATGGCCGGCGTCGTTGTTTGTAACACAAGTGATACCGGAGTAGGCGGCGGATGCTCATGCGAACCATCCTGGACAGCCTGATCCGTCGCTTCCTTGTCGTCGGCAGCCTATCGGTCCGCTACCCCGACGACCGGATTTCATCGCATCAAGGACCGCAACCCGGCCCCAGCGTCGCGTTCCAGGTCACCGACTGGCGCGAAGTGCGCCGTATGGTGCTGAACCCGGCGCTGGCGTTCGGCGAGGGCTACATGGACGGCGCGATCATCCCGGTCGGCTGCAGCATCTACGACGCGCTCGACCTGCTGCTGACCAACGTCGCGGCGGGCGGCAAACAGCCGGTGATGGCGGTGCACGCGATGCTGGGGTTCGCCGTCAAACGTTGGGCGCAGTTCAACCCGGTCCGCCGGGCGGCACGCAACGCGGCGCATCATTATGACCTGAACGGCCGGCTGTATGCGCTGCTGCTGGACCACGACCGCCAGTACTCCTGCGCCTATTTCCCGACCGGGCAGGAGACGCTGGACGAGGCGCAGGCGGCGGTGAAGCGGCACATCGCGGCGAAGCTCTGCCTGCAGCCGGGTCAGCACGTGCTGGACATCGGCTGCGGCTGGGGCGGCCTGGCATTGACCCTGGCCCGCGACTACGACGTCCGCGTCACCGGCATTACCTTGTCGCAGGAACAGCTCGCCACCTCCCGCACCCGGGCGGCGGAGGCTGGCCTGGCCGACCGGGTCCAGTTCGAGCTGCTGGACTACCGCGAGCTGTGCGGCAGCTACGACCGCATCGTCTCCGTTGGCATGTTCGAGCACGTGGGCGTCAGCCACTACCGGCAATTTTTCCAAACGCTGCAGCGCAGCCTGGCGCCCGGCGGCGTGGCGCTGGTGCACTCGATCGGCCGCAGCCATGGTCCGGCCACCACCAACCCCTGGCTCGTCAAGTACATCTTCCCCGGCGGCTACTCCCCGGCATTGAGCGAAGTGCTTCCCGCCGTCGAGCGCTCCGGCCTGAGCGCGACCGACATCGAGATATTGCGCCTGCACTACGCCGAAACGCTGCGGCAGTGGCGTCGGCGCGCGACGGCGAAACACGACGCGATTGCCGCCCTGTAT
>JANXVC010000120.1 GCA_025351925.1 Rhodospirillales bacterium | reverse complement strand
TCCAGCTCGCCCGGCGGCAGCAGCACGTCCACCTTGCGGGTGTTCAGGTCTATGCGGACCTTGTCTCCCGTGTGCAGCAACGCCAGCCCGCCGCCGATCACCGCCTCCGGCGAGACGTTCAGGATGCTCGGACTGCCGGAGGTGCCGGACTGCCGCCCGTCGCCCATGGTCGGCAGCGTATGCACCCCGGCCTTCAGCAGCGCCGCGGGCGGCTGCATGTTCACCACCTCGGCGCCGCCGGGGTAGCCGACCGGGCCGCAGTTGCGGATCACCAATATGGAGTGCGCATCGACGCCGAGGTCCGGATCCTCAATCCGCGCGTGGTAGTCCTCCGGCCCTTCGAATACGACGGCCTTGCCTTCGAACACGTTGGGCTGGTCCGGGTCGGACAGGAAGCGACTGCGGAACTCGGGGTCGATGACGCTCAGCTTCATCACCGCCGCGTCGAACAGATTGCCCGATAGCACCGCGAACCCGGCGCTCTCCTTCAGCGGATTGCCGTAGGCCCGGATGACCTCGTGGTCCACCGGCGGCTTTTTCGCCAAATTTTCTCCGAGCGTCTTGCCGGTGCAGGTCATCACGTCCGGCTGCAGCTTGCCGGCGTCCAGCAGCTCCCGCATCACTGCCGGCACGCCGCCGGCGCGGAAGAAGCCCTCGCCCAGCACGCGCCCAGCCGGCTGCACGTCGGTCAGCAGCGGGATGCCGTCGCCCAGGCGCTGCCAGTCCTCCAAGGTGTGCTCGACACCCATGTGCCGCGCGATGGCGATCATGCTGATCGGGCAGTTGCTGCTGGCGCCGAGCGCCGCCGCCGCCACCACGGCGTTGCCGAACGCGGCGCGGGTCATGATGTCGGAGGGCCGCAGGTTCTCGTGCACCAGCCCCACGGCGCGGTGCCCGGTGTGATAGGCCATCCAGCCGCGCTCCTTGTGCGGCCCGGGGATGGCGGCGCAGCCCGGCAGCGACATGCCCAGCGCCTCCGCCAGGCTGTTCATCGACAGCGCGGTGCCCATCGTGTTGCAGTGCCCAACCGACCCGGCCGATGCCGCCACCATGTCGATGAACTCCGGATACTCGATCAGCCCCTCGGCCAGCAGCTTGCGCGCCTCCCATACGATGGTGCCGGACCCGGCGAGCCGGCCGTTGTACCAGCCGTCCAGCATCGGGCCGCCCGACAGCACGATGGCGGGGATGTTCACCGTCGCCGCACCCATCAGACAGGCCGGCACCGTCTTGTCGCACCCGGTCGTCAGCACCACGCCGTCGATGGGATAGCCGTGCAGCACCTCGACGAGGCTCAGATAGGCCAGGTTGCGGTCGAGCGCTGCGGTCGGACGCTTGCCGGTCTCCTGGATCGGGTGGATCGGGAACTCCAGCGGTATGCCGCCCGCGTCGCGGATGCCGTCGCGCACCCGGCTCGCGAGATCCACCAGATGCCGGTTGCAGGGCGCGAGGTCCGAACCCGTCTGTGCGATGCCGATGATTGGCCGGCCCGACTGCAGCTCCCCGCGTGTCAGGCCGAAGTTCAGGTAGCGTTCGAGGTAGAGCGCCGTCATCCCGGGGTCGTTCGGCTCATCGAACCAGCGCTGGCTGCGCAGGCGTCGCCCGGTGGACTGAAAATCGGCGTTCATGGAGGCGTTTCCTTTGGTCTCATTACGGGCAAGTTGGGCAACTCGCCAAGGGGTGTCAACGGCAGCTCACCCTTCCCAATCCTCGATCTGCAAGCCATCCACCCGGGAGAACTCGTCGGTGTTGTGCGTGATCAGGATGAGGTCCCGCGCCTGCGCCTGCCCGGCTATCAGGACGTCATACGGACCAATCGGCTTGCCGGCCGCCTTGAGTGCCGCCCGGATAGCGCCGGCCTGCCGTGCGTCATCCTGATCGAAGTCCACGACCTCGAATTGCAGTTCTTCCACAATGTTGACGTTCTGCGCTTTCCGCTCGCTTTTATAAGCGCCAAAGAACAATTCGTGGGTGGCAATCGCTGAGACGCCGAAGTCTCGCGGCGCGTGCTGCCGTATGCGCCGGGTGAGCGAGGGCTTTCCAGCTAAAAGGCCGATGACGGCATTTGAGTCCAGCAGATATCTCACTCAAAGAAGTCCAGCGCCGGACGCTCCTGCTCCTCGGGCTGCTCGGCGACGGCCGACGCAAAGTCCTCGTCCACCTTGCCCGCCAATGCCTCGAGCCAGTCCCAATCGTGCGCCACCGGCTCCAGGATCACCGACCGGCCATGCCGCCGAATGCGGACCTCATCCGCTTCTAGCCGGAACGCCTTGGGAAGCCTGACCGCCTGCGACCGGCCCGACCAGAAAACCTTTGCCGTATTCATGTCGATCACCTCAAGCAGCTTGGCATATATCAAAAAGATATATCATGTGATGGCAAGGGTCAATACGTCTCCGGCGAGATCACGTTTTGCGGGTAATTGCTCATCAGCGCCGCCCGCATCGTCTCGGCGGATTTCACCCGGATGTCCCAATGCGCCTCGGGCGTGAGATAGGCCGAGTGCGGCGTGATGATCAGCCGGCCCTCCACCCAAGCCTCCCGCGCGCGATAGGCCCGCAGCAGCTCGGGGACTGGCTCAACCGGCGGCTCAACCGGCAGCACGTCGAGCCCGGCGCCCGCCACCCGTCCGTCGCGCAATGCGTCCGCCAGCGCGGCTACATCGAGCACCGGGCCGCGCGCCGTGTTCACCACCACCGCGTTTGGCGGCAGCAGCGCGAGCTCGGCCGCACCGATCAGTCCCGTCGTCTCCGGCGTCAGCGGCACATGGATCGACAGCACGTCCGCCTGGCGCAGCAGGTCCGGCAGGCTCAGGGCGCGTGCGACGCCGATCGCCAGTTCCGAACCGTTGCGCAGGTTGGGATCGAAGAACACGACCTTGAAGCCAAACCCCTTGGCCCGCAGCGCCACCGCCGTGCCGATCCGTCCCAGGCCGACGATGCCGAAGGTCTGCACCCCGGTGCGGCGCAGCAGCGGGCTGTCCGCCCCGCGCCAGGGCGCCGGCGGATCGTGCCGCTGCGCGTCATGGTGCAGCAGCAGCCCGCGGCGCAGCGCCATCACGAGTGCGATGGCATGGTCGGCGACCTCGGTGGTGCCATAGTCCGGCACATTGCACACCAGCACGCCGCGCGCAGCGGCGGCAGCCCGGTCGATGCGGTCATAGCCGACGCCCATCCGCACGACTGCGCGCAGCCGGGTGAAGCGCGCGAGGTCGTCGGCGGTCAGGAATTGGCGGAACAGCATCAGTCCGTCCACGGCTGCGCAGTCCGCGTCCGATAGGTCCGCCAGCGTCTTGGTATCCCGCCGCAGGATGATCGCATCGGGCCCGAAGATGCGGCGCTCCTCGCTGTCATCGGGGTACATGGCCTCGGGATAGAGGATGGTTGTCATCGGCGCGGCCCCTTCACGGCGTTCGGCGTTGAAACGTTGGGGTCAGCCCGTCGAGCCTCCACCGCAGTCTTGTCAAGGTGGTGCGCAATGGCCGGTGTCCTGTCAAACCAGCGTGGGCAGCGCCACGGCTGGCTTGAGCGACGTGAGCGGGGCAGCGTAGAAGCCCGACCCATGAGAGCGATATTGATTGTCGCCATTTTGGCACCGCTTGTGGCCTTTGCCGATGGCGCGGGCGGCGTAGAGGCTGGCGATGGACGCAGTACGGGCGTATGTGCTTCGGAGACATCCACCGCACCATCGCCGGCCGATGTCGTCGAGGAGCCCACGCGGCTTCCCGTAATGATCGACGGCAAAGACTACGCATTAGAAGCGCTGATTGTGCGTGTCCCCGGCCATGGCAAGCTCCCGGTCGCCCTGATCACGCACGGCGCCAGCCCCGGCGATGGACGGCGCGCCAATATGGAGTGGTTGCGGGGGTGGGCGCACGATCTCGCTCATCGCGGCTGGCTCGCCGTCGCGGTCATGCGGCGTGGCTACGGCGCATCGGAGGGCGAGATGTTCGACGACGCCGGCGCCTGCGCCAGTCCGGACGTGGGACGCTACCTTGACGCACATGCCGACGATCTGGAGGCAGCGCTGTACAGCATCGCGCGCCGGGCGGACGCGGACATGGCCCGGGTGCTCGCGGTCGGGGATTCTGCAGGCGGGGCCGCCGTCATGGCGCTCGCCGCGCGCAAGTCGGTGCAGTTGGCAGCCTTGGTCAACGTCTCGGGCGGCCTTACCCGCCTTCAGCCGTTCCGCCGCGATCCAGTATGCGCGCCCTATGAAGCCGACCTGGTGTGGAACTTCGCGCGATTTGGCACAACCGCGCGCATGTCGACCCTATGGCTGTATGCCGAGAACGATGGCCTGTTCCGGCCTGGGCTGGTCAGCCGGATGCACGCCGCGTTCACCGGTAGCGGCGGCCGGGCCGATCTGGTCATGCTCCCGCCGTTCCGGGACGACGGGCACACGATGTTCTTTGCACCTGGCGGTAAACGGCGGTTGTTGCCGGAACTGGACCGCTTTCTGCGGGCGAACGGCCTGCCGACCTGGGACGAGGCCGCGTTCGCACCCCTGCTCGCCCGCCTGTCGGCCGTTGACGATCAGCGTGTCGAGGACTACCTCCGGCTGCTTCCAGCCGAGAAGGCGCTTGCCTTGGCGCCCGGCGGCGGCGTGTACTGGCGTGAGGGCGGGCGCACCGGCGCGGACGTGCGGGGCAGCGTGTTGGCAGACTGCAAGGGACGAGCTGGCGTGGATTGCACTCTCGCGATCGACAATTTTCGACTTCTGGACCAACCCGCTCCATAGGCCGCCGCCCGGCGCAGCGGCCGCGCGCCGGAGTGTTGCCAATCCAGCGCGCGTGGAGGCAGTCTGGCGTCCACTAACGGAAGGAACCACGGATGAACGGCGCTGAAAGCTTGGTGCACACCCTGCTCGCCTGCGGGGTCGATACCTGCTTTTCCAATCCCGGCACCAGCGAGATGCACTTTGTCGCCGCGCTGGACCGAATTCCCGGCATGCGCTGCGTGCTCGGCTTATTTGAGGGCGTGGTGACCGGCGCCGCCGACGGCTATGCCCGCATGACGGACCGCCCGGCTGCGACGCTGCTGCACTGCGGGCCCGGCCTCGCCAATGGTCTCGCGAACCTGCACAACGCCCGGCGCGCCCACTCGCCTATCGTGAACCTCGTGGGTGATCAGGCGACCTACCACCGCCCGCTCGACGCGCCGCTCACCGCGGATACCGAGGGCTTCGCACGCGGCGTTTCAGCCTGGACCCGCACGGCGACGCACGCCGCGACGGTGGGCAGCGACTGCGCCTCCGCCGTGCAGGCCGCCCGCAGCGCGCCCGGCGGCGTCGCCACGCTGATCCTGCCCAGCGACACGTGCTGGGACGATGACGGGGCTGTCGGCACGCCGCTGCCGGTGCCGTCAGTGCCCCAGGCCTCGCCCGACGCGATCCAGGCCGCCGTGCGGGCGCTGCGGTCCGGGGAGCCCACGCTGTTGCTGCTTGGCGGCATGGCGTTACGGGCGGAAGCGCTGGACATCGCCGGCAGCATCCTGGCCGCTACCGGCGCCCGCATGCTGGCGCAGACCAGCAACGCCCGGATCGCGCGCGGCGCCGGGCGCACGTCGATCGAGCGCGTGCCTTATCCCGTCGATCAGGCTGTAGCCACGCTGGCAGGGGTCAGGCATCTAATCCTAGTGGGCGCGCCGCCGCCGGTCGGCTTTTTCGCCTATCCGAACAAGCCCAGCAGCATGGCGCCGCCGGATTGCCAGGTCCACGTGCTCGCCCGGCCCGAGCATGACGCTGCCGACGCCCTGATCCGCGTCGCACAGGCGCTCGGCGCCGCTCCCATCACCCACCCGGACGCCGCTCCTCGACCGGCACCCGCTTGCAGGGCGGTGACGTCTGAGGCGGTGGCGCAGAGCCTCGCCGCCTTGCTGCCCGACGCCGCGATCGTTGTGGACGAGAGCGTGAGCTTCGGGCGGGCGTTCTTTCCCGGCACCCACGACGCCGCGCCGCATGACTGGCTGCAGATCACGGGCGGCGCGATCGGCTGCGGCATTCCGCTGGCGACTGGGGCGGCGATCGGCGCCCCGGGCCGTAGGGTAGTGGGGCTGCAGGCGGACGGCTCGGCGATGTACACGCTGCAGGGCCTATGGACGCAGGCGCGGGAGCGGCTGGATGTCACGACGGTGATCCTGTCCAACCGCAAATACGCGATCCTACTGGGCGAGTATCAAGGCGTTGGCGCCAACCCGGGCCGTACGGCGCTCGACATGATGGACCTTGGAAATCCGGACCTGGACTGGGTGCGGCTCGCCAACGGCATGGGCGTTGAGGCTGCCCGTGCTGATACGATGGAGGCGTTTACCGACCTGTTCAGCCAGGCCAACGCCCGGCCGGGTCCGTTCGTAATCGAACTGGTAATCTAAAAGCTACTTGGACGAGGGGACGGCAGGATCGTCCTTGGTCGGCGCCGGATCGCCCTTCGCGGCACCCGCAGCCGGCGTATGGCGATAATCGAGATAGGCGAGCTGCACCGCGCGGAATGGATTGCCGGTCACCAAGGTCGCCAGCACCACCGCAATCACCGCCGATGCGATGATCGCCTGCGCTGTCGGGTTGAAACGGGTCGCCTTGTTCTTTGGCGTCATCGAGGGCTTAACGGCCATGCTGGTGCTCTTTTGCAAAAGGGTCCGCTTCTATAGCCCGAACTATGGATGCGGCAAATAGAACTAGACTCAGCGCAATCCAGCCGCTATAAGACCGCCCTCACTCGGAACGCGGGAGGTTGCTGGCTGTCTTACGACGGTCGCGATCGGTATGACCGCGGTCCTCCCAACCAGGAGGCTCTCCATGGCTAAGAAGATTGTCGGCTACATAAAGTTGCAGATTCCAGCGGGGAAAGCCAACCCGTCCCCGCCAGTCGGCCCGGCGCTCGGTCAGCGCGGCCTGAACATCATGGCATTCTGTAAGGAGTTTAATGCTCTGACCCAGAGCATGGAGCCCGGCATGCCGATCCCGGTGGTCATCACCGCATTCGGCGACCGCACCTTCACCTTTGTCACCAAGACGCCGCCGAACACATACTTCCTGAAAAAGGCAGCTGGCATCACCAAGGGCACGACGACGCCGGGCAAGGGCGCGATGGTTGGCCGTGTCACGACGACGCAGTTGCGTGAGATCGCCGAGACCAAGATGAAGGACATGAACGCAAACGATATCGACGGTGCGGTCCGCATGCTGGCTGGCAGTGCCCGATCGATGGGTCTGAGCGTGGTGGAGGGCTGATTATGGCACACGATAAGCGCCTCAAGGCCGGCTACGAAACTTTCGACCGCACCAAGTCCTATACGCTGGACGAGGCGATCAAGCTCGCAAAGAGCAACGCAAGGGCAAAGTTCGACGAGACGATCGAGTTCAGCATGAACCTTGGTATCGATCCGCGGCACGCCGACCAGATGGTGCGCGGGCTGCTGAGCCTGCCGAACGGCACTGGCAAGACGTTGCGCGTTGCCGTGTTCGCCCGTGGTGCCAAGGCCGAGGAGGCGCTGGCTGCTGGTGCCGACGTGGTTGGCGCTGACGATTTGGCCGAGAAGGTCCAGGCCGGCGAGTTCGGGTTCGACCGCTGCATTGCCACGCCGGACATGATGGCGCTGGTTGGCCGCTTGGGTAAAATCCTGGGCCCGCGCGGCCTGATGCCGAACCCGAAGCTCGGCACCGTCACCATGGACGTACGCGGCGCCGTGACCGCGGCCAAGTCCGGGCAGGTCGAGTTCCGGGCGGAGAAGGCCGGCATTGTTCACGCCGGCATTGGCAAAGCGAGCTTCGAGGAGGGCAAGCTGGTCGAGAACATCCGCGCTTTCGTTGATGCGATTCAAAAGGCGAAGCCCACCGGCGCCAAGGGCACCTATGTGCAAAAGGCGTCGGTCAGCTCGACGATGGGGCCGGGCATCCGCGTCGATGTAGCGAGCCTGGCTGCCTAAAGAAATTTGCCGGTCCTTTGGGGCCGGTGGCTAGGGGCGGCGCAAGCTGTCCTGAACCTGTCCGAGACTGCACGTCGTTCCTTAAGGGACAGTAAAGGGCCTAGGCCCGCGCGCAACAGACGGGGAAGCCGAGTTGATCCGGGGCAGGCGCGCTTGCCTCGGCGCCTTGGCGGTTCCGGCTAAAGGGTCCACGGCGCGTCCGCGCGCACGGGGTTCCGGACAGGCGTTATGGCGCGGCCGCCCGGTCGTGCCAGGGAACCACCCCAGCGCATTCAAAACGCGCCGGGGCCAAAAGGAGACGGGACGTGGACCGTACGGAGAAGCGAGAGTTCGTTGCCTCGCTCGGTCTGGTGTTCGCAGAGACATCGATGGTTGTGGTCACCCAGAATAGGGGTCTGACCGTTGCCGAGGTGTCTGACCTGCGACGCAAGATGCGGGCGTCGGGATCGACTTTTAAAGTCGCGAAGAACCGGCTGGCCGTGCTCGCCCTGGATGGGACCCGGTTCGATGGCATCAAGCCCATGCTGAAGGGTCCGACCGCGCTCGCGTGGTCGCAGGACCCGGTGGCTGTGGCCAAGACTGCTGTTGACTACGCCAAGACCAACGAGAAGTTCGTCGTGATCGGCGGCGCCCTCGGTACCCAGATGCTCAATGCGGATGGGATCAGGGCGCTGGCTGATCTGCCGTCGCTCGACGCGCTGCGCGCCCGTTTGGTGGGGATGATTCAAACTCCCGCCACCCGGATCGCCGGTGTGCTCGCGGCGCCGGCCGGACAGCTCGCCCGGGTCTTCGGGGCCTACGCCAAGAAGGACGAGGCGGAAGCCGCCTGATCCCACCCGGGATCGGCGGCGCCAGCCGTACGCTGATATGATCGCAAGTTCCGGCATCGGGCTTGCATGGAACCACCCAAGGGCTAGATAGAGGAAGTTACGAAATGGCTGACATGGCGAGACTGGTGGACGAACTGTCCGCACTGACCGTGCTTGAGGCGGCTGAGCTGTCCAAGATGCTTGAGGAAAAGTGGGGCGTTTCTGCCGCCGCTCCTGCGGCTGCCGCACCGGCGGGCCCGGTCGTTGCCGCCGCTCCGGTCGAGGAGCAGACGGAGTTTACCGTCATGCTGGCGAAGATCGGCGATAAGAAGATCAACGTCATCAAGGAGGTCCGGACCATTACCGGCCTTGGGCTGAAGGAGGCCAAGGACCTCGTCGAGGGTGCGCCGAAGGCTGTGAAGGAAGGCGTGAATAAGGACGAGGCCGAGAAGCTCAAGAAGCAATTGGAAGAGCAGGGCGCTTCTGTCGAGATCAAGTAGCCAAATCGATCCGGCCTACGCCTCGCGGGTGTGGTTGGATTACTGAGCGGGAGAGCGGGTGGAAACCAGGATAGGTTTCCGCCCGCGAACCCGTTGCCAAACGTCAGGTAATCTGCCGCCGGCAAAATGACGTGCCCAAGAGACGTACTAGGACGACTGCCGGAGCCCGATGTGGCTGACGCCACCATCGGACGTGCAAAACTTTAGGTCAAGGACGGGCGATGAACGCGATCACCAAATCGTTCACGGGACAGAAGCGGATCCGCAAGAGCTTCGGGCGCATTCCCGAGGTGGCGCCGATGCCAAACCTGATCGATGTGCAACGCGCCAGCTATGAGGCGTTTCTCCAGATGAACGTGGCGCCGGATAGCCGGACCCCCACGGGCTTGCAGGAGGTGTTCAAGTCGGTCTTCCCGATTGACGACTTCGCCGGGCGGGGCCGGCTTGAGTTCGTGCATTACGAGCTCGAAGAGCCGAAGTACGACGTTGAGGAGTGCATCCAGCGCGGCATGACCTATGCGGCGCCGCTAAAGGTGATTCTGCGGCTGATCGTGTGGGACCTGGATGAGGACACCGGCGCCCGCTCGATC
>JANXVC010000094.1 GCA_025351925.1 Rhodospirillales bacterium | reverse complement strand
AGCTCGACTTTGGCCATTTCCATCTGGCCTGACGGTGTAATGGGCGGCGAAGCGGGCGGTGCGTTAAGATGGCGCGTCCCCGCCAAGAGACATCGCCATGCCCTGCCTGCCGTCCCGCTTCGCCGCGGTTATCCTAGCGTTCGCGCCGCTGTTTTTTCAACGGAGTTGGCGGCGCGCTGAAGTGTTGCTGACCGGTGCCATCCTGGCGCCCGGCAAGCGCACCGTGACCAGCCTTTTGCGCATCATGGGCCTCGCGCACGAACGACGGTTCGTCAACTACCATCGCGTGCTCAACCGCGCCAAATGGAGCGCGCGGGCCGCATCGCGTGTGCTGCTGAGACTGCTGCTCGACGTTTTTGTGCCGACCGGGCCCGTCGTGCTGGGTATCGACGACACGATCGAGCGCCGACGCGGCAAGTGCATCGCGGCCAAGGGCATCTACCGCGACCCGGTGCGCTCCAGCCACGGGCACTTCGTCAAGGCGAGCGGCCTGCGCTGGCTCAGCCTCATGCTCCTGGCCCCCATACCCTGGGCAGGGCGGGTGTGGGCGTTGCCGTTCCTGACGGCGCTCGCTCCTTCGGAGCGCTACTGCCAAGAGCGCGGACGGCAGCACAAGAAGCTGACGGATTGGGCACGGCAACTGGTGCTGCAAGCCCGCCGTTGGCTGCCCGACCGCCAACTGGTGGTGGTGGGCGACAGTGGCTTTGCTGCCCTGGAACTCCTGGCAGCGCTCAGCCGTCGCGGCGTCGCCTGCATCACCCGCCTGCGCCTCGATGCCGCGCTTTACGACCCCGCGCCGCCTCGCCTGCCCGGCACCAACGGACGGCCCCCGACCAAGGGCAAGCGCCTGGCGACCCTGTCCGAGGTGCTGACCGACCCGGCCACGCCATGGCAATGCGTCACAGTGACGGATTGGTATGGAGGCGGCGAGCGTGGCGTCGAAATCAGCACCGCCACCGCCGTTTGGCGCCACAGCGGGATGCCCGTTGTTCCGATCCGCTGGGTGTTGGTGCGCGATCCCCTCGGCCGCTTCAATCCGCAGGCGCTGCTGTGCACCGACCCCGCCCAGGATCCCGTGCAGATCCTGCGCTGGTTTGTCCAGCGCTGGCAGTTGGAGGTCACCTTTCGCGAGGTGCGCGACCACCTCGGAGTGGAGACGCAGCGCCAATGGTCGGACCAGGCCATCGCACGCACGACGCCTTGCCTGCTTGGGCTGTTCTCCCTAGTCACCCTGCTGGCCGCGCAGCTCACGCCGCAAGCACGCCAGGCTGTCGCGACCAGCGCGTGGTATCACAAGCACCGCCCAACCTTCTCCGATACGCTCGCTGCCGTGCGACGCGAGTTCTGGCGGGAACAGGGTTTCGCCATCTCCCACCCAGCATCGAACATGCAGAAACTCCGACCGGCACTCCGCGAAGGCATCACCTACGCGCTCTGCAATGCCGCCTAATGGCCAAAGTCGAGCTGATACGCTGCACTTTAAGCTGACACTCGGCTAAGATTGTTGCATCATAACGTGATATCTTCCCCTGCAACGTTGGGTCAGTGTCACGCTGTAGTTAACCGTGAGACTGTGTTCTGAGTTCTGTCAGGCATTTGCATGTTGGCCAGAGGTAACGGAACGTCCGGATTTGACAGGTAAGGGGACAGAGCCGGAACAGCGGGGCTGGAGTTTGTCGGCGTAGCAGGCGCTTACGCGTTTGGGCATCCTGCGCTGGGCTTTGGAGGCGGTAACGGGAATCAGGTGATTTCCGTCATCGCCGCACGCCCAGCATCAAGGTGGCTGAAATCCCGTAAGCGCCTGTTCTGCCAACAAAGACGGTCAAATTTGTTCTAGCTTTGTCCGCTTATTGGAGTGCGCCCCTGCGGGTGGACAAGGTCAGGCCGCTGTTTTGACCGTCTGCTGGGCGTGTTGATCCTCGAACTGCACGGGGCTGAGATAGCCGAGGGCCGAGTGCAGCCGTCTTGAGTTGTAAACGTCGTCGATGAAACGTGGAAGGTCGGCGGTGACATCCTCGAACGTCTCGTAGGCGGCCAGGTAGACAGCCTCGACCTTAAGCGTCTTCATGAAGCTCTCCGCCTTGGCGTTGTCGTACGGATTGCCGCGGCGGCTCATCGAACCGGCCAAGCCGTGCGTGTCGAGCAACGCGCGGTAGACTTCGGACGCATATTGCGACCCGCGGTCGGAATGGTGAATGCAGCCTTTTGCAGGATTGCGGTTCCGAATAGCCGCTTTGAGCGCGGCAACGGCGATGCGGGCGTCCATTGATCGGCTGATCGCATAGCCGACGACCTTTCGCGACCAAGCGTCGAGAATGGCGGCGAGGTAAACGAAGCCGCCGGGAATGGCGACGTAAGTCAGATCGGCAACCCAGAGCTGGTTGGGGCGATCGGGAACCAGAGCCTTCGCTAGGTCTGGAAAGATCGGTCCGGCATGGTTGCTGTCGGTTGTCGCGACGTATCGCCGACGCCGCTTGGGCTGCAGGTCGTGCTCTCGCATGAGGCGGCGGAGCTTCTTGCTGTTCACGACCACGCCTTGGTGGCGAAGAGCGGCCCCGACACGCCGATATCCGTAGCACTCGAACTCGTCGCAGATTGCGCCGATGCGGACAAGAACGTCACCCGCCTCGGTCGAAGCTGGCGATGCGTCATAGAAGGTCGAACGGGACAAACCCATCAGCTCGCATCCTTTGCTGACAGTGACGCCGCAGGGCCGGTGACGACGGAGGTGGTCGCGCTTCTCGGCCGGGGTAAGTGCCTCAAAGCCCCCTTTAGCAGCTCGAGTTCCAGTGCCTGCCGCCCTACCATCCGCTCAAAAGCAGCGATCTTGGCCTCATACTCCTGGATCAAGTCAGCCGCCTGCACGTCGTCGTCCAACGCGCCGGCCTCGAACTTGCCGACCCAGATCCGGATCAGCTGGCGTGAGATGTCGTGTCGTTTGGACAGCGCGTGCAGCGTCTCACCCGCGATGAACTCTTCAGCAACTTGCCGCTTGAACGCGGCGCTGTGTGATCGATGTCTCGTCATGGCTTCCATCCTCCGGAAGCCAAGCAAGGGCGGTCAATCCCAATCGCTCAATCTGTCCACCCGCAGGGGCGCACTCCATATGCGTACCAGAAGCCCAGTTCGTTAGTTCTGGCCAGATGGCCATCACGCTGTGTCGGCGGATCCAGCTCACCACTGGGAACAGCTGTCGAGCGCGGTGGGATCACCACCGCGATGTCCTCGCCGTGCGCCGCGATTGTCTGGTAAGTGGGCGCTCCATCATACGCACCGTCCGCTGTCACCTGGTCAATTGGATCGTTAATCTGATCAAGCAGCGGGCCGACCTGGGACGGATCATCCGCATCCTGATCGGTCAGCGTCTGCGCCACGATCATGCCGCTGGCTGCATCCACCGCCAGATGCAGCTTGCGCCACGTCCGGCGCGATTTCGCACCATGCTTGGCCTCCAGCCATTGACCGGCTCCATAAACCTGCAGGCCCGTGCTGTCGATCAACACATGCAACGGACCAGCCGGCACTGACGTTGACTGGATCACTGGCAACGTCACCGCCCGGCGGCTGACCGTGCTGTGGTCCGGTGCTGAGAACGTCAGGTTCATCAATGTCAGCACCGATGTTTTCAAGCCTTCGGTCTGCCGCAGCGCCAGCTTGAACGCTGCACGCAGCATCAGGCTCGTCTGGATGGCCGCATCTGTATACCGCGCTTGCCCGTTTGGCCCCGTAGTCTGCCAACCTTCCAATGCTGCGTCCTCGATCCACAAGGTCAGGCTGCCGCGCCGGCGCAGGCCCGCTTCGTAAGCCGGCCAGTTCTGCACCTTGAACACCATCTTCGGGATGTGGTGACGACAGTCGGCGTTGTGTTTGTGCGGCATCGGGATATCAGAACCAGAGAGGGAAGAGCATCCTACCACCCTCAGCCCAGTCGAGTGCACCTGTATCCGAGTCGGGCGCGGCCGGTAGCTGTATAAGCTGTCCGCGCGGGCCAGCTCGCCGGGAGCAACCAAAAGTGCACTCGTGCCCCGAGCACCAGCGTTGGACGTGTGCCCTGGCGGGTTGGCCGCGACGGATGCCCAGTAGGAAGTCGCGCCTTTGAGCGCCAATACAGGTTCTGGCAGGCGTCGTGGCGGCTCGTATAACAGGCGAGGACAAAGATCATGACCGATGACACAATATGCTGGTTTGCCGGCGTCGACTGGGGTTCTGAGCAACACCAGGTTTGCATTCTCGATGGCGCCGGCAAAGTAAAGGGCGAGCGGGCGTTTTCGCATGGCGGGGCAGGCTTGGTCGCACTGTGCGACTGGCTGACTTCCGTGGCAGGTTCTTTTGGCTCCGTGGCGGTGGCGATCGAGGTGCCACACGGCCCGGTGGTTGATGCTTTGCAAGACCGCGGTTTTGCCGTGCACGCTATCAACCCCAAGCAGCTTGACCGTTTGCGCGACCGCTTCAGCGTCGCCGGCGCCAAGGATGACCGACGCGACGCGCGGATCGCGGCGGCTGGGCTGCGCACCGATCCGCAGCTGTTCCGGCCGGTGCGGATCGGCGATCCCATGGTCGTTGAGCTGCGCGAGTGGTCGCGATTGGCGGCGGAGTTGCAGCAGGAGCGTGTGCGCCTCGGCAATCGTATTCGCCAGCAATTGTGGCGTTACTACCCGCAGCTGCTCGAACTCACCGACGACGTCGCCGCCGAGTGGGTCCTGGAGCTGTGGTTGATGGCACCAACCCCAGCGAAAGCGGCGCGTCTACGCGAGACAACATTGGCGCGTTTGCTCAAGCAGCACCGCATCCACAAGATCAGTGCTGAAACAGCGCTTGGCATTCTGCGCACGCCGGCGCTGACAGTGGCCGCGGGGGTTACAGAAGCGGCCGTTCTGCATCTGCGTTCCCTTATCGCCCGGCTCCGCCTGGCGAACCGGGAGTTCCGCCAGGCGGATCGCAAACTCGACGATCTGTGCGCTGCACTGACCCAGACAGAAACGCTAAGCGAGACGGCGCCAAGCGATGCTGCCATTCTCGCTTCTCTGCCGGGCGTCGGCAAAACCATCCTCGCCACCCTGCTAACCGAAGCGCCCGGTCCGCTCACCAGAAGGGACTACAAGGCGCTCAGGACCTTGTCTGGAGTGGCGCCGGTCACCAAGCGCAGCGGCAAGAGCTGCGTCGTTGTCATGCGCCATGCCGCTCATGCACGGTTGCGCGAGGCCGTATTCCATTGGGCCCGCGTCGCGGTGCAAAACGATCCGAAAAGCAAAAGTCGATACGAAGCGCTGCGCGCACGCGGC
>JANXVC010000070.1 GCA_025351925.1 Rhodospirillales bacterium | reverse complement strand
GGGCCTGCGCTACGCCGCCCTCGATTTGGCCGCGGCACTGCATGGGGTTCAGCACCCGGCCGGCATCGGCGGCGTGCACGCTGCGCAGGATGCGGATCTCCCCAGTGCCGCGGTTCACCGCGATGCGGAAGCCCTGCACGTTGAACGCGAGCGAGCGCGGCGTGGCGTCCGCCTTGCGCATCACTGCCAACCCCGCCCCGGCGCCGGGCAGCTCCGCCAGCGGCAGCGCCCGGTTGCCGCACAGCACGGCGCCCTCGATCAGCCGGCACTCCATCACGGGATAGCCGGACAGCGCCGAGGCCGCCAGCAGGATGCGCTCCCGCAAAGCGAGCGCCGCGAACTCCGTCGCCCGCGCCGCCACCACGGTCCCGGTGCTGCCGAACGCGCCGGTGTCGTGCCCGACGAGGTCCGTGTCCGACTGCCGCAGGCGGATGCAGCCCGGCGCTGTCCCCAGCACCGACGCGGCCATCTGGCGATGCGTGGTGGAGGTGCCGTTGCCGAACTCCGCCGTGCCGACATGCAGGTCAAACCGGCCATCGGCTGCGAGAAACAGCCTGGACTCCGCCCGGTGCCCAAACGGCGGCGCGGTCGCCAGCATCCCCATCGCCACGCCCTGGCCGACGCACCACTCCGCGCCGACCGGTGCCGGGTGTCCGGGGTCGGTGGCCAGCGCGTGCTCGACGAGGTCCAGGCACTGATCCAGGCCGTAGCTGCCGAATTCGATGTCATCGAGACCGCCCTCCGGCCCCGCAAGCGAGTCGCCCGGCCGCACCATGTTGCGGTGGCGGAACGCGAACGGGTTGATGCCCAGGCCGCGCGCCAGGGCGTCCATTGCCTGTTCGAGCGCGAACAGCGTCTGCCCCAGGCCGTAACCGCGGAAAGCGCCGGCCGGTACGGTGTTGGTGTAGGCCGCCACCGCATCTACCGAGGTGTTCGAACAGCGGTATAAACTCATCAGCTCGGCGCAGCTATGCTCCAGCACGGCGTGGGAATGGTTGCCGTAGGCGCCCGCGTCGGCCACCACGTCCACCGCCAGCGCCGTCAGCACGCCGTCTTGCGTCGCGCCGGCTCGGACGGTGACGCGCATCGGGTGGCGCGTGGTGGTGGCGGCGAACTGCTCGGCGCGGGTCAGCTCCAGCTTCACGGGGCGGCCGAGGCGCAAGGCGGCCAGGGCGACGATGTCCTCGACCAGCATCTCCTGCTTGCCGCCGAAGCCGCCGCCCACCCGCTCGCACAGCACCCGCACCCCGTGCGGCGGCAGGCCGAACAGGTCCGCCAGCGCCTGGCGCACCAGGAACGGCACCTGGGTGCTGGTCCGAACGACGAGCCGGCCACCGCATGACGCCGTTTCCATCCAGGCGACGGCGGCGTGCGTCTCCATCGCGGCGTGCTGCACCCGCTGCAGGTCGCACGTCACCGTCTCGACCAAGTCCGCCGCTGCGAAGCCTTCTGACACGTTGCCGCCATGACGATGCAGGGCGGCCACGATGTTGCGGCCGGGGTCAGCGATGCGGCTGGCGTGTTTGTCGTGCAGCACGGGGGCGCCGGGCTGCATGGCCGCCACGGGGTCGAACACCGCCGGCAGGACGTCGTACTCGACGTTCAGCGCACGGCAGCCTGCATCGGCCGCGGCTTCGCTTTCTGCGACCACGGCAGCGACGCGCTGGCCGGCAAAGCGGACCACGTCGTTCAGCAGCCTTGTATCGTCCGGATCGGCGCGGAAGTCCTCGTGCCGGGCGGAGGAATACAGCCGCGCCGGCGCGTCCTCATGCGTGAACACCGCGACCACGCCGGACACGGCCAGCGCGGCGGTCCGGTCGATGGCGCGGATGCGGGCATGGGCGTGCGGCGAGCGCAGCAGGCGCATGTGCAGCAGGCCCGGCATGTCGAGGTCCAGCGTGTAGCGCGACGTCCCGGTCACGACGGCCTCGGCATCCGGCGCGGCGTCGTTGCCCGGCAGGGCCTGGACATGACAAACTCCCGCTATAGCATCGGCGATCGAGCCATAGCCGGTGCAGCGGCACAGATTGCCCTTCATCGCCCGCGGCAGGTCCGCGCGCTGCGCAGGCTGCAAAATGCTGGCGGTCAGGATCATGCCGGCGGTGCAGAAGCCGCACTGAAAGCCCTGCGCGTCCATGAACGCGCGCTGCAGCGGATGCAGGCCGCCTACGCCCAGCCCTGCGATGCCCAGCCCTTCGATCGTGGTGATCGCCTGCCCCTCGGCGCGCCAGGCGGGCACCAGGCAGCTTTGCACCGCCTGGCCGTCCAGCAGCACCGTGCAGGCGCCGCAGTCGCCGGCGTCGCAGCCCTTCTTGACCCCGAACCAGCCGAGCGCCCGGAGCTGCGTGCGCAGGCATTGGCCCGGCGCGGGTTCGCAGTGCTGCGCCAAGCCGTTCACGTGCAGGACGGTCATCCCAGCAGCTCCTCATGCAGTTCGGCCGCAAGCCGCCGGGTCATATGCCGGCGCCAGGCCGGGGCGCCGTGCACGTCGTCATACCAAAGCTCCGGCGGAAAGCCTGCGATATTGGCGTCCAATGCCTCCCGTTTAGGCGCCGCAGGCCAGGCCAAATGCACCGGCCGCGCGGTGCTGGCGGTGATGGTCAGGGCGAAACTATTGGCATCCGCCGTCGCCACCAGCAGGGCCGCCGAGCGTCCATGCGCGGTCAGCGACGCCTGCCGCATCGCGCCGCGCCGTTGCAGCGCCGCAATAGGAAGATCAATGCACCGCAGCAGCTCGCCCGGGGCCAGCACAGTGCGCTGCGGTCCCGTGGTGAAGCCGGCCATCGGCACCAGCCGCTCCGTCCCGTCCGGCCGCCACACCCGGGCCACGCCGTCCAGCGCCACAGTCAGCGCCAGCATCGGCGCAGCCGGCAGCGACAGGCAGACATTGCCGCCCACGGTGGCCACCGCCGCAATCTTGAACGACCCCAGCAGCGCCCGGCAGCACCCGGCGAACAGCGGAGCGGCCCGCCAGTCCGCCGGGGCGGCGAAAGCCTCCAGCGCCGCAATGGTGCAGGTGGCGCCGATGCGCAGCCCGGCCGCGGACGGCTCCAGCGCCGGCCAGCCCATGTTCGCCAGGTCAACAAGCGTGCGCAGCCCCGGCTGCGGCTCGGAGAACAGCCAGGTTCCGCCGGCAAGCCAGGCCGACGCAGCGGTCCAGGGCGGCAACTCGTCCCGGACGCGGGGCGAGGCTACGGTGTGTATTTCAGGCAAATCCATCGCTGGCCTTGCGAATGCCGCCCAGCCCTAACGGCCAACGACACACTCGATCTGGCCGTGCGGCTCGTCCGTCGCGATGAAGACCATGTTGTCCGACGACAGGCCGAACGGCTCGAGCCGCATCGGGATGTAGTGCTTGTTCGGGCACGCCATGCGCACCGTCGCCAGTTCCGGTACCCCAGCGAGTGCTGCCTCGCCCATGCGATACAGGCTGTCCTGGATGCCGTGGCTGTAGGTCGTGGCAAACACCTCCAGCATGGCCGCGAGCACCTGGGCGTTCGTCGCGTCGTAGTCGGCCGGCGCTGCACGCCAGGTCCAGCTTGCGTCCATCGCTGTCGCGGCGATGCGGTCGCTGGTTTCCGGAAGCGTCGTGTAGTCGTCCATCACGTAGTCCACCCAGCCCGACCCGGTGGATTTCATGAAAGTATAGCCGGCGATGCCCGACGTGACGGCCGAGCCGTTCCGGGTGGCAACCACCTCCGCGGTGGGGATGCCGTTGGCGTCCAGCACGAAGCTGTGCGGATGCGGCTTGCCGGCGAAGATAGCGCGGGCCCACCGGGTTTCACGCATCAACACCCTCGCCTGCCGCACCTGCGGGTAACGCTCCAGGAACCGTGCCGCCAGCGCCTGTCCGTACAGCTCAGCGCTGGCGTTCAGGTTCTCGCGCGCGACGATGTAAGCGATATTCTTGATCGTATCGGTGGCGACCACGCTGCGATTGTCGGCCTCGGTGAACGACCCGGCGAACTCGCCGTCCAGCATCGTCTGCACGCTCAGTTCCCGGACCTCGTTCCGGTCGCCGTCGCGGTGGACGCGCATGACACGGACGCGGGCCTTGCCATAGGTGTGCTGGATCAGCGGCATCGGACGGTCCTTTCAGGCATGGTCACAGCGTCCTGGACGAACCATTCGCCGCGGCGGAGGCCCGTCCCCCTGCATCGAAGTCAGCCAAATGCTCAATGTCCAAGTTCCTACCGCCCCCGCCGCCGCCCAGCCTTCCGCTTCTCCGGATCATACCCGCCGCCGCCGGGCCCCAGCGGCTCCGGCGTCGGGTCCTTCTTGCCGCGCCCGGCGAATGCCGCCGCGCTCGCTGGCGGCGCGGGCAGCCCGAGGTCCAGGGCCTCCAGCCTCCGGATCTCGTCGCGCAGCCGAGCGGCGGTCTCGAACTCCAGGTCGGCGGCGGCGGCGCGCATCCGCTTCTCCATCTCGGCGATGGCGGACTTCAGGTCCTTGCCGACGAACTCCGTAACGCCGGCGTCCTTCACCGGCGCGACGGTCACGTAGTCCTGCTCGAACACCGATTGCAGCGCCTCGCCGATATGGCTGCGCACGCTGGTGGGCGTGATGCCGTGCGCGTCGTTCCAGGCGCTCTGCTTGGTCCGCCGCCGGTCCGTCTCCTCGATCGCCGCGCGCAGGCTGCGGGTCATCACGTCGGCATACAGGATCACCCGGCCATCTACGTTGCGCGCCGCCCGGCCAATGGTCTGCGTCAGCGAGGTCTGGCTGCGCAGGAACCCCTCCTTGTCGGCGTCCAGGATCGCCACCAGCGCGCATTCCGGGATATCCAGCCCCTCGCGCAGCAGGTTGATCCCCACCAGCACGTCGAACACCCCCAGCCGCAAATCGCGGATGATCTCGATCCGCTCCAGCGTGTCGATGTCGGAGTGCAGGTAGCGCACCTTGATGCCGTTCTCGGTCAGGTACTCCGTCAGATCCTCGGCCATGCGCTTGGTCAGCGTAGTCACCAGGATGCGGCTGCCGCGGCCGATCACCACGCGGGCCTCGGCCAGCAGGTCGTCCACCTGGCGCTCGACGGGGCGGATTTCGGTCACCGGGTCGATGAGGCCAGTGGGGCGGATGACCTGCTCGGCGAAGGCGCCGCCGGTGCGCTCCATCTCCCACGGACCCGGCGTCGCGCTGACGAACACCGTCTGCGGGCGGAAGCTGTCCCACTCCTCGAAGCGCAGCGGCCGGTTGTCGAGGCAGGACGGCAGGCGGAAGCCGAACTCAGACAGCACGCCCTTGCGCGCCGCGTCGCCGCGCGACATGCCGCCGATCTGCGGCACCGTTACGTGGCTCTCGTCCACGATCAGCAGCGCGTTCTCCGGCAGGTACTCGAACAGCGTCGGCGGCGGCTCGCCCTGCTTGCGGCCGGACAGGTACCGCGAATAGTTCTCGATCGACTTGCAGCTTCCGGTCGTCTCGATCATCTCGATGTCGAAAGTGCA
This sequence comes from Rhodospirillales bacterium, assembly GCA_025351925.1. GTDB lineage: Bacteria > Pseudomonadota > Alphaproteobacteria > Acetobacterales > Acetobacteraceae > CAHJXG01. Next base: position 42,388 of record JANXVC010000070.1, on the reverse strand, counting down.
GCGCTGCTGCAGGCGCTCGGCCTCCAGCAGCTTGCCCTCCGCGGTGAAATGCTTCAAGCGCTCCTGCAGCTCGACCTTGATGTCCTTGATCGCCTGCGACAGCGTAGGGCGCGGCGTGACGTAGTGGCTGTTGGCGTAGATGTTCACGTGGTCCATCGTGCCCGTGACCTCGCCGGTCAGCGGATCGAACTCGCGCAGGCTTTCGACCTCATCGCCGAACAGGGTGACGCGCCAGGCGCGGTCCTCGAGGTGGCTGGGGAACACGTCGATCGTCTCGCCGCGCAGCCGGAAGGTGCCGCGGCCGAAGGCCACGTCGTTGCGGCGGTACTGCAGTTCGACCAACGCCCGCGCCAGGGTGTCGCGGTCGATCCGGCCGCCCGCTTCCAGCTTGACCACCATGCGGCCGTAGGTCTCGACCGACCCGATGCCGTAGATGCAGGACACCGAGGCGACGATCACGACGTCGTTGCGTTCCAGTAGCGACTGCGTGGCGCTGTGGCGCATACGGTCGATGGCCTCGTTGATCTGGCTGTCTTTTTCGATGTACGTGTCGGTCCGGGGGACATACGCCTCCGGCTGATAATAATCGTAGTAGCTGACGAAATACTCGACGGCGTTGTCGGGGAAAAACCCCTTCATCTCGGCGTAAAGTTGCGCTGCCAGCGTCTTATTGGGCGCCAGCACGAGGGTGGGGCGCTGGATCGCCTCGATCACCTTTGCCATGCTGAACGTCTTGCCCGACCCGGTGACCCCCAGCAGCACCTGGTCGCGCTCGCCCTGCTGGATGCCGGCGGTCAGCTCGCGGATCGCCGTCGGCTGGTCGCCGGCGGGCTCGTAGTCGGACTTCACCCGCAACCGCTTGCCGTCCGACTTCGCCGCCTGCTTCTTGGGCGCGAAGGTGACCGGCGGGGCGGCGGCGATCTGACGGGCGAGGGTCGATGACATATGCGTCAGATGGCGATGGACGGATCGGCCGTCGAGGGGGCGCAGGCGCATTCCACCCGACGCGCCAGGTCCTCGATCCCCTTGTCGCAGATGCCGAGCGAGCGCAGGCCGTCCCGCGTGCGGAACAGGTAATCGGCCGAGCTGCCCAGCGCGCCGCAGGCCGAAGCCAGGCGCCGCACCACGTCCTCCCGCGCGAGGCCGCCCACGTAGTGCTCGCCGTCGCGATGGATGGTGAAGGCGATGGCGTGGCCAAACGGCACCCGGTCGGCGCCGCAAACGCGCACCCAGCGGGGATGGTAGCTGCCGGATAGCATTTCGCGCCGCCAGAGCAGCGATAGCTCATCGGTGATAAGATGCTCCGGCACATGGAACGCCGCACCAATGCAGGCGCCCCCGCGGTCGAGGCCCAGCACCAGGCCGGGGTTCGAGGGCGTGCCGCGCCCGGCCTGGGTCGAAAGGCAGAATGAGCGGTGCCAGCCATGCACGCGGGCAAGGCGCCGCTGATCGAAATGCAGCGCCGGGTTCCAGATCAGCGAGCCGTAGGCGAACAGCCAAACCCCGTCGCCGGCATGCGGCCGCTGGGCCAGGGTCGCGCCCAGCGACGCCGCGCGCTCCTCGTCGGTGAGGATGCGCATGTCGGGCGCTGTGGCGGCGACAATGCGGCGCATGGCGTCATCCCGCAGCGCCTCGCGGGTGATCACGTGGGTATCCTTGGTCACAATTGATGCCTTGCAACTACTGGGCCATCTGCCGGTCAGGCGCCGTTGCACGCCACATCCACCAGGCTGCCCAGCCGCCTACTAGCAGATTCGCCACGCAGACGCCAAGAAACACGCCATAGGCGCCGAACAGCCGGCCGCCCAGCCATGCCACCGGCACGTTCACCAGCATGGTCCGTGCGACCGAGATCAGCACCGCTGCCCCCGGCCGGTTCAGCCCGTTGAACGCCGAGTTCGCCACCGCAATGATCCCCGCCGCGCCGTAGCTGATCGGCACGACGGCGAGATAGGCCGCGATCACCCCCGCGACCTCCGTGTCCCCGGTAAATGCTCCGGCGATCCGCGGCCCCGCCAGCCATAGCACGACGGCCAGCACGGCCCCGAGGCCCATGCAAAATGCAAAGCTGCCAAGGACCGCCGTCCGCACCCGGTCCAGCCGGTCAGCACCGGCGTTCTGCCCGGCAAACGGGTTCATCACCGCCGACAGCGCGAGAAATGCGATCATGGACAGGCTCTCGATCCGTCCCGCCACCCCGAACCCGGCCACCGCCTTCGCGCCGTAGGCTGCCAGGATCGCGGTGACGATCGCGCCCGAGACCGGAATGATCGTGTTGCTGCCCGCCGCCGGCAGCCCGACATGCAGGATGCGGCGTGCCGACGCCATGAAGCGGGCCGTGCTGGGCAGCCCGTCATGCAGCATGCCGTGCCATCGCAGCCGCCACAGCGTCGCGGCCAGCAGCGGCCCCCATGCAAGCCCGTTCGCCACCGCGGCACCGGGCAGGCCCAAACCCGGCAACCCGCCTATACCAAAGATCGCCGGCGTCGCTATGGCCAGGTTCAAAGCTGCCGACCCGGCCATGGCGATCCCCTGAAACTTCGCGTCGCCCGCGGCGCGCGCGGCGCTGAGCCCAACCATCGCGACCATGAACACCCCGGCCGCCGGAAACCAGACGTGCAGATAGCCGGCGATCAGCGGCAGCAGATTCTCGGGCGCACCCAGGGCACGGAACAGCGGATACAGCGTGAGCTCGCCCAGCAGCAGCGCGACCGAAGCCATGATCGCGGTCAGCAGCATGGCGTCGATGACCAAGGCGCCGGCCGCTGCCTCACCAGCGCCAAGCGCCCGCGCCACCACGGCCGAGGTGCCGGCGCCGAGGCCGATCGCCAGGCTGATGACCACCATGGTGACTGGGAAGGTGAAGCTGACCGCCGCCAGCGCTTGGGGGCCCAGTCGGGCGATGAACCAGGTCTCCGCGACCGAATAGCCGATCATCGCCAGCAGGGCACCGAGCATCGGCAAGGTGAGCCGCAGCAGGATGCCGCCAACCGGGCCGATCGTCATGCTGGGCGGCGTGACAGGCGCCGGAACCGTGTGGGCAACGCTGGAGACGGTCGCCAATGCGGGAGGCGTCACTGGAACAACTTTGGCATGGGGAAGCACTCTACATAAACGTGAGGAAGCCTGGGCATAAACGTGAGGCAGTCCAGGAGGGTGGCAACCGGCGCCGTTTGGTGCAAGGTTCATCGGACTGACACACGCAACCGACAGTCGCACGGGCACGTTGCCGGAGAGCGGCCGCACCCCATCGATGCCTCGGCTGCAACGGCCAGCTTTATTTTCGGCTCCAGAGGAGTCATCATCTCGAAAGGGAGTATTCGCCCAGTGCCGAACGGCATCGGGCCCATTATCAATCCGCATCGGCGGGATCGCCAGCACCCCTGCTATACCGGGTTGCACGGCCGACCCGCCCCAGTCCAGTTTTAGGGAAGCAGCACATGGCAGCAGACGGCGACAAGGTGGCACAGGTTGGGGGCGGGCAAGCCAGCATCGACAAACTGTGCATCGACACGATCCGCACCCTGTCGATGGATGCGGTGCAGAAAGCCAAGTCGGGCCATCCCGGCACGCCGATGGCGCTGGCGCCGGTCGCCTACACGCTGTGGCAGGACCTCCTGCGCTTCGACCCCACGGATCCGACCTGGCCCAACCGCGACCGCTTCGTGCTGTCGGTCGGCCACGCCTCGATGCTGCTGTACTCGCTGCTGCATCTGTCGGGCACCCGCCGCATCGGCGAGCACGGCCCAACCGACGCCGAGGCGGTGTCGCTCGACGACATCAAGCAGTTCCGCCAGCTCAGCAGCGTGACGCCGGGCCATCCGGAGTATAGCTATACCTCGGGCGTGGAGACCACGACGGGGCCGCTGGGCCAAGGCGTCGCCAACAGCGTCGGCATGGCGATGGCGCAGCGCTGGTTCGCCAACCGCTACAACAAGCCGGGCTTTCCGCTGTACGACTACCGGGTCTATGCGCTGGCCGGCGACGGCGACATGATGGAGGGCGTGAGCGGCGAGGCCGCCAGCACCGCAGCACACCTCAAGCTGTCGAACCTCGTGTGGATTTACGACAGCAACCTCATCACCATCGAGGGTGCGACCAACCTGGCGTTCAGCGAGGACGTAGGCGCCCGCTTCGCCGCCTATGGCTGGCACGTGCTGCACGTGGACGACGCGAACGACACCAATGCGACGCTGCAGGCGCTGCGTGAGGCCGAGGGCGTCACCGACCGTCCGACCTTCATCGTGGTGCACAGCGTCATCGGCTACGGCGCGCCGAAAAAACAGGGCACCCGTGAGGCGCACGGCGAGCCGCTGGGCGACGAGGAGATCCGCGCCGCCAAGCGCAACTACGGCTGGCCGGAGGACGCGCAATTCCTGGTGCCGCCCGGCGTTCGCGAGCACTTCGACAAGGGCATGGGCGCCCGTGGCCACCGGCTGCGCACCGCCTGGATGGACATGCTGACCCGCTACCGCGCCGAGTATCCGGACCTTGCGGCCGAGCTCGACCATATGGATCATCACGAGCTGCCGGCCGGCTGGGATGCCGACATCCCGGTGTTCCCGGCGGACGCCAAGGGCCTGGCGACGCGGGACAGCTCGCAGAAGGTGCTGAACGCCATCGCGCCGCACGTGCCATGGCTGATCGGCGGCGCTGCCGACCTGGCGCCGTCCACCAAGTCCAACCTGACGTTCCAGGGCGCCGGCAGCTTCGAGGCGGACAACTACGGCGGCCGCAACCTGCACTTCGGCATCCGCGAGCACGCCATGGGCTCGATCTGCAACGGCATCGCACTGAGCGGCATGCGGGCGTATGGCTCGGGGTTCCTGATCTTCAGCGACTACATGAAGCCGCCGATCCGGCTCGCGGCGATCATGGAGCTGCCGGTCATCTATATCTTCACCCACGACAGCATCGGCGTGGGCGAGGACGGCCCGACGCACCAGCCGATCGAGCAGCTCATCGCGCTGCGCTCGGTGCCCGGCATGGTGGTGATCCGGCCCGCCGACGCGAACGAGGTCGCGGAGGCCTGGCGCGTTGCCATGCATATGGAGGACAAGCCGGTCTCGCTGATCCTGAGCCGCCAGGCGCTGCCGACGCTCGACCGTGACAAGTATCAGCCCGCCGCCGGGCTGGCGCGCGGCGCCTATGTGGTGGCGGAGTGCGACGGGACGCCCGACGTCATCCTGATCGGCACCGGCAGCGAGCTGTCGCTGTGCATCGGCGCGCATGAGACGCTGAAGGCGGAGGGCGTGCGCTCCCGCGTGGTGTCGATGCCGAGCTGGGAGCTGTTTGAGAGCCAGGACGCGGCGTACCGCGACAGCATCCTGCCGCACTCGGTCGTGGGCCGGGTGGCGGTGGAGCAGGGCTCGGCTCTTGGCTGGGACCGCTATGTCGGCTGGGGCGGCGAGGTGATCGGCATGCACAGCTTCGGCGCCAGCGCTCCGGCGGCCGAGTTGTTGAAGAAGTTCGGCTTCACGCCCGAGAAGGTGCTGGACGCCGCACGCAGCCAGGCGAAACGCAGCAAAGGGGACTAGTCATGGACACCCAGCAAGTAACCAGCAACGCTCTCAAGCAGCTTGAGGGCTTCGGCCAGAGTCCGTGGCTCGACTTCATCCAGCGCAGCTTTACCCAGGACGGCAGCCTGCAGACGCTGATCGACCGCGACGGGCTGAAGGGCATCACCTCCAATCCCAGCATTTTCCAAAAGGCGATGGGCGAGGGCACGGACTACGACGCTGGGTTCAAGCAGTTGGCCGAGCGGGGCGACCATGACGCGCTCGACATCTACGAGGCGCTGGCGATCGAGGACATCCAGCAGGCGTGCGACCTGATGCGGCCGGTTTACGAGGCGACCGGCAAGGTGGACGGCTACGTCAGCCTGGAGGTCTCGCCATACCTGGCGCTGCATACCGACGAGACTGTGGCGGAGGCCCGGCGGCTGTGGCAGGCCGTGGGACGCGAGAACCTCATGGTGAAGGTGCCCGGCACCGACAAAGGCGTGGCGGCGATCCGCACCCTGATCAGCGAGGGGCTGAACATCAACGTGACCTTGCTGTTCGGGCAAAGCGCATACGAGGCGGTGGCGGAGGCGTTCATCGCCGGGCTTGAAGACCGGATGGCGCAGGGCGGCAGCGTCGCCAATGTCGCCAGCGTCGCGAGCTTCTTCGTCAGCCGCATCGACGCGGTGATCGACAAGCGTATCGACGACCGCATTAAGGGCGGCGAGACCGCGTTGTCCGCGCTGCGCGGCAAGGTGGCGATCGCCAACGCCAAGATGGCGTACCAAACCTATCTTGGCCTGATTGCCGGCCCGCGCTGGCAAAAGCTCGCGGCGGCCGGCGCGCTGCCGCAGCGGCTGCTCTGGGCCAGCACCGGGGTGAAGGACAAGGCGTATAGCGACGTGCTGTACGTCGAAGAGCTGATCGGCCCCGACACGGTGAACACCATCCCGCCAGCGACGATGGACGCCTTCCGCGACCACGGCCACCCGCGCGCCAGCCTGACCGAAGGCGTCGAGGATGCCCGGGCCGTGATGGCTGCGGCGGAGGCGCACAAGCTGGGGCTGGACGAGGTGACCACAAAGCTGGTGGCCGACGGCGTCGAGATGTTTGCCGCGGCAGCCGACAAGCTGCTGGGCTCGGTGGCGGCGAAGCGCACTGCCATGCTGGGCGACAAGCTGAGCGGCATGCAGGCGATGCTGCCGGAGCCGCTGGCGGGCGAGGTCAAGACGACGCTGGAGGACTGGCGCAAGCACGGCAAGCTGCGCGACCTCTGGGCGCATGACGCGAGCCTGTGGAGCGGCGCGGACGAGGCGAAGTGGCTCGGCTGGCTGCGCGTGGTCGATGATCGCGCAGCCGACCTGCCGGCGCTGCAGGCGTTCCAGGACGAGATCAAGGCCGAGGGCTTCCAGCATATTCTGCTGTTGGGCATGGGCGGATCAAGCCTTGGGCCGGAGGTGCTAGCCGAGACCTTTGGCAAACAGGCCGGCTTCCCCGAGCTGCTGATCCTCGACAGCACCGACCCGGCGCAGGTTACGGCGCTGCACGCCCGTGTGGACCTGAAGCGGACCCTTTGCATCGTCAGCAGCAAGTCCGGCGGCACGCTGGAGCCGAACATCTTCAAGGCGTATTTCTGGGACGCCATGCAGAAGGCGGTCGGCGACAAGGCGGGCCGGCACTTCGTCGCCGTGACCGATCCCGGGTCGAAGATGCAGCATGTGGCGGAGGCCGACGGCTTCCGGCAGGTGTTCATGGGCGATCCGACGATCGGCGGCCGCTACTCCGTGCTGTCCAATTTCGGCATGGTCCCGGCCGCTGCGATGGGGCTGGACCTCAAGGCGTTCCTGCACTCGGCCGCGCTGATGGTGCGGACCTGCGACGCCGGAACGCCGCCGGACGAGAACCCCGGGATGCAGCTCGGTGCGATCCTAGGCACCGCCGCCAAGGCCGGACGCGACAAGGTGACGATCATCGCGAGCCCAGGGATCGCCGACATGGGCGCCTGGCTGGAGCAGCTTCTGGCCGAGAGCACCGGCAAGCAGGGCCACGGCATCGTGCCGGTGGACGATGAGCCGTTGGGCGCGCCCGGCGCCTATGGGCAGGACCGGGTTTTTGCATACCTGCGCCTGACCACTGCACCAGACGCCGCGCAGGATGCGGCGGTGGCCGCGCTGGAACAGGCCGGTCAGCCGGTCGTGCGCCTGTCGCTGCCGAGCACGATGCAGGTGGCGCAGCAGTTCTTCCTTTGGGAGTTCGCCACCGCGGTCGCGGGCGCCATCATCGGCATCAACGCCTTCGATCAGCCGGACGTCGAGGCGAGCAAGATTGAGACGAAGAAGCTGACCGACGCCTACGCCGCCACCGGCAAGCTGCCGGACGAGGCGCCATTCCTGATCTCGGACGGGATCAAGCTGTTCACCGACCCGCGTGACCAGGACGCGCTGCGGCAGGAGAGCCTCGACGACGTCATCAAGGCGCATCTGGGCCGGGCGGGGCCGGGCGACTATGTGGCGCTGCTGGCCTATATCGACCGCAATCCGGCGCATATCGAGGCACTGCGTAAGCTGCGTACCCGCATCCGCGACGCGAAGCACGTGGCGACCTGCGTGGGGTTCGGCCCGCGGTTCCTGCACTCGACGGGCCAGGCCTATAAAGGCGGACCCAACAGCGGCGTCGTGCTGCAGATCACCGCGGACGATGCGAAGGATTTGGCCGTGCCTGGGGAAAAGTTCAGCTTCGGCACGGTGAAGGCGGCGCAGGCGCGCGGCGACTTCGACGTGCTGGCGGAGCGCGGCCGGCGGGCGCTGCGGGTGCATTTGGGCGCGGACGTGGATGCCGGGCTGGCGCGGCTGGCGCGTGCCGTGGATGCGGCGCTGTAAGGGAGCGGAGCCATGGAAATTGGGATCATCGGCCTCGGCCGCATGGGCGGCAACATCAGCCAGCGCCTGATGCGTGCCGGGCACCGCGCCGTGGTGTATGACCGGAACGAGGCCGCGGTGCACGGCCTGGCGGATAAGGGCGCGGCGCCGTCCAGCGGCCTCAAGGACATGGTGGCGAAGCTCACGCCGCCGCGCGCCATCTGGGTGATGCTGCCGGCGGGCAAGATCACCGAGGCGACGGAGGCGGACCTCGCCGACCTGCTGGAGAGCGGCGACACCATCATCGACGGCGGTAATACCTACTACAAGGACGACATCCGCCGTGCAAAGGAGCTGAGTGCCAAGGGCATCACGTATGTTGACGTCGGCACGTCGGGCGGCATTTGGGGGATCGAGCGCGGCTATTGCATGATGATTGGCGGCGAGAAGGCGGCGGTGGAGCGGCTCAACCCGATCTTTGCGACATTGGCCCCCGGCATTGGCACGATCGAGCGCACCCCGGAGCGGGAGGGGCACGACCCGCGCTCGGAGCAGGGCTATATTCACGCGGGCCCAGCCGGCGCCGGGCACTTCGTCAAGATGGTGCATAACGGCATCGAATACGGGATGATGCAGGCCTACGCCGAGGGCTTCGATATCCTGCGAACGAAGGACTCTGAGGAGCTGCCTGAAAGCGAACGCTTCACCATCAACGTCGCCGAAGTCGCAGAGACCTGGCGCCGCGGCAGCGTCGTCAGCTCGTGGCTGCTGGACCTTACGTCCATCGCGCTGACGAAGAACGGCGATTTGTCGGAGTATCAGGGCGAGGTGGCCGACAGCGGCGAGGGGCGCTGGACGATCGAGGCGGCGGTCGAGCAGTCAGTGCCGGCGCCGGTGATCACCGCCAGCCTGTTCGCGCGCTTCGAGAGCCGGCGGCATCACAGCTTCGCCAACAAGCTGCTGTCGGCGATGCGCGCCGGGTTCGGCGGCCACGTCGAGCCGACAACCCCGGGCGTCATCGCCCAGCCGGTAGAGCAGCCGCCGGCGGTCAAGGTGCAGGAACACGAGCGGGAAGCCTGAGCCATGGACGTCGCAGCCGCCCTCGCCGGTCCCGAGGGCCTCGCGAAGGCCGACCCGGCACCGTCTTGCACCCTGGTGATCTTCGGCGCCGCTGGTGACTTGACGAAACGGCTGCTGATGCCGTCGCTTTACAACATGCAGCAGGCTGGGCTGCTGCAGGAGGGGTTCACCGTGGTCGGCGTGGACCGCGTCGCGCGCGACGACAATGGCTACCGCTCCGACCTGACCGAGACGATCCAGGGCTTTGCGTCGGACAAGGGCAGCGAGTCGGCACTGGACGGGCTGAACGCCGATGCGTGGGGCTGGGTGCGCGACCGGCTGTTCTACCAGGCCGGTGATTTCGAGGACACGGCCACCTATGACGCGCTAAAACAGCGGGTCAGCGGCAACTGCGTGTTCTACTTGGCCGTCGCCGCCCGGTTTTTCGCCCCCGTGCTCACCCATCTGGCGGACAGCGGCCTGATGACCGAGGCGGACGATGCCTTCCGCCGCGTGGTGGTCGAGAAGCCGTTCGGCCACGACCTCGCCAGCGCCAAGGCGCTGAATGCGCTGATCCTCGCCAAGATGGACGAGAGCCAGGTGTTCCGCATCGACCATTTTCTGGGCAAGGAGACAGTGCAGAACCTCATGGCGCTGCGCTTCAGCAACGGCATCTTCGAGCCGCTGTGGAACCGCAATTACATTGACCATGTGCAGATTACCGCCGCCGAAACGGTGGGCGTCGAGCGGCGGGCGAAGTTCTACGAGCCGACTGGGGCGCTGCGCGACATGGTGCCGAACCACATGTTCCAGCTGCTGGCGATGACGGCGATGGAGCCGCCCAACAGCTTCGACGCCGACGCGGTGCGGGCGGAGAAAGCCAAGGTGCTGCAGGCGGTCAAGCCGCTCGACACCGGCCGGGTCGCGCGGGACCTGGTGCGCGGCCAATACGGGCCCGGCACCTCGGGCGGCAAAGACACGCAGGGGTACCGGCAGGAGCCCGACGTGGCGGCCGACAGCACGACCGAGACCTACATCGCCATGCGGCTCAACATAGACAATTTCCGCTGGGCCGGCGTGCCGTTCTACGTGCGGACCGGCAAGCGCATGGCGGTGCGGCGCACCGAGATCGTGGTGCACTTCAAGCAGGCGCCGCATGCGATGTTCCGCAGCACCCCGGTCGAGGCGCTGACGCCCAACGCCATGGTCATCCACGTGCAGCCGAGCGAGGGCATTACGCTGAATTTCAGCGCCAAGGTGCCAGGTCCAACACTGCAGCTCGGCCGGGTGGCGATGGATTTTCGCTATGCCGACTACTTCAACACGCCGTCCAACACGGGGTATGAGACGCTGCTGTATGACGTGATGATCGGCGACGCGACGTTCTTCCAGCGCGCCGACAACGTGGAGGCCGGCTGGGCGGTCGTGCAGCCAATGCTGGATGAGATCGAGGCCGGGCACAGCGAGGTTCAGCCCTACGCCGCGGGCACCAGCGGCCCTGCGGCGGCGGACGCGCTGCTGGAGCGGGACGGCCGCCATTGGCTGGCATTGAGCGCATGAGCCCGCAATCAACCGCTCGCCGCGTCCGCCTCGTGATTTCCGACGTGGACGGCACATTGGTCAAAACCGACAAGTCGCTCGCCCCGAGCACCGTGGCCGCGGCGGGGCGGCTGCACGCGGCGGGCATCCCGCTTGCCATCGTCAGTGCCCGGCCGCCGCGCGGCATGCTGTGGATCGCCCAGGAACTGGGATTGGCCGGCTTGCTGGCCGGGTTCAATGGCGGGACGATCATGCAGCCGGACGGTACCGTGGTGGAGCAGCACACTGTGCCGCAGGGTGCTGCGCGGACCGCATTGGAGCTGTTCGCCCACAGCCACGTCAGCGCGTGGCTGTTCACCGCCGAGGAGTGGCTGGCGCAAGACCCGGAAGGCCCGCACGTGGACCACGAGCGCCGCACCGTGCGGTTTAACGAGCGTATCGTTGAGAACTTCGATGCCTATATCGGGCAGGCCGGCAAGGTGGTGGGCGTCACCGACGACGCCCGGCTGCTGGCCGAGCTGGAGCATGAACTACAGGGCATGCTGGGCGACACGGCCAATGCCAAGCTGTCGCAGACCTACTATCTCGACGTGACGCACCGCGACGCGAACAAGGGCAACGCGGTCCGCATGCTGGCGGCGCATGTGGGCGTCGATTTGGCGGATGTGGCGGTGCTGGGTGACATGGCGAATGACCTGCCGATGTTCGATGTGGCCGGGTTTGCGGTCGCCATGGGCAACGGGTCGCCCGAGGTGCAGGCGCAGGCCGGCGCCGTCACCGGATCGAACGACGCGGATGGCTGGGCGCAGGCGGTCGATCAATTCATTCTCCCGCGGGGCCGCTGATGGACCCAGTGCTTGCCGACATTCGAGTGCTTGCCGACGCCCCGGCGCTTGCCGCGCATGTTGCGGGATGGATGATCGGCATCCTGCAGGCACGACCGGGGCCGGTCACGGTCGCGCTGTCGGGCGGGTCCACGCCGAAGCTGCTGTATCAGGCCCTGGCCGCGCCGCCCTTCGTGCAACGCGTGCCGTGGGAGCGCGTCCATTGGTTCTGGGGCGACGAGCGCTTCGTGCCGCACTCCGACGAGCGCAGCAACTACCGGATGACCATGGAGGCCATGCTGCGGAAAGCCGGCGCGCCGCCTGGCAACATCCATCCCATCCCGACCGAGGATGTGACTCCCGAGGAGGCCGCCGCACGTTATCAGGCCATGCTGCAGGCCTATTACGGCGGCCGAGTCCTTGACCCTGCCCGACCGCTGTTCGATATCGTGCTGCTGGGGCTGGGCACTAATGGCCATACGGCGTCGTTGTTCCCGGACACTCCGGTACTGAATGAACGCACCGGCTGGGCCGCCGCGGTGACGCCCGCCGGCGAGCCGACGCGGATTACCCTCACCTACCCGGCGCTGGAGAGCTGCCGCTACGCCGCTTTCCTGGTGGCCGGCGCGGATAAGCGGGACGTGCTGGCCCGGGTGCGGGCGGGTGCCCTGGACCTGCCGGCGGCGCACTATCATCCCACGGGCGAGCTGCACTGGTTTGCCGACCAGGCGGCGGGCTAGGAGTAGCAGGCGGTTGCCGGTATCGTTGTCGGCATGAACGCGAAATCCTCCGCCGTTTTGCCTGCTGTTCTCGTCGTCATGGGAGTCTCCGGCTCCGGCAAGACCACAATTGCCGCGCTGCTCGCGGGGCGGCTCGGCTGGGAGTATGAGGACGGCGATGATTTCCATCCGCCGGAGAACGTCGCTAAGATGCATGGCGGGACGCCGCTGACCGACGCGGACCGCTGGCCTTGGCTGGGCTCCATCGCGGCTTGGATCGATGCGACGCGGTCCACTGGGCGGCACGGCGTGGTGGTATGCTCGGCGCTGCGGCGCGCCTATCGCGACATCCTGCTGGGCGGGCGGCCCGACGTGCGCCTCGTGTATCTGCAGGGCGACAGGCGGCTGATCGCGGCGCGGCAGGCCGCCCGGCTGAACCATTACATGCCGGCAACCCTGGTCGATAGCCAGTTCGCGGCACTGGAGGAACCCATGCCTGACGAAAACCCCATTACCGTGTCGGTGGCGCCGCGTCCGTCCGAGATCGTGCAGGCAATCATGGCGCAGCTGCCGGGAGCCGAGTGATGCCCGAGGTGTTGGACCAGACCGCGCTGAAGCAGCAGGCGGCGGAGGCGGCGGTGGCCGAAGTGCGGGACGGCATGGTGCTGGGCCTCGGCACCGGGTCCACGGCGGCGCTCGCCGTGGCGATCCTGGGTGCCCGCGTAAAGGCCGGGCTGCGCATCGTCGGCATCCCGACGTCGGAGCGTACGGCGGAGCAGGCGCTGGCGCTGGGTATCCCGTTGGCGAGCTTTGCCGAGCACACCAGCATCGACCTGACGATCGACGGCGCGGACGAGGTGCACACCGGTACGCTCGATCTCATCAAGGGCCTGGGCGGCGCGCTGCTGCGGGAGAAGATCGTCGCCGCCGCGAGCCGCCGCATGACGGTCATCGTGGACGAAAGCAAGCTGGTGCCGACGCTCGGGGGGGTGCGCCTGCCGGTGGAGATCGCGGCGTTCGGCTGGCAGGCGACGCTCGCGCATCTGCACGACGCCGGGGCCGACGTCCTGGTGCGTCAAGGGGCCGACGGCGCGCTGTTCCACACCGATGGCGGCAACCTGATCGCCGACTGCGCCTTTGCCGCCATCGCCGACCCGGCGGCGCTGCACAGCCGCCTGAAGGCGATCGTCGGCGTGGTTGAGACTGGGCTGTTCGTCGGCATGGCAACCCGCGTCATCGCCGGCACCCAGGCTGGACCAAGAATTTTGGAGCTGTGATGACCGACGTTGAAGCGGCTCACCCAGCGTCGCCAGACCAGGTGAAGCCGGGCCCAGTGACGCTCGCGATCGACATCGGCGGCAGCAATCTTAAGGCTGGATTATTGGACAATGACGGCGCCATCGTGGGGAAGCGGGTCAAAGTGCCGACGATGCACCCATCCCCGCCGAAGCTGGTCGTGCCGGCGCTGGTTGAGCTGGTCGGGCAGCTTGGACCGTTCGACCGCGTCTCGGTCGGGTTTCCGGGCCTGATCAAACGCGGCGTCGTGCGGACCGCGCCGAACCTCGGCACCAAGGATTGGGCCGGCTTCGACCTCGCCGGTGCCTTACGTAAACAGCTCGGCAAGCCGGTGCGCATGCTGAACGACGCGACGGTGCAGGGTTTGGGCGTGATCTCCGGCCAGGGGCTGGAGTGTGTGATCACCCTCGGCACCGGCTTCGGCTTCGCGCTGTATCACGACGGACGGCTCACCCCGCAGCTGGAGATGAGCCAGCACGTCGTGCGCAAGGATTTGACCTATGACGAGTACTTGGGCGTCGCGGCGCTGCATAAGGTGGGCCGTAAGCGCTGGGAGCGCCGGGTGGAGCGGATGCTGGCGCAGCTGCGGGCGGTGGTGAATTTTGATACGCTGTATATTGGCGGCGGCGATGCCCAGGAGATCAAGCTGAAGCTGCCGGACGACGTGCGCATCGTGTCGAACGACGCTGGCATCACTGGCGGCGTGCGGTTGTGGGACAGCCGGCTGGATGATGCCTTCGCGAAGCAGGAGGCTGCGGCCTAGGTTTGGCAACGACTTTTTACCTCGTTCGGCACGCTGCGCATGGGCTGCTAGGCCGTGTGCTGGCGGGTCGGATGCCGGGCGTGTTACTGAATGAGGATGGGCGGGCGCAGGCGGTGCGACTGGCGGCATATTTCTCGGGACGCTCGATTGCGGCGGTGGTGTCCAGCCCATTGGCGCGTGCGCAAGAGACGGCTGCGCCGATTGCCGCGGCGCTCGGCCTCGCTGTGACGACGGATGCTGGGCTGGATGAGATCGACTTTGGCGCCTGGACCGGCATGGCTTTCGAGGCATTGCAGGATTTACCGGCGTGGCAGGCCTGGAATCAGTTCCGCGGTACGGCGCCAACCCCTAACGGAGAGACGATGCTGGAGGCGCTGGCCCGCCCGCTTCGCACTATCGCGCGGCTGCACAATGCCTATCGGGACGGCGAAGTTGTGCTGGTCAGCCATCAGGACGTGCTGAAGGCGGTAATCTCGCATAGCCTGGGGGCGCCGCTCGACCTCATGCAGCGCATTGAGTTGGCGCCGGCCTCCCGCAGCGTCCTACGGGTGTTTGCCGACGGAAGCGTGCAGGTGGACGGCGTGAATCTACCGCTCTGAAAAGATGCGCCAGCGGTTCGACTGAACGACCGTTTTTGGGTTGGCCACGGCTCCATTGCTTTGCCAACGCCGCGTTGCGCATTGGCTGTTTGTAAAGCCGAGTGTAACCTATTTCACATCTTCTGGGATGATCGACCTGTAAATCCGGCTGGTGATTAATAACCACCAGTTGGAAAGGTTGCGATCATGTTGCGAAAATTTATCCGCATTGCTGGCGTTTCGGCAGTCCTGACTTCGGTACTCAGCGCTGCACCAAGCAGCATCCCACACGCAAAAGCCGCCGAAGCGACTACGATAGCTCGCCCGAATATTCCCTTGGTCCAGCCAGTGCAGGAAACCCCGGTCGCTGCCTTGGGGCAATTCTATCGTGGGACGGACAACGCGCTGAAAGAGTTCGGCGCGGCCCGCAGCGATCATGCGGCGATCGCGCTCGATATCGCCCAATGCTATTACGAGACGATCGGGGACCCAATGCACTGGTCTCCAAGCATTAGAGCCATCCTGCTATCCGAACTCGACGAACACCGGATGCAAACGCCTCCCTTTGTGACCCACAAGCCAACCGAGGGATCGACGGCTCATACACTGCCAGTCCTGAACCCATTCCATGCGGCCGCGATTTCCTTTAGCGACCGCATCTCACGGGATCGGTTGGAGGTCCGAAGGGAGCTGGAGGATAGTCGTTCACGCTCTAGGCTCTACCAAATCCTTATTTTGGGTTTTGGCGCATGTGCAACAATCTTCGTCAGCATAAGAACCGTAATACCGGGGAACACTCCGAAAGCTGGTTTCATTGGTGTCATGGCTATTGTGTTTTCAACAGCCGGGGCGGCCGTCTCCTCCATGAGCGGCTTTGACGGAAGCCAGATAGTCGCCTTGCGTGACCAGAGGACGCTGTCCCAACTGCAACAGCTTCATTGGCGCGTCGCGTCTGATGTTTTGAAAAGACCTAATCTCTGCAAAGAACCCGCGGCGTTTTCAGATGACGCAATGGAAGTGGTGGATGCGTGGAGAACCCGCTTGGAAGCGATCCTTGATAGCGCCGTGGAGACCATGGCAAAGCCGGGCGACCTAAGCGGTGGTAGGCCCCAAGCCCCCACGACGCAGCCCAAAGGCGAGCCGGCACGGACCGCGGCGATTGAACAATGACTATTTCCTGGCGAAAGCCGTAGTGCGACGCCTTCCGCCTTAAGCGGCCGGCGTCAGGCGGCAGTCCAAGTTGAGCCGGTCCACGCCGCCCCAGGCGTATTTATAGGCCTCTCTTCCACGCAAGAAGTGCGCCTCACGCCGGCCCTCCGTCACTGCCTGCTCGATCATGCTGGCGAGCAGCAGCGTGCCGGGGCTGACAAAGGAATGCGCGGTGTCGAAGCCGCTCAGGTAAAACAGGATGCGGTCTCGTCGTGTGAGCAGGGTATAACAGGCCGCCGCAACTGTGCCTCCAACCCGCAGCGCCTGGAGCCGAAGCGCTCCGGCCAACAGCAGCGCGGGGGCGGCATCTTGCTGGAAGGCGAGAACCGCTGGGTCTGAAAAGGCGCCGGCCTCGCCCTGCATGGTCCAGCGCGCCTGATGCAGGCGGACGAGCTCGGACAGGAGAGGCTGCACCGTCGCTGGCCCGGCCGTCTCAATAATAAGTCCGCCAGCGCGGGCGGAACGATTGCGGTTCATCCGTAGCTTTCGCAGCGTGTTGCCGGGCACGATTTCGGCCAGTCCTGCGACCGTCGTGGGCAGCGTCAGCACCGGGCAGGGCTCGCCCTCAGACCAGTGCACGTGCCAACCCTTCGGCGCGATGCTGTGCAGTGCCGACTCTGGTGGCACTTCGATCAGGTCGCACGCGTCCACTCCATCTGCCCGGGCACGATCCAGCGCCGCCTGCAGCAATGGCCCAACCTCCGCGCCCGGCTCCAGCAACGCATCCAAATAGTCGGTGGTGCCGGCGCCGATCGGCAGCAGCTTGCGGATGCCGGGCTCGTCCAGGCGATACAGCGGCAGCACGCCCGATAGCCGCCCGGCGGTACGCTGGATCGCCACCCGCGGCGCGCCGGTGCCAAAATGCCGCCACCACGGGATCAGCCACGCCGGCGCCGAAAATGGCGAAGCGTCCGGCACTCGACGCCACAGCGCCTCCCACTCCGGCGCGAGCGCCAGCAGCGCAGCGTCGGTGTCCAGCACGGCGACCCCGTTCATGCCGGGACGGCGACGCGCGTCAGCATCCGGTAGCGGTCGATGTAGGCGGCGGTCATGCGCTCGATCGAGAACCGGCGCTGTGCGGTTTCGCGGCAGACGGCTGGGTCGATCAGGTCCACGCGGCGGATCGCCTCGGCCATGCCGGCCGCGTCGTCCACCAGGAAGCCGGTGCGGCCATCCTCCACCACCTCCGGCAACGCGCCGTTGCGGAAGGCGATGACCGGGGTGCCGCAGCTCGCGGCCTCCATGGCGACCAGTGAGCTGGTTTCGGCGACCAGGCTCGGCACCAGCAGGCATTTTGCGGCGGTCAGCAGGCGGCGCTTCCGGTTGAAGCCGACCGGACCGAGATAGCGGCGCCGCTGGTCGAGCCGGGGCAGGACCTCCGTCTGAAAGTAGGTTTGGTGCGCCAAATAGGGGAAGACTGCGCCGCCGAGCAGCATCGGCACATCGACCGCCCGTGCGGCGTCGAGCGCCAGATGCAGACCTTTTTCGGGGCACACCCGGGCCAGAGTCAGCGCAAAGCCGCATTTGCGAGACTGCGCCGCACCGAGCAGCGCGACCGGCACCCCGTTCGGGATCGGCGGCAGCATGCGCTGATTGGGCGGCACGCCGCGCATCTGGCTTTCGGACACGCAGTTGATCCAGGTGTCCGGCCGTTCCGGCTCAAGGGCCCTGGGCGGGTACCAGTCGGCTGGCAAATGCAGGGTGGCCAGCGTCGGCGGGCCGGGCGGCGGCAGATAGGTGTGGAAATCGAGGCCGTGCATATGGACGACGTCGATGGCCTGCCACTGCAGCACCTCGGCGGTGATGGCGCGGATCGCGTCCCGTCGGGCGTCGTGCACCGCCTCGGTGATCGGGCCGTCCGTCGGCAGCGCGGGAAACGGCCGCAGCTCGCCCGCCACCTGCGATCCCGCGCAGGCGATGACGATGCTGCGGTGGCCTTCGGCGACGAGGGCGCGGTCCAAGCTGCTGAGCACCTGTTCGGAGCCGCCCACCGCGTCGATGCTGACCGGCGCCAGCGGGTAGGCGATGCTGAGGACCGTCAGGCGTCGCATAGGGCTGCCCGCGCCAGACTGCGCCATCGCGCGCCGGTCATGCTCCAGCCCCAGTGCTCGTAGTTCAGCCGCCCCGGCAGCGGTGGCGCCGCGAAGTCGTAGGCCGGCGCTGGGCGGAAGCTTTCTTCAATTGTGCCGAACGCGGTAAGTATGCCGGCCTGGGTGCGGAAGCAGTCGAACATCGCCTGTTTTTGCTGCCGTTCGACTTCGGTGAGCGCGACGACCGTTGGAACCGGACCCGGCAGGAAGCGTCCGGTCAGCAGCCTACCCGCGGGGTCGGCGTGATATCCGGCGAATTCCAGCACCGCACGGTGCCCGGCGGCGGCGTGCACGGCAAATGCGGTGGCGTCGTGGTCGGGGTGGCCGCCCTCATAGGCGTGGGTGAGCATCGCCTCGATCCCATGCGCTTCGAACAGGCGGGCTAGCGTGTGCGTGAGCCCCTGCATGTCGAGGCTAGCGTCCTGGTCCGGCACACCAAGCTCGACCAGCCTCGGCGATACGCCTGCAACCTGCAGCGCCGCAGTGAGCTCACGGCGCCGGGCGGCGGCATAGGCGGTCACGGTGTCGAAGCCCGCGGCGGCCGCGTCCGCTATGGCCCGCGGCGCGCCATCGGTCACATGCACCAGCAATAGCTCCGACAGCAGATGCAGGCTGGCACCAGCGGCGATCGTCTCGTCGTCCGGATGCGCAACGACGAGAGCCACCCGGACGCCCACCGGTTGGCGCAGCGCGAGGCCGCGCAGCACGGCCTCCATGCGGCTAACCGACCGCGGCGTGCATCGACCAGGCCTCCGGCCCGCTGGGAGCATTGCTCCGCAGCCCGTTGGGCGCGCTGCAACCCAGCCGGCCCGGCGCGTAGCGGCGGATCATCGTGCCGCAGAATTCCGCGAACTCCTCCGGATGGGTAGGGACAGCGGTGTGGTGCGGCCGCTGGCCCTTGTGCTCCGGCGTGAAGCAGAATGTCGCCGTGACGTCGAAATCCTCCAGCGCGCGCATCTGCCGGTCGAACCAAGCCTCCGCATCGGGCCGGTACCAATCCGCCCAGCTCAGTCCGGTGCGCAGGGTGGTCACGCCCATATCGCGCATATGGCGCACCGCGTCATCCAGCCGGTGGTCCTCGAAGTGGAACCACTGACAGAGGCCGATCTCCGGGGTGAACTCGTGGAAGATCTTGGCGGCGCGCTTCGGCCGGCCGTGCTCGTCCAGCAGGCCCATGTGGAAATGCCGGTAGTAGCTGCTGCCCTCGGCCTCACGGTGCCGGGTCGTCGCAGGCCACGCCGCGGGCAGGTCATACAGGCTGTACCAGTGGATGCGCTCCGGACGCTTCGGGCCAAGGCCCAGCAGCAGCTCCGCGGTGCGGCGCAGGCCCCACTCCTGCACCTCCTCGGCGCCGAAGGTCGAGATGCCGACCTCGCTGACCCAGAGCGGCAGGTCCGTCACCGCGCGGATGCTGTCGAGCTTCGCCGGCCAGTCGTCCAGCATCCAATGGTTCCAGTCGAGCGGGAAACCATGCACCGCCACTGCGTCCAGATCGGTCAAGGCGTCGTGGCCCTGCAGCACGCGGATGAAGTCGGGGTCGATCGGGCTGATGCCGCCCAGCACGCGGGGCAGGCCGGGCGCCTCGGCCGCGATCGCCTGACCGGCCAGCTTGGTCATGCGGGCGAAGACGGCCCAGCCCGGATCATTATCAAAGTCCCAATGCGACTTGTTGTTCGGCTCGTTCCAAATCATTGCGGCCTCGATCATGGCCGATCCTCCTTTTCGCGGACGGGCTGCGGAGCTGCATTTCGAGCCGGATACACGGCGCCATAGCGCGCATCCGGATGTGCCGCGCAGCGACAAATAAAGACCTCGTCCTCCGGGTTGCTCTCGATGCTGAACCCGGCGGCTCGCAGCATCGCCGCTGAGCACGCGGCGTTCGGCACCCACCAGTTGGTGTTGTCGTGCGAGTAGCTGCGTTCGATGAAGTGCAGCTTCGGAAAGCCGGGGTCGTCGAAGATCGCGGTTTCCCAGAACTCATAATCCGCCGCCAAGGGCAGCACCGCGTTGGCGCCGCGCTGCAGCGATTGAAACACCAGCAGGTCGCCGGTGACGTGCTCGCGGATCAGATCGAGCGCCAGCAGCGGGTGGCGCAGATGGTAGAGCACGCCGATGAAGAACACGACATCGAACCGTTCGCCCAGCTGGCCAATGTCATAGACGGACATCTGCCGGAACTCGATGTCCAGCTCCTGGATTTTCGCGGCGAAACGTGCCTGCGCCAGGTAGTCCTCATCGAAGTCGATGCCGAGCACCCGGGCAGCGCCGCGCCGCTTCATCTCCATTGAGTAGAAGCCGGCGTTGCAGCCGATGTCGAGCACCGTCTTGCCCGTGAGATCCGCGGGCAGGCTGTCCTGGAACCGCTGCCACTTTACCATGGGGTAGTCGCCCAGGAAGTGCTCCGGCGCGGTCTGCACGCCGCACAGGTTCATGTTGTGGAACCAAGGCCCCAGCGTTTGCACCCGTTCGCGGATGCGGTCCGTGGTCCATTCCTGCATGATTAAACCGTGTTCCCTTCGAACTTTGCCGATCCGGTCCGCCTCTCCGTCGTGCTGTGCGCCGGCGCCGGCGCTGCGGCCTCGCCGCCCAGCAGGCGCATCGCCTCGCGATACCCATTGAGCGTGCCGACATCGACGTAGCTGGTTCCCGCCCGCACGCCCCAGGCCGCGTTGCCCTCGGCGAGCCAGGCGTTGATCAGCGTGCCGATGTATTCGTCCGCCCGCTCCCGGTGCAGCCATAGGCGGTGCAGCGCGTGCAGCGTGGCGCCGGGCATCTTGAAGGCGCCCCAAATCCAGTTGGACCGGGCGACGGGCGACTTCACCTGGATTTCCCGCACCCGGCCGTCGGCATCCAGGTCAACCGCGTCGAACAGCTCGGGCTTCTCGACTGGAAACAGCAGGAACGACAGGCGGTCATCCGGCAAGCCGCCCAGCGCGTCGGCCGGGAACCAGATGGTGTCCGGAAGGCCGACGATCACCGGCTCGCTTTCGGGAATGAGCGGCAGAGCGCGGAAAATGGCGTCGCACAGTCCGACGGCGCCGGCCTGGCAGACATAGGCGATGTCCACGTCGCCGACGGACCCGCCGTAATACTGCAGGATGTCGCTCTTCCACGGCGAGATCACGAAGCAAATCTTGTCGGCGCCGCCCCGCACCATGCGCTCGATCAGGTACTCGCTGACAGCGCGCGGCCGTTCGATACCGCTGGCGTCCAGGCGCGAGCCGACCGGCAGCAGCTCCTTGCTGAACGCTAGTGGCTGCATGCGCGTGCCGTTGCCGGCGGCCGGGATGATGCCCCACATCAGACGCGCTCCCGCGACGACACCGTCTCGAACGCCATCACCATCTCGGAGGCGCGGCGCGCAGCGCTGTGCTCCGACAGGGTACGGTCGCGGGCCCGGCGCGCGATGGCGGCGAGCTCGTTGGGGGATGTGTGCAGCGCCGCCAAGGCGTCGTCGGTGGAGCGCGCCACCAGAATTTCGCGGCCAGGTTCGAAGAAGCTGTCGAGCCCGGCCCAGGCGTCGCTCAGGATCGGCACGCCGCAGGCAGCCGCCTCGAACAGCCGGCCGGACGGGCACCAGCCGGCCCGCGCCATCGCGTCGCGCGTGACGTTCAGGGTGATGCGGGACGAGCAATAGAACGCTGGGTGCAGCGGCGGCGGCAGATGGCGCACGAAGAACGTGTTTTGTGTCCACGGGAAGCCGTCCGGGTACTGCGCGCCGCCAATGACGAAGCGCTGGTCCGGCAAGGCCCGGGCGGGCTCGACGAACAGCCTTTCGAGCGCCGCCTGGCGGTCGGCGGCGTAGGTGCCGAGGTATGAGAGCAGGGCGTCGTACTCCGGGCGCGGCGCCGTCGGGCGGTGCAGCGCCGGATCGACCGAGCCGTAGATCGGCACCACGCAACGAGCGCTGAGCTGGGTGCGCAGCGCCTCCAACGCGTCGCCGCCGGTGTAGCTCAGCACGAGGTCGAACCCGGCCAGGCCATCGGGTCCGATGTAGTCCACGGCCTCGCCGGCATCGAGCCGCGCCAGGGTCACCGGGGTGTCCAGGTCGTAGAAGCAGCGGAGTGCTGCTGTGCTATCCTGCAGCAGTTGGGTCGCCGCAAGCGCGTCCGGGCAATATGACGTAACCATGCCGACATCCGCCCCGGCCAGCGCACGGCGCATCTGCGGCAGGGCCGCCGCCCAGTCGGGATACAGCACCAGTTCGCCGCCGTCCGGCAGGGACCAAAGGTCGCGGTATTCACGGTAATACGGCACGTCGCGCTCGAAAAACGTGACCCGGTGCCCGGCCGCCAGCAACGCGCCGATCAGGCCGCGCCACAATGCCGCGTGTCCATTGCCCCAGGAGCTGCTGACCGACAGGCCGAAGATCACGATGTTCATGCCGGCACCCGGCCCGGCACTCGCCGTTGCCCCGCGCAGGCTTGGGCGGCCTCGGCGGCGTAGGCTTCGAGCTCGGCCGCCCGGTGGCCGCCGGTATGCGCCGCCAGCACGCGCGCCCGTGCCGCGGCGGCCATGGCACGGCGCCGGTGCTCCGGCAGGGTTCGTACCGCCGTCAGCACCTCCTCCGTCGAGGCAGCGAGCAGGATCTCCTCGCCAGGCCGGAAGAACGCGTCGAGGCCGGCCCACCAGTCGCTGATGATCGGCACGCCGCAACACGCGGCTTCGAACAGACGCACGCTTGGGCTGTAGCCGCGGCGGACCATGTCGGCCCGGGTCACGTTCAAGGTGAAGCGCTGCGCGGCGTAGAAGGCGCGGTGCCGGTTGGGGGCGAGGTGCTCGACGCGCTCGACGTTGCCGGGCCAGGCAAGGTCGCCGGGGTACATCGGCCCCGCCACCACGAACCGCCCGGCGTCCCACGCCTGCGCCGTCCGGCACAGCAGCGCGTCCACCATCGGCTGTCGGTCGGGACTGTAGGTGCCGAGATAGCCGAGATCCCAGGCCGGCACGGCGTTTGGATCGGGCCAGTACACGTCCGGATCGGCCGAGCAGTATAGCGCCCGCGCCATTGGGGCGCCCAGCGTATGTTCCAGGTATTGCAGAGTCGGCCCGCCGGTAAACGACAGATAAAGATCGAAACCGCGCAGCAGACCCGGCGTTAGATAGTCACAGGCATCGTCGGCCAGCGCCGCGAGGGTGACCGGCGTGTCGATGTCGTAGAACGCCGTGATGCCCCGCGCCAATCGCTGCACCAGCGCACCGACCGCCACGCCGTCCGGCACGTAGGAGCCGACCACGACCAGGTCCGCCGCAGCGATGGCGCCGGACCAGCGCTGCTGCAGCTCCTCCAGCTCGGCATAAAGCTGGGTTTCGCCATACGGTGGCACTGGGAGGTCACGGTTGTCGGCGTACCAAGGCTTGTTGCGCTCCAGGAACAGCACGCTATGGCCGCGCTGCGCCAAACCGCGCATCAGGCCGCGGAACGTCGTCGCATGCCCGTTGCCCCAGGACGATGTAATGGTCAGGCCGAGGATCACGATCCGCAAAGTCGAGGCCTAGAGGGTCCGGCCGGTCGGGTTGGATATGGGCATGGCAAACTGGTCCTCGTGCAAACCTTGTAGGCCTACAAACGCCGATGTGTCCCGGGGTTCCCCAAATTGCGTCGCCGGATCAACTCAACGAGGTCCGCCTGCATCCGCGCGACCGGATCCGCCCATTGACCGGGGCGGGTCTGCCTGTATGTCCGGATCGAGCCGTACCATCGGCTGCGCCGCCCGGACATCCAGCGCCAGTCCGCCTCGGCCGGCAGCAGCAGCCAGGTCGGCCGGCCCAGCGCGCCGGCCAAATGCGCGATCATCGTATCCACCGTTACGACCAGGTCTAGGGTGGCCAGCAGCCTGGCGACAGCCATGACGTCCGAACTGCGGTCCCCGGTATCGAGCACCGGCGGCGCACCTGCGTCGCTGAGTTCCTTCAAGCCCGGCCCGCGCTGCAGGCTGATCAGCCGCACGCCCGGCACCCGGCCAAGCGGTGCTAGAGCCGGCAGCGGCACCGACCGTGCCGGGTTCCAGCCGCCGGCCTGCCAGCATACACCGACCAGCATTCCGCCGGCCGGGCGAGGCAGCGGCTCGGCCGTGAGATAGGGTGCGCCAGGCGGGGGTAGCCGCAGCGCATGGGCGAGTTCCATGATTTCGATGTCGCACTCCGACGCCGGCGTCGGCGCCTCCGGGCGGAACGGGATCAGCCGGTCCGGACCGGGAAGGCTGTGCAGCAGTGGGATCAGCTCGGGCTGCACCTCCAGCGTCAACCCGGCGACCCGCGGGCGGAGCCGCGGCAGATACCGGCAGAACTGCAGCGTGTCGCCGAGGCCGTGGTAGCAGCGGACCAGCACCCGGCGGCCGTCCGGCGCACGCCCGTCCCAAATCCAGCGCAGGTGGTAGGGCAGGGTGGGATCATCCCGCGTCGTTGGGTCACGCGCCGCGAGCACCGCGTCGCTTATTGCCCAGGCCGCGTCGAACGCGCCCGCCCGCATGGCTCTGTCCCAGCAGACGCCAACATCGAGGCTCCTGGAGCGTTGATCGGTGGGCTGTTGAGCGAGCAAGGGATGCGGCATAACAAAAACTGTAGGACCACGACATAGACACACAGCAACGTGGCTGCGCCGCCCACGTTGCCTTGACCCTCCCCCGGCGATTAGGGCTTCGATGCAATATCTGTTCATCACGCACGCTGCACGGCGGCGATTTGCGGCTCTGGCCGATTTCCTACGGTCGGAAAGCGCGGGCGGCCTGGTGCTGATCGTCTCCGCGTTGGTGGCGCTGGGCTGGGCCAATTCGGCGGCGGCGCCGGCCTACCGCGCCCTGCTGCAGTTGCCGCTTGGCCTGGGCGAATTGTCGATGCCGGTGCACATTTGGATCAATGACGGCCTGATGGCGCTGTTCTTCCTGCTGGTCGGGCTGGAGCTGCGGCGGGAGATCACCCAGGGCGAGCTTGCGTCTCCCGCGAGGCTTGCGGCGCCGGGCCTGGCAGCGCTGGGCGGCATGGTCGTGCCGGCGCTGATCGTGGTCGCGCTGAATTGGGGGGACCGCACGGCCCTGCGCGGCTGGGCCGTGCCGGTGGCGACCGACATCGCCTTTGCGCTGGCAGTGCTGAGCGTGCTGGGCAGCCGGGTGCCGCTGGCGCTCAAGGTGTTCCTGACAGCGCTGGCGATCATCGATGACCTCGGCGCCATCGTGGTGATCGCCGTGTTCTACACGAAGGGGCTCAACCTTGTGGAGCTAGGGCTGGCAGTCATGGTCTGGCTGGGTCTGCTCGGGCTGAACCGCGCGGGAGTGCGGCGTTTGTGGCCCTATTTGCTCGGTGGCGTCGCGCTGTGGGCGCTGGTGTTCGACTCCGGCGTGCATGCGACGCTGGCCGGCGTGGCGCTGGCCTTCGTCGTGCCGATGCGGGCCAAGCCCAGCGAGAGCCAGTCTCCGGCCGAGCGGCTGGAGCACAAACTGGGTCTCTGGATCGCCTATGGTATCCTGCCGCTGTTCGGGCTGGCGAACGCTGGACTTGCCTTCGATACACTGCCACTAGGAGTGTGGACGGACCGGCTGGCGATTGGTACCGCGCTGGGCCTGTTCATCGGAAAGCAGGTCGGCGTGTTCGGCGCCGTGTTGCTGGCCGCGCGCCTTGGTTTGGCGCGGTTGCCGGCTGGAGTGACGCGGCTGCAGCTCTATGGCGGCGCGGTGCTGTGCGGCATCGGCTTCACCATGAGTCTGTTCATCGGCGACCTGGCGTTTCGGCAGGGGCCGCGCGGGGATGAGGTGAAGCTGGCAGTTTTTGTGGGGTCGCTGGCGTCGGCCTCGCTGGGGCTGCTGATTTTGCGTTTTGCAACGCGGGCGAAGATGGCGAAGTCCGTGCCGATCGCTGAGTATTCAAGCGACTGATCGCTCTTGCATCCCGGAGCGGACATTGCGTGGGCAGCATTCATAATTTTATGATACGTGTCAGAATTTTCTTGCATATGTCAGTTTAGTTCCGGCATGTTGGTTTGCATGACGGGAGATCACATGCTGGCGGTTTTGGGAGCGTTGGCAAATGTACATCGTTTGCGGATCATAGCTTCTTTGCAGTCAGCAGGCCGCAACTACGTTAGTCAGCTTGCGCGTGACGTGGGTCTAAGCCGCCCGCTCCTCCATCTTCATTTGCAGAAGCTTCAGGATGCGGGGCTTGTCCGCAGTCAGCTAGAGCTATCAGACGACAGTAAGGCTTTGCAATATTTCGAGGTCACAGAGTTTCTCTATGAATTATCACCACTGACCATCACGGATTCTGTAAAAAGTCTAACTGTCAAAAATAAAAATCCAGGAGATTTGGTGTAAGATTATGATAGAGCACATGCATAATTTCCTTGTTCCAACAGTTCTTATTCTTGCAACGATCCTCCTCGTGTTCGGCATGAAATACATGTCAGGAGCACGGCAGGCGCGCCTGCGTCTCGCCAGCGATGAAACTTTCCGGTCGCTGGCGGAGAAAACAACAGCCGCTCAGTCCCTCATGACTGAGTCTCTTGCAACGTCCAAAGCGGAATTGGCCGATGTTAGAGCCAGGTTAATCTCTATCGAGAAGATGCTCCGAGAAGTCGGTTAGTGTGCACAGTAATCTTCATCGGATTGGCCACATATTACTTTCTCGGGGCGCTATTTATCTACACACCGTTTTGCTGAGGTCCCGTTGTTAGAACGGCAATCTCGCCTTCGGAGGTGCGCTACCGCACCGTAACGATATCCAACTCTGCTACGCAAGCTGGAAGCCATGACCAGAGCTTGACATCTGCCTGCGCGAGAGCAAGTGAACGTTCATTCTCATCTAGGCCCACTCATGTCCCAAGCCGCGCAGCTCTCACCTCCCCGCCAGCGCATCATCGACGCCGCCATCACCTGCTTCGCCCGCTCCGGCTTCCACGGCGCTTCCATGCACGAGGTCTGCGTCGAGGCCGGCATGAGCCCCGGTGCGCTATACCGCTACTTCCCCAGCAAGGTCGCCATCATCGCCGCCATCGCCGAGGCCGAACGCACCCAGCACGCCGCATTTTTCGAACGCATGGCCGAGGCCGACGACCCGGTCGAGGCCCTCGCCAGCATCGGCATCGACGCGCTGGAGCAGATGCTGACCGGACCCAACGCCGCCCTCTGCGCCGAGACCATGGCGGAAGCCATTCGCAACCCAGATATACGCTCCATGTTCGACCGCAACATCCGCGAGGCCCGCGCCGCCGTCGTGGCCGCCCTCCAGCGCGGCCAGGCCCGCGGCACCGTCGATCCGACGCTCGACGTCGAGACCGCCTGCCAGCTCGTCATGGCCATGGCCGATGGCATGGCCGTGCATCAGGCGCTGGACCCGACGCTTACCGCCGCCCGCTTCCGCCCGGTGCTGCAACTGCTGCTCCGTCGGTTCCTCCGGCCGCAGGGAGCGGCCGCATGATCCGCGTCTTGCTCGCCGCCTTGCTGCTGGCGCTGCCGGTGACTCTACCAGCCCGGGCGACGACGCCGCCGATCGCCGAGCCGAAGCCGCCCTCGGTCACCGTCGTGGCCGCCACCATGGGCCCGATCGCCGAGACCGCCGTGCTGACCGGCACCCTGGCCCCGCGCGAGGAGGTGCTCGTCAGCCCGCAGATCGAGGGCTTGGCACTAGTGGAAATTTTGGCCGAGGAGGGCGATACCGTCGCCGCCGGGCAGGTGCTGGCCCGGCTGTCCCGCGACGTGCTGGACGCGACGGTCGCGCAGAACGCGGCGCAGATCGCCCGGGCCGACGCTGCCGTCGCCCAGGCCCGCAGCGGCATCGCCGAGGCGCAGGCCAACAACACCCAGGTCGATCTGGCCCTGGCCCGCACCCGCGCCCTGCTGTCCAACGGCAATGCGGCGCGCGAGGTGTTCGAACAGCGCCAGGCCGCCGCGCAGACCGCCGCCGCCCGGGTTGATCTGTCCAACAACGCATTGCACGCCGCCGAGGCCGACCGCGCGCTGGCGGACGCCCAGCGTCGCGAGTTGCTGGTCCGCCTGGCCCGCACCGAGCTGCGCGCCCCGGTCGCCGGCGTCGTCAGCCGCCGCATCGCGCGTCTTGGCGCCGTGGTGATGGGCGCCGGCGACCCGCTGTTCCGCATCATCCAGGACGGCGCGATCGAGTTGGAGGCCGACGTGCCCGAGACCTCGCTCGCCAAGCTGCGCCCCGGCCAGCCCGCCCGTATCGACACCGCCAGCGGCGTGCGCACCGGCCATGTGCGCCTGGTTTCGCCCGAAGTCAGCCGCACTACACGCCTCGGCCGCGTCCGCGTGGCGATCGACGGTGACGGCCCGCTGGTGATCGGCAGCTTCGCCCGCGCCGGCGTCGAGGTGGCCCGGCGCGAGGGCGTGCTCGCCCCGCTATCCGCCGTATTGTTCCAGCCCGAAGGCGCCGTCGTGCAGGTGGTATCGAACGGATTGGTAGAAACCCGCCGGGTGCAGGTCGGCCTGCGCACCGGGTCGCTCGCCGAAATCCAGGACGGCCTGCGCGTCGGCGAGGCGGTGGTGTCGGTCTCCGGCACCTTCATCCGCGGCGGCGACCGCGTGACCGCAGTGACGGCCGGGGGCAGCTAACCATGGCGTTCAACATCTCGGGCGCGGCGATCCGCAACCCGATTCCGCCCTTGGTGCTGTTTGTCGTGCTGACCCTGCTGGGCCTGGTCGGCTTCAACATGCTGCCCATCACCCGCACGCCCAATATCGACGTCCCAATCGTCTCCGTCACCGTCACCCAGCCTGGTGCCGCGCCCGGCGAGCTGGAAACCCAGGTCACCAAAAAGGTCGAGGACGCCGTCGCCAACGTGACGGGCGTGAAGCACCTGCTCTCCACCGTCACCGACGGCACCAGCCTGACCGCGATCGAGTTCCGGCTGGAGGTCAGCAGTGACCGCGCGCTGAATGACGTGCGCGACGCCGTGTCGAAAATCCGCGCCGACCTGCCGCGCGGCATCGACGAGCCGATCATCGAGCGCGTCGATATCGTCGGCCAAAGCATCCAGACCTACGCCGCCTCGGCGCCCGGCATGACCCTCGAAGGGCTGTCCTGGTTCGTGGACGACACCGTGCTGCGCGATTTGCAGGGGGCGCAGGGCGTGGGCCGGGTGCAGCGGATCGGCGGCGTGACCCGCGAAATCCGCGTGAGCCTCGACGCCGACCGCCTGGCGTCCCTAGGCATCACCGCCGGCGACGTGAACAACCAGCTCCGCGCCACCAGCGCCGACCTGTCGGGCGGCCGCGGCGAGGTCGGAGCGCAGGAGCAGGCCATACGCACCCTGGCGAGCGCCCGCAGCCTGCAGCAGCTGCAGGACACCCGCCTGGTGCTGCCCGGCGGACGCGAGATGCGGCTTTCGGACGTGGCGCGGGTCGAGGACGCCTATGAGGAACCGCGCGACTTCGCTCGGATGGACGGCACGACACCGGTTGTGTCGTTCGGAATCTACCGGGCCAAGGGCGCCAGCGAGGTCACGGTCGGTGACGCCGTCGCCGCACGGCTGGCCAAGCTCGCCGCAGTCCATCCGGAGGTGACCTACACGCTGATCGACGACGGCGTGCGCACCGCCCGCGGCAGCTATCTCTCGGCGATGCACGGCCTGATCGAGGGCGCGATCCTGGCGACGATCGTGGTGCTGGTGTTCCTGCGCAACTGGCGCGCCACTCTGCTGGTAGCGGTCGCCCTGCCGCTGTCGATCATCCCGGCCTTCGCCGCCATGATGGCCATGGGCTTTTCGCTGAACTTCGTCAGCCTGCTGGCGATCACGCTGGTCACTGGCATCCTGGTCGATGACGCCATCGTCGAGATCGAGAACATCGTCCGTCACATGCGCATGGGCAAGCGCCCGTTCGAGGCGGCGGTGGAGGCCGCCGACGAGATCGGCCTGGCGGTCATTGCCATTACGCTCACCATCATCGCGGTGTTCTCGCCCGTCAGCTTCATGGGCGGCATCGCCGGGCAGTTCTTCAAGCAGTTCGGCCTCACGGTATCGGCGGCGGTGCTGGCGTCGCTACTGGTCGCCCGGCTGATCACGCCGCTGATGGCCGCCTACCTCATGCGCCCGGTCGCCGCCGATCCCGAGCAGGACGGCCGCATCATGCGCGCCTACACCCGGTTCCTGGGTGCGACGCTGCGTTGGCGCAGCCTGACTTTGCTGGCCGGACTGACAACATTCGGGCTGTCGATCTGGTCCACCACCCTGCTGCCGACTGGCTTCATCCCGCCGCCCGATGAGAGCCGCGTGGTGCTGTCAATCGAGCTGCCGCCGGGCTCCACCCTCGCCGACACGCGGGCGGCGACGGACGGCATTGCCAAGGAATTTCATAAAATCCCCGAGGTTACGACGGTGTTCGTCGTGGGCGGCACGACGCCGACGGGCGCCGGGCCGGAGATCCGCCGGGCGAAGATGATCGTGAATCTCGTGCTGAAGGAGACCCGCGCCCGCAGCCAAAAGCTGATCGAGGCCGATCTCACCCGGCGTCTCGCGACGCTGCCGGACGTGCGCGGCTGGTATGTGAACGACCGCGGCGAGCGCGAGCTGTCGGTGACGGTGCTGGGCGACGATGCGGCCGCGCTGAACCGCGCCGTGGCGGGGCTGGAGGGCGGAATGCGCCGCCTGCCGGGCTTCGGCAACGTGGCGCCCTCGGCAGGTGCGGACCGGCCCGAGATCCGAGTCGTGCCGCGGGTGGACGAGGCCGCCCGGTTCGGCATCTCGACCGAGGCGATCAGCAGCGCCGTGCGCATCGCCACTATCGGCGACGTGCCGGCCAACCTCGCGAAGTTCCGCGCCGGCGACCGGCTGATTCCCATCCGCGTCCAGGTCGATACGGCGCTGCGCGGCGACCTCGACGCCATCCAGGCCTTGACGGTCACCGGTGCGAATGGCTTGCCGGTGCCGCTGCTGGCGGTGGCCGACATCGAGCTAGGGCAGGGTCCGGCTAGCGTTGAGCGCTATGACCGGGTGCGCCGGGTGGTGCTGGGTGCCGACCTCAACCAGGGCGTGGCGTTGGGAGCCGCGCTTAAATCGGTTTATGCGCTGCCGCAAGCGACGGCGCTGCCGCCGGGCGTCCGCATCCAAAACGGCGGCGATGCCGAGATCATGGCCGAGGTGTTCGCGAGCTTTGGCCTGGCAATGGGCGCTGGCCTCACGATCGTGCTGGGCGTGCTGGTCTTGCTGTTCCGCAACGTGTTCCAGCCGATTACCATCCTGCTTTCGCTGCCGCTCAGCCTGGGCGGCGTGATCCTGGCGCTGCTGCTCACCGGCGAGCCGATCAGCATGCCTGTGGTGATCGGCGTCCTGATGCTGATGGGCATCGTGACGAAGAACGCCATCATGCTGGTCGATTTCGCCATCGAGCGGCGCGCCGAGGGCATGGCGCGCGGCGAGGCCATCATCGACGCCGGACGCAAGCGGGCGCGGCCGATCGTCATGACGACAATCGCGATGGTGGCGGGCATGATCCCGAGCGCGCTGGGCCTGGGCGACGGCGGCGAGTTCCGCTCCCCCATGGCAATCGGCGTCATCGGCGGGCTGATCGTCTCGACAGTGCTGTCGCTGGTGTTCGTGCCGTCGTTTTACACGGTGATGGACGACGCGTCCCGGGTGGTGGGCCGGCTGTTCGGCCGTCTGCTGACGCCGCGCGACGCCGCGATGCCGCCAAGCCGCCGCAAACCCAACATGCCGCCGCGCGGGAAGCCCGGGGTGCCGACTGCGGAGCAGCAGCCGGCGGAGTAGAGGTTAAAGCATCGTCCAATCGATCTGCTCGGTCAATTGGACGATGCTCGTAGAAACGAAGCACTAGCGCCGGGTCGTCCGACGGCGTGCCGGAGCCCGGGTGGCTGGCTTTTTGGTCGGCGGCGGGGGCGGAGCAACCGCCTGGCCCTCACCCTGCGTTACGGCCACGTCCACCCGCAGCGGGGTGTCCGACGTGTTGGCCGTCCGTGACACAAGCGCGACGGTGAAGTTGTCGGATCCGACAAAGCCGGCATTGGCGGTGTATTCCACGCGGGTCTGTCCGTTCACCGGCTGAATATAGACCCGTCCATGCGCCGGGCGCGTTTTCACCAGGCCGAGTTTGAACGGCTGGCCGTCTTTCTCCGCCGTGACGACGCCGCACCAGCCGTCATTGGTCATCGCGATCGTCGCCGGCGCCGCCGCAGCAAGGTCAACCGCGGATGGGGTGCAGGTCTTGGCGATGCCCTCGTTCTGCAGGTCAACGGCGGGTGGGGCAGGCGGCGCCTTGGCCGCGCAGCCAGACAGTGCGATGGCAGCGGCAAGCGTTGCGATCAATTTGATGTGCAAGAGTCGGCTCCTAGTCGCAATGAGTGCGCCTGACTGCCACACCCGACCTCGGACGCCAAGCCGAGCGCACGATTTTATTTCAAAGTTGCAACTGACGGGTGGCCGGAGAACGACGCATTCTTTAAAAGCCATGGATAAAGACCCACGCTGCAACCAGGCCCATGCTCTCGTGTTGTGTTCTGGCTATTGCAGCGCACAAGGCGGGGTTTGAATCGTGGACGGTGGATCGAGGCCAGGACGGCCTATGGCTCGTCGAGATGGCGAATGGGGCTATTCTGCGCAGATCGAGACTACTTCGCCGCAGTTGCTGGATTGGGATAGCCGGCCTCAACAGCGTGTGCGCCCCGACCGGCGGGCCGAGCCATCCGACAAGGCGGAGAAGGACGGTTCAAAACAAGCAAATGCCAAGAACGACCAATCCAAGGAAAATGGCGGCAAGGGAGATGATGGGGAGCAGGCTTCTGAGAAGCCGCCCATGTCTCGGCGGAAAAAACTGTTGTATTGGGCAATCGGTCTGCTTGTCTTGGCTGCCCTAATCATCGGCGGGGTGCTGTACTGGCTGCATTCCCGCCATTATGAGACCACCGATGATGCTTTCATCGATGGGTATATTTCTCAAATAGCGTCGCAGGTATCAGGTCGCGTTACTCGCATCGCGTTTGACGACAACCAACAGGTGAAGGCCGGTCAGCTTCTGGTCGAGCTTGATCCCCGGGACTATCAGGTGAAGCTGGATCAGGCGGCGGCGCAGCGGATGCAGGCAATAGCCCAAGCCGATCAGGCCCGGGCACAGCTTGGCCTCCAGCAGGCAAACCTCGATCAGGCGGCGGCAAACGTCCGCGTCACCGAAGCCGATCTGCAGCAGGCGCAAACCGACCTTGCACGCTATCGCGCCATCGATCCCAAGGCCATCACCAAGCAGCAGCTCGATACCTCGACCTCGACGACGCGCTCTGCCCAGGCGAGGCTCGACGCCAATCGCCAGGCAGTGGCCGGTGCCCGGGCGCAGATTGCGGCGCAGCGCGCGGCCGTTGCCGCCGCCGACTCCAGCGTGAAGCAGGCCGATGTCGCGGTCGCCAACGCCGAGCTCCAGCTGTCCTATACCCATGTCGTAGCCCCAGCGGACGGCCAGGTCACCAAACGTACCGTGGATGTTGGCAACTACGTAAGTCCAGGCCAGTCCCTGCTGGCGGTTGTGCTTAACCAGCTCTGGGTAACGGCCAACTTCAAGGAGACGCAACTCGCCCTCATGCAACCCGGCCAATACGTGCGGGTGCGGGTAGATGCCTGTCCGGATTTCGACATCAACGCCCGGGTGGACAGCTTTCAGGCCGGCTCAGGCTCGGTGTTCAGCGCATTGCCGGCAGAGAATGCGACCGGCAACTACGTAAAGGTCGTCCAGCGCGTCCCGGTGCGCATCAACTTCGAGCCGCAGGATCTATCGCATTGCCGGATGGCGCCGGGCATGTCGGTCTCGCCACGCGTTACTGTGCGTTGACGAGCGGCGTCTGATGGCTGACAGCTCGGAGCTGCCGCGGTCCGCCGCCGGGCCAAATTCGCCCTGGCTGCTGGCGGTCGTCGTGTCGATCGCGACGTTCATGGAGGTGCTGGACACCACCATCGCCAACGTGGCGCTGCGTCACATCGCCGGCAGCCTCGCGGCTGGTCAGGACGAGAGCACCTACATCGTCACCAGCTACCTTGTCAGCAACGCGATCATCCTGCCGATCAGCGGCTGGCTATCGAACGTGATCGGCCGCAAGCGTTTCTATATGGGCTGCGTCGCGCTGTTCACCGTGGCGTCGATCCTCTGCGCGTTCGCGACCAGCCTGCCGATGATGCTGCTGTTCCGGGTGCTGCAGGGCATCGGCGGCGGCGGCCTGGCTCCTACTGAACAGTCCATCTTCGCCGACAGCTTCACACCGAAACAGCGGGCGCTGGCGTTCTCGCTTTACGGCTTCACCGTCGTGACCGCGCCGGCCGTCGGCCCGGTGCTGGGCGGCTGGCTCACCGACAGCTACTCTTGGCACTGGGTATTCCTGATCAACCTGCCATTCGGCGCCCTGTCGCTCGTGCTGACCTGGCTGTTCGTCTATGATTCCGAGACCGTGCAGGCAGACCGCCGTAAGCTGATCGCGCGCGGCCTAAAAATCGACTATCTCGGCTTCGCCCTGGTGGCGCTCGGCTTCGGCGCCCTGCAGGTCGTACTCGACCGCTTCGAGCGCAATGACGGGTTCAGCTCTCCGTTCATCCTGACGTTCAGCATCATTGCTGCCGCCAGCCTGATCGGCTTGGTCATCTGGGAGCTGGTGCATCCGCAGCCCGTCATGAACCTGCGGCTGCTCAAGATCCCGGCATTCGCGATCAGCAATGTCGTCATGTTCCTGTTCGGCTTCATCATCATCTCGACCACGCAGCTCCTGCCTCAGATGACGCAGGAGCTGATGGGCTACGACGCGACCACCGCGGGCCTGACTTTGGGCATGGGGGGCATCATCTCGTTGTTCATCATGCCGATTGCCGGGCTCGTCACCGGGCGGCTGATCCAGCCCAAATGGCTGATCTTCTCGGCGCTGATCGGGACAGCCGGCGCGCTGAACTACGCGTCCGGCCTGGATATCCAGGTGTCATTCTGGAACATATCGCTGTCCCGCATGCTGCAGGTGTTTTGGCTGCCGTTCATCTTCATCCCGCTATCGGCGGTGCAATTCACCGGGGTTCCGCCCGACAAGAACAGCGACGCCAGCGCCATTATCAACCTGATGCGCAACCTGGGCGGCAGCTTCGGCGTGTCGATCGCCACTACGCAGCTGCAATGGCGTGGTCAGTTCCATCATGAGCGACTTGCAGAGCACATCACCCCGTATAACGGCTACGGGTTCGGCGTGCCGCTCGGGCCCATCGCTCAGGC
The DNA here is from genome assembly GCA_025351925.1 of Rhodospirillales bacterium. Taxonomy (GTDB): domain Bacteria; phylum Pseudomonadota; class Alphaproteobacteria; order Acetobacterales; family Acetobacteraceae; genus CAHJXG01. Next base: position 6,763 of record JANXVC010000070.1, on the reverse strand, counting down.
GGTGCAGCGCCAGGCGACAATCCTGAGCTACCTTGACGTATTCACGATTTTGGCGGTGATTGCACTGGCAGCGGCACCCCTCGTGCTGTTTTTGCCAAACCTCCCGAAAGGGGTTCCGGCGGGTGGCCACTAAGTTATCTCCAATCGCTGCCCTAGTGCTTTGCGGCTGTACCGTCGGCCCGAATTTCGAGCGGCCCAGCCTGTGGTCGCCGGCCGCCTGGTTCGGTGCGCGCCGCGGGACGGCACGGCTGGAGGCGTCGATGCCGGTGGCCGAGCCGGTGGATGCCGAGTGGTGGACGCGGTTCAACGACCCGGCGCTGACCAGCTTGGTGCGCCGGGTCGCCGCCGGGAACCTCGACGTGCGCGCTGCAACCTCCCGGCTGGCGCAGAGCCGGGCGCAGCGCGGCATCACCGCGGCAGACCAGTTTCCCCAACTCAACGGTAATGCCTCCTACACCCGTGAACGCCAGAGCAAGCAGGGCGTCATCAGCATCTTCGGCGGGTCCGGGGGCGGCGCTGGCGGAGGCACTGCCGGCACGCAGTCGAACGGCCTCGGCGGCCGGCAGGGCGGCATCCCGTCCACCGTTCCTCTCGCCCCGTTCGACCTGTTCCAGGGCGGCTTTGACGCATCGTGGGAGCTCGATCTGTGGGGCCGGGTGCGCCGCGCCGTGGAGAGCGCCGACGCCTCGCTCGAGGCCTCCACCGAGGCACAGCGCGCCCAGCTCTTGTCCTCGATCGCCGAGGTGGCGCGCGACTACGTGCAGCTTCGCGGCACCCAGGAGACGCTGCGGCTCACCCGGGACAACCTCTCGACTGCCGAGCAGAGCGTCAAGCTGACGATCGAACGCGCCCGCGGCGGGCTGGCGACCGACCTCGACGTCGCCAACGCCCGTGCGCAGCTTGAAGCGACGGCCGCCAACATTCCGCAGCTGGAGCAACAGGAGGCGCAGTCGATCAACGCGATCGGCCTGCTGCTGGGCATGCCGCCGGCCGCTCTCCAGTCCGAGCTTTCCCCACGCAAGCCGGTGCCGCCCGTGCCGCCCCGCGTGCCGATCGGTGTGCCGTCGGAGCTGGCCCGGCGCCGCCCGGACATCCGGCAGGCCGAGGCTCAGCTCCATGCCGCGACCGCCGACATCGGCATGGCGAAAGCGGATTTCTACCCGAAGCTGACCCTGTCCGGCAGCGTGGCGCTCCAGGCGCTGCAGGTGCGGAATCTCGGATTTTCCGCCAATACCTATTCGTTCGGCCCCAGTCTGACGATCCCGATCTTCGAGGGCGGACGGCTGCGCCGCACCGTGGAGCTGCGGGAGGCGCAGCAGCAGGAGGCGGCGATCAACTACCAGAAGACCGTGCTGCAGGCCTTCACCGACGTGGACAACGCGCTGATCGCCTACGCCGCCGAGCAGCGCCGGCGCAGCCGCCTGGCCGAGCAGGTAGTGCAGAGCCGCCGGGCGCTCAACCTGGCGCAGAGCCGGTTCCGCCAGGGCGTGTCCGACTTTCTGGAGGTGCTGACGGCGCAACGCACGGTGTTGGCGGCGGAGCAGCAGCTGTCCGACAGCACGGCGACCGTGTCGGCCAACCTGGTGTCGCTTTACAAGGCGCTTGGCGGCGGATGGGAGGTGGATTTCCCCGTGAAAGAAGCGGTTGCACGACCCTGAAGCCCGGTGAACGGCGACGCTATTCCGTTACGGAACCGCTCGTGTTAGCGTGCAGCGTTACTGGTCGTCGGAGGATCGTTGCATCATGTCGTGGTTGTCCAGGCTCCGGCTGCAGACTATTGCGTTCCTGGCGTCAGCTGGTCTTCTGCTCGCCGGGTGCGCCGCCGGGGGCGGTTACGACCAAAGCCTCAGCCCGGCGCAGAATCAGCTCCGCCAATCTAATGCGCGGTTCAATCAGACCATCGGCGAGGGTGCGGGCGCCGGGGCGTTGCTGGGCGGCCTCGCTGGCCTGGCGTTGGGCGGACGCAACCGCGGCCAAGCCGCGCTGATCGGCGCCGCTGCGGGTGGCGCGCTGGGTGCCGGCGCTGGCTATGCCGTGGCGAGCAACAACCTGAACCGATCGAGCAGCGAGGCGCAGTTCAACGAGGCGATCCAGAGGGCGTCGGCAGACGCGGACGCATTCCGGTCCTCGGCACACGCGTCCCAGGAGATCGCCGATCAGGCAACCGCCGACGCGAGCCGGTTAAGCAAACAGCTTCGGGCGGGGCAGATCACCCAGGCGCAATACCGGGCGGGACTTGCCAAATATCAGGCGGATAGCAGCATGATCACAAGCCAAATCAATGAGGCGCAGAAATCCGCGTCCACGATGCGGCAGAACGCGCGCGTTGCGCCCGGCAGCAACAGCGGGCGGTTTGCCGGCTCGGCGTCGGATGTCGAGGCATCCCGCTCGCAGTTGGAGCAGAGCCGGGTGAAGATGAACCTGGCCCTGGCAGGCGCATCGGCATGAGGCGGCTGCTCGTTTGCGGCGTCTTGCTCGGGCTTTCAGCATGCAGCGCACAGCAATGCGATCCCTCACAGGCTGGGTTCCTCAGTGGGATCGGCTGCGAGGCGTCCGGCAGCTTCGCCACACGTAACCAAAACCAGCAATCCGAGCTCGCGCAGCAGAACGCGGCCGCCTTGCAGAGCCGTGCCCAGGCGCAGAACGAGGGCGCGCGGGCCAGCCAGGCGCTGCTTACGCGTGACCAGGCCCGCCGGCGTTTGGGAGCGTTCGATCAGCAGACCGCGCAACTCCGCGCACGCCTCAATGCCGCTCGCGCCCATGGTAGTCTGGATCAGGTCCGGTTAAGCGACGCACAAGCCGAGCTGGACGCTTTGCAGCGTCAGCGCGCCGGCCTGCAGGGCAGCGCGACCGAGGAACAGGTTCGCGAACTCGATGCGCAGCGGCGGCGCCTGACCGATCAGCTCTCGGGCATCTAACGCGCGCCCTGAACCTCGGCACGGGTCAATGCCGTAATCTGTCCCTTCGCCGCCTCACGCTGCACCGGGCGGCCCTCGACAAGCGTCGTCGCGTGCTGCTGCAGGACCGGTAGGAACGGCAGCATCGTGCTCTGCGACCGCGCCGTGACCTCCTGCCGCAGCACTCCCAACTGCGCCGCGATCGCCTGCCGGGCCGGACCGGTCGCAATCTGCCGCACCAGGCGCATGTAGCCGTCCATCGACGCGTCCGCCTGCGCCAGGTTGCGCGCCGCCGCCTCCTTGGCGATCCGCTGGTCGTCCGGCTGTTTCAGGTCCCGCCCGATGTCAGTCTGGATGCGCGCACGGTTGGTGAAGTCCCACACATTCTGCGCCAGCAGCACGCCCGCCTCCAACTGCGCCAACAACGCGACGTTGGCGGCGTCCGCACGCTCCCGCTGATCGCTCGCGAGCCGCGCCGAGAGCCGGTCCAGACCCTGGCGCAGACCCTCATCCGCCGTCTGTTCCCGGAGCGCTGCGAGCGTGGCGCGCGGGTCGTCTCCTGCCTGCTGCCGCGCACCACTGACCTCGGCGAATGCGGCGCGGGCGCGCTCGACCTCCGGTAGGTCGCTCACGGCTGTTGCCGACAGCACCAGGCGGAAACCGATTGTCGGAAGACGGGTCGGCTCGCCGGTCGCAGCGTCGAACGGCGGGATCTCGTCGCGCATCGCCACATGCAGGCTGGCCGGGCTGGACATCGTGTAGTTGCCGCCGCGCACCGAAATGCCGCCAGCCTGGCCGTGCGGGCGGCCGACGCGGTTCATGCGATACGGCTCCAGCATCATCTGCCCGGCATTGCCCAGCATGTCATACAGGCCGAGCGGGTTCGGCAGCCGCTGCCCGACCTGGCCCACCCGGCCCCCCGCCGCCCGGCTGCCGGCCAGGATGTAGCGGTCCGGCCCCTCCGGCATTGGCCAGGCCGGTCCCAGGAACTGCTCCTCCGTCACGCGGTCGCCGCCGCGGGCCGCATATTCCCACTCGTCCTCGGTCGGCAGCCGCGCGTAGCCGATCGCCTCGCCCCGGTGCGGCAGGCTGGCGCGGGCGTTCTTCAACAGCCAGGACGACCAGTGCGCGGTGTACGCGACGGCGTCCGGCCAGGACACCAAGGTGCGCGCCGTGCGTCCGGCTGCCGATGGCTCGGGGCACTTGGCCGAAAGCGCGTCGAACTGGTCCCGCGTCACGGCATACTTGCCGATGTAGAACCGCCGCCCGCTGCCGCCGGGGATCGGGAACGGCGCGGCCAGGAACGCGCCGTGCAGGTATTCGCTATAACCCTGCTCGGTGTCGGCCTGTCCCTCCGTCAGTGCGCGGTCGTCGAGCGGCCCAGGGCCGGAGGGCACATCGACCGGGCGGAACGCCATGGCGCCGCCGCAGGGCATCGGCAGAATCAGGTCTCCATCCGCCGGCTGTGGGTTGAACCAGCGCGCGTCCCAGTCGGCGGCTTGGACGGGGTTGGCGAGCAGCAGGACCGCCAGCGCCAGATGCTTCGGTGTCCCCAAATGCTTCGGTATCATGGAGCGCTCAATCCCTCCCAGGGTTCGACCCGCGCGGCCCGGGTTCCGGCAGCGGCGGCGACCAGCACGGCGCCGGCCAGGGTGATCGCCGCCGCCGCCGCCGCGAGGCCCGGCGTGATCAGGCAGAGCGGCCGGTCCAGAGCGAGCGTCCCGGCAAAGGCCCGGTTCACCACGACCGCCGCCGCCATTGCCGCCGCCAGCGCCGCAATCACGCCCAATGCGGCCAGCACCGCAGCCTGGGCCATCGGAAACAGACGCAACGACCCGGCTCGCAGTCCCAGGAAGCGCAGCTGCGCCAGCGGCACCCGCTTGCGCTCCACGTTCGCCCATAGTCCGGCGCCCAACGAGACCAGGAAGCCCAGCCCGCCCAAGCCAGCGACCAACCCGAACAATAGGCCCAAGTTGCGGTCCACCCGCAGCAGGCCGGAGACGTCGGCGGCGCGCGACACGACCTCAATCCCCTGGGCCTGCAGCGCCGCGTCCAGCGCCGGGACCTCCTCCAGCCGCCGGGCATACAGGCGGAAGCCCGCGTACTCCGCACGGTCCGGCGCTGCCAACGCCGCCGCATTGCCCGGCCGACCAATGCGGCCGTCTTGGAAATCCTCCACCAAAACCGCCAAGGCCAGCGGCACGAAGGCGGCGTCGCGCGAAAACGCCGCCGGCGGCGCCACGGCCTGCACGGTCAACGCCAGCAGCACGCTCTCCCGCCGGCCTTCCAGCACACGGGCCAGCCGCCCGCTGAGCGCGTCGCCAGCGCCCACCCGCAGCCGTGCCGCGGCGGAGGCGGTCAGCACGACGCTGTCCGTCACCGAGGGACCCACTGGCAGCAGCGGGTCACCCGGCGCCGTCGGGATCAGCTCGACCCGCGTTCCGGCGCCGGGCGCGTCTGGCCGTTCGACCAGCAGGCTCGCCGCCAAGGCGCGGGTGCGCGGGGCGAGAAACGCGACGTCCGGCCGGGCGGCCAGCTGGGCCAACAAGGCCGCGTCGAAGCTGCGGTTGGCGGCGGTCGTCACCTCGCGCACCCGCGGATCCTCGAGCAGCAGCTCGCGCAGGCCCTGCACGACGCCGGCGCGCAGCCCAGCCAGGATCACCAACGGCGCCAGCACGGCCGCCAGCGCCAGGATGGTGCACGCCGCCAGCAGCCGCTCGTGCAGTAAATCCGCCATTGCCAGCCGGATCGCGGTGCCCCACTGCGTCATGCCGGCCAGCAGAACCGACTTTGCACCGCGTCCGCGTCGGGCTGGCATGGTGCGATGGCATAGCCGGACGCCAGCGCCCGCGCCGCGTCATGCGTGCTGATCACCAGCGCCGCGCCGTCCTCGGCAGCGGTGCGGGTCAGCAAGTCCAGGATGTCGTCGGCCTGGGCCGGATGAACCGAGGCCGTCGGCTCGTCGGCCAGCACCACGCCGGGCCGGTGCGCCAGCGCCCGGGCAATGGCCGAGCGCTGGCGTTGACCGACCGAGACCGCCGCTGGCATGCGGTCCAGGATCGCCGCAATGCCCAGCCGTTCCGCCAATGCGGCGACGCGCACGGTGTCGAGGCGGTTTAGGATACGCTGCGGCAGCAGGATGTTGTCGCGCAGGGTGAGGAACGGCAGCAGCGCGCCGGTCTGCGGCACGAAACCCACGCTGCGCGCCCGCAACGCCGCCAGTGCGTTGCCCTGGCCCGTGCGCCACAATGCCAGCGCGTCGGTGCCTGCAAGCGTCAGCGCGTCGCCAGTATCCGGACGCAGCGCCAGCGCCAGCAGGGCGAGCAGCGTACTTTTGCCGCAGCCGGACGGGCCTACGACCGCAACCCGCGATCCCTGCGCGACCTCGAACCGCTCGATCAGCAGGGTGAACCGGCTTCCGGCGGCGGCGACGCTGCGGCTGACCCGCTCGGCGCGGAGCGGCCCCACTTTCAAGATAGGTTTGCATTCAAGGCAGCGCTTCGATCGGCACCGGGAACAGCGCCTCCCCGGCAGTGCGTGAGCCCGACAGATCCACCCAAAGGTCGGCGTTCGACTGGAACTCCTGATACAGCCGCAGCTTCGCCTCGATGCTGTTGAGCACGGTGCGCTGGGCAATCGCGCCCATGGCAATCCAGTCGGCCTCCTGGATATCCATAATCTCCGACTGATACGGCAGGTCGTCCAGGTATTCGCCCAGCAACGCGCCGATGCGCTGCGCCCCGGAAATGCGCTGCGGATCGCGGGCGGCGGCGGCAAAGGTCGCGCGCAGTTGGGTGAAGAACGTGCGCGGCTCGGTGCGGCCCGCCAGTCCAGCCTGCAGGATGTTCTGCAGGCTGCGCGCCAAG
>JANXVC010000068.1 GCA_025351925.1 Rhodospirillales bacterium | reverse complement strand
CGAGTACGCGGCCGGGGCGTCGCCTTCGCGACCGCGGTCAATTGGGGATCGGCCTGGCTGGTCAGCCAGTTCTTCCTGTCGCTGGTCGAAGCGATCGGCAGTTCGCTGACTTTTTGGCTGTTTGCGCTGTTCTGCATCATCGGTTGGATATGGATCTACCTCCGTGTTCCGGAGACCAGAGGGCAATCCCTGGAACAGATCCAGCAAATTTGGGGCAAGGCGCCTTCGTAGATGAGGGCGGCGCCCACAGCATTCCCGCACGGCGCGCCTGCACCCATAGAATTGGAAGGAAAGCGATGATCAGCTCAGGACGCCGATTCATGTTCGCCGCGACGGGCGTCGTGGCCATAGCTTGCGCCGGGCTGAACGCGGCGGCGCAGTCCACGAATAGCGGCGTCGGCATCGGGCCGAGCCGGGAGGTCGCGCAACCCGCCAAGCCAGGGCCGACGCAGGCGATCGACGGCCCGCAGGTAGAGCGGCTGTTCGGCGACTGGGGCGGCGTGCAGACCCGGCTTGTGAGCCATGGCATTAACCTTCAGCTCGACGTCATCACGGAGTTCGCCGCCAACGTGAGCGGCGGCGTGAAGAAGAGCGCAAGCTTCGCCAACCAGGTTGGCCTTGAGGTGGACGTCAACTGGGAACGCCTTGCCGGGATCACCGGCCTATCGACCCATGTCATCATCGTCAATCGGTCCGGCAGCAGCACTAGCAAGGCATTCGGTGACAACCTGCTTCCTGTGCAGGAGATCTATGGCGCAGGCGGCAACGTTGCAGTGCATCTCGTCTCCGTCTATGCCCAGGAGACGTTGTTTGACCGCCGGCTCGACCTCGCTGTGGGCCGCATGAATGTCGAGAACGACTTTGCCAGCTCGCCGCTCTACTGCAACTTCATGAACAACGCGCTGTGCGGCGATCCCAAGGCGCTGCCGGGCGGCGACATCGGGCATAGCGCCTACCCGGACGCAGTATGGGCTGCCCGCCTACGCGGCCGTCCCACATCGGACACCTATGTTCAAACGGGTGTGTATGAGGTTAACCAGGGCCTTTACGGCTACGCAAATTTCCGCAGCGGCTTTAAGTTCGACGCGTCGCAAGACAGCGGCGTGTACCTGCCCGTCGAGCTCGGATGGGAGCCCACGTTTGGCGCGGACAAGCTGCCCGGTCATTATAAGCTGGGTTTCGGCTACGATACGTCCTCCGGATACAAGGATTTTGGCAACGCGCTTGCGGCTGCCTCGGCGCCGGGCTACACGGCCCGGTCCCGAAGCGGCAACACGCAGGTTTGGGTGTTGGCCGATCAGATGCTTCTACGCAACGGCCCTGGAGACATCGACGGCCTTATTGCGCTCGGCGGGTTTATCCATAACGACCCGAACAACTCGGTCTATGCCGAGCAGTATATTGCCGCAGTGCTTGACCGTGGCTTCTGGAAGACACGGCCGCAGGATACGATCGGGCTGCTCGTGTCCTACAACACCGTGAGCGGACGGCTCGGCAATGTGCAAAGGGTGGAAGGCGACTTCGGACTGCCATTCACCAATAAGGCGACCGGGGTCCAATCCCATGAAATAATCCTGGAGGCGAACTACGACATCCACGTGTCACGCGGCGTGAACTTCCAGCCGGAGTTCCAATACGTATTCCGCCCGAACGCCCAGTCCAATATCCACGACGCAGCTGTCTTTGGCTTCAAGGCGCACGTCGCGTTTTGATATGGTGACGAGGGACCAATCGGATCCAGCGGACTTTGGCCACCCAAGGCACACTACAGCGGGCATTGTTGCAGGAATTGGAAATTGAGGCTGGAACCAAGGCAATGTAGAAAAACGGCTCGGTCCTGAGCTATACCAGGGTGGTGTTACTCCCTGGGCGCTAAGCTCGCCTCCAAGTAACCGGGGCAGATTCCCGGGCACGCAGGTGCAGCAGAACAAACCTTTGGATGGGCAGATCGCGCCATCGCCTTAAAATCCCACCGTTCTTTCCATTGCATTTTCAGGCGTCGTCCGAGAAGTGCTGGACGGGCACCGGCCGGCGCTCTGGGTGTCTGACCTTTACGGCGCGCAGCAGGGCCACGCCGAGGACTGGCAGGTCTGCTTGGCCCACCAACTCCGTGACTGCACCTACGCGATCGACGCCGGCGACGCCGTGTTCGCGCCGCGCATGAAGGCGCTGCTGCTGCGCGCCGTCGTGCCCGCGCGACGGCGCCGCGACCTCGCCCCAAGCACCCGGCGCGAATACCGCCGGCGTCTCGACTGTGCGCTCGACGCCGTCATGGCGCTCGCACCCACCCACCGCGACGGCCAGCGCCTGCGAAAGCGATACGGCAAGCTCCGCTCGCACCTGTTCACCTTCCTCGATCATCCCGAGGTGCCAGCCTATAATAACGGGTCCGAACGCGAACTGCGGCCCACCGCCACCTACCGCAAGGTCACTGGCGGGTTCCGCTCCAAGTGGGGCGCTGACCTGTTCGCGGGCATACGCTCCATCATCGGCACCGCCGCACGCCGCGGCGTGGGCGCCTACCAGGCTATCCAGCAAACATTGCCTGGGCAGGCTGCTACCTACCCGGGTTGAGCAGAAACGAAACGCGGGCACTCCGCATTTTATCGAGCCACGCCGCGACCCATTTACATTCGCACAGTCTTACCGCGTGATCCCGAGCATCACTCCCAGCTACAATCAATATTTAAAGGAAACATCCATGCTGCTTCGACATTCCACGGCCACCGCCGCCGGACGGCGGGCCTTTCTGGGCGGCGTCGCGCTTGCGGCGCTGACAGGCCGCCACCGTGCCCTGGCCGATGCGACCACGACGCTGCCGCTGCCGGGCGGTCCGGGCGAGCGGGCGATCACCACGGCCTTCCCCGGCAAGGGTCCGATGATCCTGCAGCGTACCCGCCCGCCGTTGCTGGAGACGCCGTTCGAGGTGTTCGACCCGGCCGTCAGCGGGGGCGTGTTCACCCCCAATGACCGGTTCTTCGTGCGCTGGCACTGGGCGGTGATCCCGACCGAGCTCGACGTGAACGCCTTCCGCCTGGGCGTCACCGGCCACGTCAACGCGGCGCAGTCGCTGAGCCTGCAAGACATCCTGGCCCTGCCGCGGGTGGAGCTCGCCGCGGTCAACCAGTGCTCGGGCAACTCGCGCGGCTACTTCGCCCCGCGGGTGCCCGGCGGTGAGTGGTCGAACGGCGCCATGGGCAACGCGAAATGGATGGGCGTGCGGCTGCGCGACGTGCTGGACCAGGCTGGGGTGAAGGCCGGCGCGCAGCGGGTGCGCTTTGCCGGGATGGACGACCCGGTCGTGGCGGGCGCGCCGAAGTTCATGAAGTCGCTCGGCATCGAGCACGCACGCGACGGCGAGGTGATGCTGGCCTACACCATGAACGGCGAGCAGCTGCCACTGCTGCATGGGGCGCCGCTGCGCCTGGTGGTGCCGGGCTGGTATTCGACCTACTGGGTCAAGATGGTCAACAGCATCGAGGTGCTGGACGGCCCCGACGAGAACTTCTGGACCAAGGTCGCCTACACCATCCCGGACACGCCGGGCGCCACCATGAAGCCGGGCGAGGCCGGAGTGACGATGGTGCCGATCAACCGCATGGTGCCGCGCTCGTTCGTCACCAACCTCGCGGAGGGCGCCCGGGTCAAGGCCGGGCCCGGCACGCTGGTGCGCGGCATCGCGCTGGGCGGCGCGGCCGGCGTGCGCACGGTCGAGCTCTCGACCGATGGCGGCGCGAGCTGGACGCCCACGACGCTCGGCGCCGATGAGGGCCGCTACAGCTTCCGGGCCTGGCAGACGACGCTCGATTTGCCGCTGGGCGACGCCACGCTGATGCTGCGCGCCACCAACACGGACGGGCTGATGCAGCCGATGACGCCGAACTGGAACCCGAGCGGCTTCATGCGCAACGTGATCGAGACGACCCGCCTCGTGGCGGCCTGATCCCAATACCCCCCGGAGGTTTGCACCGCCATGACCATCACCACCGTCGCCTACGGCGTCGTTTTAATCGGAAGCCTCGCGCTGTTCGGCTTTGCGCACCCGACCGGTGCGGCGTCACTCGCCCCGACGGCGCCCGCGCCCGCAGGCGCCACGGTCTCGGGCGGCGGCATCACCCTGAAGTCGCTCAGCGTGGACCTGCCCGACAGCGACCGCGAGTTCCCGCCTGGCCCTGGCGTTGAGGTCGTCCAGGCCAACTGCGCCGCCTGCCACTCAGCCGGCATGGTGCTGAACCAGCCGGCGCTGAGTCATGCGACCTGGGAGACGGAGGTGCACAAGATGGTCGCCGCCTACAAGGCGCCGGTGAGCGACGAGGACGCCAAGACCATCGTCGCCTACCTCGACCGCATCAAAGGCGCGAAGTGATCGATCGGCATTTACGATCGGAATGAGCTTAAGACGGTGTTGGTAGGATCGGTGGTGGTGGATCAGGTTTGGGAAAGACGCAAGGAGCCCGGCCCGCCATGTCAGCCAGGCTCGCCCTACCCCTTCCATCCCTGTCCAAGCGGCGCAGCAAGCTCGGCGCCGTCCGGAGCCTGGTGCCCGGTCTCCTGCTCTGCGGCGCGGTTACCCTGGCCGCGACCTTGCTGCAGGCGGTCGAGGAGCGCCTGTTCGGGCGTGCCTGGCTGGAAGCGCTCGTGCTGGGGATCCTGATCGGCACAGCGGTACGCACGGCATGGACGCCGAGCGCGCGGCCGCTTGCGGTGCCGCTGATCCATTTCTGCCCGGACATCGCAGCAGCGCCGGACGGCAGGCAGGTCTGGCTGACGCTGAAGGACGTGGGCCGCACCTTGGAGTTCAACGCCGCCGCGCCGTTCGAGGTGCCGAAAGTGATCGACATCGGGCCGATCACCAACCACGTCAACTTCGTGCGCAACGCCGAGGGCCAGTTCGCCTACGTAACCGTGGGCGGCCTGAGCCAGGTCAAGGTGTTCAACACCGACGGCTACCAGCAGGTTGCCGCGATCGACGTGGGTGCGCTGCCGCACGGCCTATGGCCGTCCGGCGACGGCAGCCGGGTCTATGTCGGGCTAGAGAACGCGGACGGCGCCGCGGTGATCGACACGGCGCAACAAGCTGATCGGCTACCATCCCGGGTGTTCTGTGCGGGAGGCGGCCAGCCTCCCAGGGTCGAGTTCGCTGGGGCTGAAGCGGTCCCAGGCCCAGCAGGGTGAGCCCGTGCGGATGGCCTTGGCCGGTTATCAACTCCCTTGGGCTCTTACCGTTGCGTTGGAACTCGACATCTTCCGCCGGGTCGTCGTGGTAAACAGAAAACGACGGGTGGGCCAGTCGGCACCGTGCTCGCGGGGTTCACTGGAGTCATATAGAGTCGTAGGGTATTTTCCTGAACGCGGGAGAGGTCGATGCTGGAAAGTTCGGTTCTAAGCGCGTGCCCGCATGACTGTCCGGATACCTGCGTCATGATCACCACGGTGCGCGACGGCGTGGCGGTGAAGGTGCGCGGCAACCCGGATCACCCGTTCACCCGCGGCGGCCTGTGCGTGAAGGTCAACGACTACGAGCATCGGGTTTACAGCAGCGACCGCATCTTGCAGCCGCTCAGGCGGATTGGACCAAAGGGCAGCGGGAGCTTCGAGACGATCTCCTGGGATGCAGCCCTTGCCGAGATCAAGACACGCTGGACCGCCATCATCGACGAAAGCGGGCCGGCCGCGATCCTGCCCTACAGCTACCTCGGCACGCAGGGTACGCTCAACGGCCTGAGCGTCGGCGACGCCTTCTTCAACAAGCTCGGCGCGACGATCTCAGAACGGACCTTCTGCGACTCCGGCGCCATCACGGCGTTCTTCATGACCTGCGGACCCACGGCGGCGATCGACCCGGAAAGCTTCGTCCACTCGCGCTTCATCGTGCTCTGGGCGATCAACTCGATCAGCACCAACCTGCACCATTGGCCGTTCATCGCCGAAGCGCAAAGGCGCGGCGCCAAGGTCGTGGTGATCGATCCCGTCACGACACGAACGGCGAAGGCCGCCGACTGGCATATAAACCTTAGGCCCGGCACCGACGCCGCCCTGGCGCTCGGCATGATCAACGTCATCATCGCCGAGGACCTGATCGACCATGACTATGTCGAGCGTTACACCGTCGGGTTCGAGGACCTGAAGGCACGCGCCGCCGCCTTTCCCCCAGCGCGCGTGGCGGAGATCACCGGCGTCGCCGAGGACGACCTGCTCGCGCTGGCGCGCGGGTTCGCGACAACGCAGCCGTCGGTGATCCGCATGGGCGTGGCCATCGAGCGCAGCGCCAGCGGCGGCAATGCGGTCCGCGCGCTGTCGTGCCTGCCGGCGCTCGTCGGCTCCTGGCGGCATTGCGGCGGCGGCATCATGCACATGCCGATCTGGGCGTTTCCGGTCCGATGGGACGCGCTCAGCCGGCCCGACTGGATCAAGCCCGGCACGCCCGTCGTCAACCAGTGGCGGCTCGGACAGGCGCTGACCGGCGAACTGGGATTGGCGACGCCGATCCGCTCGCTGATGGTCTATAATTCCAATCCCATAGTGGTGGCGCCGGAGCAGGCGAAGCTAGAACAAGGTTTGTCGCGTGAGGACCTGTTTACCGTCGTGAGCGAGCAGTTCCTCACCGACACGGCGCGCTTCGCCGACATCGTGCTGCCGGCGACCACGCAGCTCGAGCAGTTCGACGTCATGTTCTCGTGGGGGCACCTGTATCTGACGCTGAACGAGCCGGCCATCGCGCCGCTCGGCGAGGCGGTGCCCAATACCGAGCTGTTCCGCCGGCTGGCCCGCACCATGGGATTCGACGACCCTTACTGGGCGATGACCGACGAGGACATGGCGCAGATGGCCTTCGACTGGACCAGCCCGGCACTGGAAGGCATCGATCTCGCGACGTTGCGCGCCAAGGGCTACGCCCGCCTCAATGTCGGCTCGGCCGACGACTTCGTCCCGCATCGGGAGGGCAACTCCCCGACGCCCTCCGGCAAGTGCGAGTTCAAGTCGTCAATTGCGGCGGGCGGCAACATGGTGCTGCCATTGTTCAGGCAGGGCTACATGGGCGGACAGTCCGGCGAGGCCCTCGATCCCCTGCCCGACTACCTGCCGGCAAGGGAGTCGCCGCAGACCAACCCGCAGCTCGCGTCGCGCTATCCGCTGGGTATGCTTTCGCCCAAGAGCCACGCTTTCCTCAACTCGTCATACGGCAACCTGCGCAAGCAGCTGCACCATGCCGGAGAGCAGAAGGTGCTGATCAACCCGGCTGACGCCCTCACGCGCGGCATCGCCGCAGGCGACGTGGTGCGCGTTTACAACGACCGGGGCAGCTTCGACGCAGCCGCGGACGTCTCGGCCGACACGATGGCCGGCATCGTCGTCGCGCCGATGGGATATTGGGCGCGGCGCTAAGGCAACGGGCGCACCGTCAACGCCGTCAATCCCCCAGCCTACGCCGTTTACGGCAATGCGCCGACGTTCTCCGATACGCTTGTGGAAGTTGAAAAGCACGCCAACGCCTGATCGGGACATCCGGTCGCTGCCGCAAGCACGGCGTCAAGCGGGCATTGCGCTCAGCCCCGGGATCGCACCGATCAGCTCGCGGGTGTAGGCGTGCTGCGGCGCCAGGAAAATTTGCGCCGCCCCGCCCCGCTCGACGATCCGGCCGGCCTGCATGACGGCAACCGTGTCGGCGATCGCCTCCACCACCGCAAGGTCGTGCGAGATGAACAGGTACGCGACGCCGAGTCGGGCCTGTAGGTCCTGCAGCAGCCGCAGCACCTGCGCCTGCACGGAGACGTCGAGCGCCGACACCGGCTCGTCCAGCACGATGATCTCCGGCTCCGCCGCGAGCGCCCGGGCGATGCCGATGCGCTGGCACTGCCCGCCGGAAAACTCGTGCGGGTAGCGGTCGATGAACTCGGCGCGCAGGCTGACGAGGTGCATCAGCTCCTGCACACGGTCGCGCCGGGCAGGGGCGTGCATGCCGCGGAGGCTGCGCAGCGGGATTTCTAGGACCTGCCGCACCGTCTTGCGTGGGTTGAGCGATCCCAGCGGGTCCTGGAACACCATTTGCACCTTGCGATGCAGCGACAGGCGGTCGAACTGATCGATCGGGCGGTTGTCGATCAGGATGTGGCCCGCGGTGGGCGGCAGCAGCCCGACGATCATCCGCGCCAGCGTCGATTTGCCGCAGCCGGACTCGCCGACGATGCCGAGCGTCGCGCCCTGCTGCAGCGTGAGCGACACCCCATCGACCGCGCGATGGGCTGGCAGGCGCCGGCCGAACAGGCTCCTGCCGCCGCCGTACTCGCGCACGACATCGACCAGCTCCAACGGTGCGACACCGCTCACGCCGCGGCCTCCTGCAGCGCGTCGCGGGTGCGGACGCAGCGCGCCGCGTGCTCCTGTCCCACGGCGACCATCGGGATCGCCCCGGCGCTGCAGGCGGCGATGGCAAGATCGCAGCGCGGCGCGAAGGCGCAGCCGGGCGGCAGCGCGTTGGTGGCGGGCGGCAGGCCTGGTATCGGCTCCACCTCGCGCCGTGCCTGACCTGGGCGCGGCACGCAGGCGAGCAGCCGGATGGTGTAGGGATGCGCCGGGCGGGACAGCACGTCGGCGACACGGCCGCTCTCGACGATACTGCCGGCATACATCACGTGTACCCGGTCGCACAGCTCGGCGATCACGCCCATGTCGTGGCTGATGAACACGAGGGCGGCGCCCAGCCGGTGGCGCTGCTCGTTCATCAGCGCCAGCACCCGCGCCTGGGTGGTGACATCCAGCGCCGTCGTCGGCTCGTCGGCCACGATCAGGTCCGGGCTGTTGGCCAAAGCGATGGCCGCGCCGACCCGCTGCCGCTGGCCGCCCGACAGCTCATGCGGGAACGAGCGCGCGCGCTGTGCGGGGTCGGTGATGCCGACCTGCTCCAGCAGCGTCACCGCCTGCGCCATCGCCGCGCGGGGACCGAGCCCCTGGTGCCGCCGCACCGTCTCCGAAATCTGCTGGCCGATGGTCAGCAGCGGGTTGAGCGTGGTCAGCGGATCCTGGAACATGTAGGCCACCCGGTTGCCGCGGATGTCCTGCAGTGCCGCCAGCGGCGCGCCGATCAGCTCCTGGCCCTTGAAACGGATGCTGCCGCCGGCGATGCGGCCCGGCGGCGAGGCGACAAGCCCAGCGATCGACAGCGCGGTGACGGTCTTGCCCGAGCCGGACTCGCCGACCAACCCGACCGCCTCGCCGGCCCGCACCTCGAAGCTCACGTCGTTCACCGCCCGCCACACCTGGCCGCCGGAGCGGAACTCCGTCCGCAGCGATCGGACCGACAGCAGCGCGTCCGACGGCGGCTGCGCTGGCATCGGGCGGTCAGGCGCGACCTCGGTCACTGCACTGATGCGGGCCAGGCCGCCGGCGCGCAGCCGCGGGTCGAGCGCGTCGCGCACCCCGTCGCCCACGAGGTTGACCCCGATCGCGATCAGCAGGATCGCGAGGCCCGGGACCGCGGCGACGTGCGGGGCGACGTTGATCAAATTGCGCGCGCTGCCCAGCATGCCGCCGAGGTCGGCCACCGGCGGCTGCGCGCCTAAGCCCAGGAAGCTCAGGCCGGCTGTCTCCAGGATCATCCAGCCGACCGACGTCGAGGCGGTGACGACCACCACCGGCAGCACGTTCGGCAGCAGCTCGGTGGCGATAATGCGCAGGTTGGATTGGCCCATCAGCCGGGCGGCGGCGATGAAGTCGGACTGCCGCAGGCTGACGGTGGCGCCGCGCACGGCGCGGGCGAAGAACGGCACGTTGACGATGATGATGGCGAGCATCGCATGGCCGAGGCTCGGTCCCAGAGCCGCCACGATCGCCAAGGCCAGCAGCAAGTAGGGAAACGCCATCAGCATATCAACGCCGCGCATCACCAGCGTGTCCACCGCGCGGCCGTAATACGCCGCGACGACGCCGAGCGCCGAGCCGATCAGCGAGGACAGCGTCGCCGCTACCACCCCGACCAGCAGGCTGAGCCGCGTGCCCCAGATCACGCGCGACAGCAGGTCGCGGCCCAGCTCGTCGGTGCCGAGCAGGTGGCCCGTGGTCAACGGCCGCGCCATGCGATGCAGGATGTCGGTTCGGTCCGGGTCGGATAGCGGCAGGAACGGCGCGGCCAGCACAAGGGCGACCACTACCAGCAGCAGTCCCGCGCCGGCAACCGCCATGCCGCTGCGCATGAAGCGGCGCCACACACCCGCGCTTGACGGACGTGACGCCGGTGTTGGCGCCAGCGGCACCGCGATACCCTGGGCGCCGCTCATGCGTTGCGTATCCGGGGATCGAGCACGCCCTGGGCGATGTCGGTCAGCAGGTTGATCACTACGTAGGCCGCCGCGACGATCAGCACGCCGCCCTGCACGAGGATGATGTCGCGGGTGGAGATCGCGTTCACCAGCATGCGGCCAATGCCGGGCCACTGGAACACGCTCTCGATATATACGGCGCCGCCGAGGACATAGCCGGCCTCGATGCCGATGATCGGCACGACGTTCACCAGCGCGTTCAGGAAGGCATGGCGCAGAATGACGCGGCCCTCCCGCAGGCCCTTCGCCCGCGCGGTGCGCACGTAGTCCTGCCGCATGACCTCAAGCATGGCGGTGCGGGTCAGCCGCACGAGGACGGCCGCCGGCACTGCCGCCAGGGCCAACGTCGGCAGGATCAGATGCCGGGCGATCTCGCCGGGTCCGCCGGGGCCGAACATGTCCTGCATGCCGCCTGCGGGGAGCCAGGCGAAACGGACGGCGAACCACAGGATCAGCAGCATGCCGAGCCAAAACGACGGGGTGGAGACGCCCAGCAGCACCACAAGGGTGATCACCCGGTCCGGCCAGGCGTTCTGCCGGATCGCGGCGACGATGCCGAGCAGGATGCCGACGACGCTGCACAACGCCAGCGACGCCCCGGCGAGCAGCAGCGTCGGGACCAGCCGGTCGAGCAGCTCGTCCAGCACCGGCCGATGCAGGATGTAGGACTGGCCGAGGTCGCCGTGCAGCACGCCCGTGAGCCAGATGGCGTAGCGCACCGGCATTGCCTCGTTCAGGCCAAGCTCGGACCGCACCTTGGCGAGGTTCTCGGGCGTCGCGAAGGTGCCGAGGATCGAGGTGGCGGGATCGCCCGGCACCAGCCACATCACGACAAAAACGATTATGGTGACGCCGAGCAGGACCGGGACCAGCAGTGCCAGGCGCGTGAGGATGAACCGGGTCATCGGCCCGCTAAGCTCATGCCTTGTAGGTCCGGTCGAAGCGGGTGCCGAACGAGGGCATCAGGAAGAAGTCTTTCACGCGCACGCTCGCCACCGCGTTCTGCTTCCAGTGGCAGACGAACACCCAGGGCGCGTCGTCGTGCACGATATGCTCGAGCTGATCATACAGCTCGGCGCGTTTGCCTGTATCCGTTTCAGCGCGCGCGGTGTCAATCAGGCGATCGACCTCCGGATTTGAATAATCACCCGAGTTGACCGCCGCACCGGTGCGCAATGCCAACGAGGGGTGCATGTCTGGGTCCGTCGTCATAAACGACATCTCGGCGATGTCGGCCGCGTGCATGCCGCCGTTCAGCCGGCCGAGATAGGTGTTCCACTCGTAGCTCTCGATCTTGGCGCGGACGCCCACCGCCGCGAGGTCCGCCTGCATCGCGGCGGCCATCAGCACCGGCGACAGCATGCCGGAGCCGTTCTGGGTGACATAGAAGGTAACATCGACGCCGTTCGGGTAGCCGGCCTCCGCCAGCAGCGCTTTCGCCTTGGCGGGATCATAGGCGTAGGGAGCCAAGGCCTTGTCATAGGCCCAATTGAAGGCTGGCGGCGTCACGCTCGCGGCCACCGTCGCGGTACCTTTCAGCAGGTCATCGACGATGCCCTGCCGGTTGATCGCGTAGTTGACCGCCTGCCGCACGCGCTTGTCGTCGAACGGCTTCTGCTTGGTGTTGAGCATCAGGTACCACAGATGCGGTCCCTGCTGCTCATAGTAGGTGAACCGCTTGTCCTGCTTCAGTTCAGGCACGTTGTCGGCCGGCACCTCGATGGTCAGGTCGGTCTCGCCGGACAGCATCCCGCTGACCCGCGACGTCTCCTCGACGATGGGGCGGAAGACCAGCCCGTCGAGCTTGGGAGCGCCGCGCCAGTATTTCTTGTTCGCAACGAGCACCACGCGCTGGTTGCTTTCCCATAGCTGGAAGCTGAATGGGCCGGTGCCGCCGCCGTGCCGGCTGAACTCCCGGTCGAACTTTTTCACCGCCGCTGGGGAAATGCCGGCGATGCTGCCGACCCCGGCCGCCAGCATGGTCAGCATGGGCGCGTAGGGCTCGCTGAGATGGAACACCACGGTCGTCGGGTCCACGACCTCGGTCTGCTGGATCGGGCCGAGCGTGAAGATGAACGGGAACGGGCCGGTGTGGTAGTATGGATGGCTTTTGTCCAGCACCCGGTCGAAGTTGAACTTCACCGCCTCGGCGTCGAAGCGGCTGCCGTCATGGTAGGTCACGTCGTCGCGCAGCTTGAACGTGTAGGTCTTGCCGTCCGGACTGATCGACCAGGAGGCGGCGAGACCGGGCTCGATCTCCAGCGAGGCGTCGCGGAAGCGGGTCAGCCCGTCGTACATGTTCGACAGGATGCGGAAGTCGCTGACCGTGATCGCCTGGGCGGGATCGAGCGTTTGCAGCTCGGCGAGATGCCCGATCACCAAAGCGTTGGGCGGCGTTTGCGCGCGTCCCTCGGTGATCGGTGCAGCGGCCAGCGTGGCGGCGCCAAGCCCTAGCAGGAACGGTCGGCGCGGCACGTTGGGCATACGATTATCTCCTCTTCTCACACCGCGCCGGCATGCGCTGACGCGCGTTGGTCAGCGTGCCGCCCCTTTGCACGAGAGACAACACGATATGTACGCCAACGCTCACGCAGGACGCGTGCCACACTTTGTGGCAAGCGGGCAGCCTGTTCAAACCGCCGGCGCTGTCGCATTACATGCCAATTGCGACGTTACCGAAAGGCAAAATGTCATGCAGGATACGCTGATCGCCGGCGGCCGCGTTTACCTGCCCGGCGGCGATCCGCACGACCCGCCGATGCGCGATATCCTGGTGCAAGACGGCCGGATCGCCAATGTCGATGCGCCGGACGGGCGAGCGGCGGTATAGGCCGAACTGCGACGCCGAGCCGCCGCGGGCGAGGCGCAGGTGATCGACGCCGAGAACCTCCTAGTACTGCCCGGCTTCGTCAACGCGCACTACCACTCCTACGACGTCCTGCAGAAAGGCCTGTTGGAGGACATGCCGTTCGACGTTTGGGCGCTGCACTCGCAGCCGGCATACTTGGGGCCGCGCAGCGCGCGGGAGCTGCGCCTGCGCACCCTGATCGGCGCGGTGGACTGCCTGCGCCACGGCATCACGACGGTGCAGGACATGAACTCGCTGGTGCCGATGGACGAGCCGACGCTCGACACCATCCTGGCAGCCTACGCCGAAAGCGGGCTGCGCGTCGTGTTCTCGGCGGCGGTGCGCGACGTGGCGGCGCTGGACATCGCGCCGTTCCTGCCGGCGGAAGCGCCCGAGGCGGTGCAGGCGCTGGTCCGCGGCGCCCCCGCCGACACCAGGACACAGCTCGACTTCGTCGAGGCGCAGATCCGGCGCCTCGACCCGTTGCCGCCCTGGCTGCGCTGGGGCTTAAGCCCCTCCGGCCCGCAGCGGTCCAGCCGCGCCTTGCTTGAGGGCATCGCGAAGTTATCGGAACGCTACAACCTGCCGGTGCTGACGCACGTCTATGAGACGCGGGCGCAGGCGGCGAAGGCGCGGTCGCTGTATGCGGCGCAGGGCGGGTCCATGCTGCGATGGCTGCAGGAGGTTGGGCTGTTGCATGACCGGCTGACCGTCGTGCACGGGGTTTAGCTCGAGCAGAATGAGATCGCGCTGCTCGGCGAGGCTCGCGCCAGCCTGGCGCACAACCCGGCGAGCAACCTGAAGCTCAAAAGCGGTGTTGCGCCGATGCGCCGGGTGATCGACGCTGGCGTGAATGTCGCTTTGGGCTGTGACAACTGCAGCTGCGGGGATTGCCAGAGCATGTTCATGGCGATGAAGCTGCTCTGCCTGCTGACCGCCGCGGCCGATTCCAGTCCCACCGCCGTGGACGCGGCGATGGCGATCGACGCGGCGACCACGGGCGGCGCTCGGGCGCTGGGCCTAGCGGGCGAAGTGGGCGCCATCGCGCCTGGGATGCAGGCCGACCTGGTGATGCTGGATTTGCGCGACATCGCCTACGTGCCGCTCAACAGCGCTGCCCGCCAGGTGGTGTTCGCCGAATCTGGCCGCGGCGTGCATAGCGTGATGGTCGGCGGCGAGCTGGTGCTTGACGCCGGCCGCATCACCACGATCGACGAGGCCGCGCTGCGGGCGGAGGCTGCGGCATTGCGCCATCGGATCGCAGCGGGCAAGGCGCTGCCGCTGGCCGGGGTGCCCGTCGTCGTGAAAGACTCGATCTGGGTCGCCGCGCGGCGGATCACCCAGGGCTCGGAGCTATTCCGGGATTTCCGGCCCACCCAGGACGCGCTGCCGGTCGAGCGGATGCGCCGCGCCGGCGCGGTGGTCATCGGCATCGGCAACATGCCGGAGTTCGGGGCCAAGGAGATCACCGACAACCGGATCTATGGCCGGACGCTCAACCCGCGTGACCTGTCGCGGACGCCGGGCGGATCGTCGGGCGGCTGCGCTGCGGCGCTGGCAGCGGACATGGCAGTGGCGGCGCTGGGCGGTGATGGCGGCGGGTCGTGCCGGCGTCCGCCCGCCCATGTCGGTGTGTCGTGGGCTTCAAGCCCAGCCCCGGCGTCGTGGCCGATCCCTGGGGTTTTCCGGGCACCCTGCCGGGTATCGCCTGCATCGGCCCGATAGGCCGGACGGTCGCCGACACGCAGGCCTTGTTCGCGGCAATCGCGGGAATGCATCCGGCCGATCCGCTGTCCCAGGACTTGCCGGTAGCAGACCCGGTTCCGGTCGAGCGCCTGCGGATCGCCTACAGCCCGCAGCTCGGCCTCGGCCTGCCGCTGGACGCCGATGTGCGGACGGCGGTGGCCGCGGCCGTCAGCGTGCTCCGCCAGAGCGTGCTGTCGATCACGGACGCCGATCCAGATTGGCCGCCCAGCACGGCGGAGGCGCGTATCCTGGCGATCGAGGATGCCGGGCTGGCCGACCTGTTCGGCGCAAAATGGCGCGCAACACCGGAGCTGTTCGATCCGCATGTCGGCTGGCAGGTCGGCGCGGGCATGGACGCCGGCCCGCCGCCGGCGCTGGCCGTGGTTTATACCGCTGCCTCCACCATCGGACGGGTGCTCGCCGGCCTGGTAATCGCGTCGGTACTGTCGGTCACGATCGGCGTCGCCACGCGCTATTTCCTGCTGTTCGAGCGGCTGACGCTGCCGACCATCACCCTGCTGGCCCCGGTGTCGCCGATCGTCTGGCTGCCGGTGGCGATCTTCATGTTCGGCATCGGCAATAAGCCAGCGATCTTCATGGTCGTCGTGGCGCTGCTGTTCCACATGACGCTCTCGACGATCGCGCAGATCGACGGGGTGAACCGCAACTTCATCAACGTCGCCCGCACGATGGGGGCGAGCAAGCGGCAGACCTACACGCGGGTGATCGTGCCGGCGATCCTGCCCGGCATGCTGCTCGTGCTGCGGATGAACCTGTTTGCCGCGTGGATGGCGGTGCTGATCGCCGAGAGCACGGGGGTCGGCTACGGGCTGGGCCAGGTCATCATGCTGGCGCGCAACACCTTCAACCCGTCGCTGGTGTTCTTCACCATCGCGCTGATTGGCGTGCTGGGCTTCAGCTTCGACTTCGCGCTGCGGATGCTGCAAAACCGTTTGTTGTATTGGGTGCCGAAGGGGTCGGAGGCGCTGCGTGGCCTCTAGTGGTCCGATCCCAACGTTTGGCTTCCAAGCGTTGGGTGAATCGGTCCACCAAACAATGACTACCGCTCCACCAGCGTTCTCCTCACGCAGCGCCGTCGTGTGCCGCGGCGTCGGCAAGGTGTGGGCGCCCGGCACGCCCCGCGTGCATGAGGCGCTGCGGTCCATTGACCTCGACATCGCGCCGGGGGAGTTCGTCGTGCTGCTGGGTCCGTCCGGCTGCGGCAAGAGCACGCTGCTGTATCTGATCGCCGGGCTGCAGGACGCGACGGCGGGCGAGCTGTGGTCGTTCGGCGACCGGGTGGAGGCGCCGTCGCCGGACCGCAGCCTGATCTTCCAGGAGACCTCGTTGTTCCCCTGGCTCTCGGTCGGGCAGAACGTGGCGTTCGGCCTGTCGATCCGCGGCGACACGCCGGATGCACGGCGCGCGACGGCCAAGGAGGCGCTGGCCCGCGTCGGTCTGGCGGAGGCCATCGACAAGCGCCCGGACGAATTGTCGGGCGGCATGCGGCAGCGTGTCGCGGTCGCCCGCGCTTTGGCGATGCGGCCTAAGGTGCTGCTGATGGACGAGCCCTTTGCGGCGCTCGATGTGCAGACGCGGGCCAAGATGCAGGACTTCCTGCTGGATGTCTGGCGCGCGTCCAACGCCTCGGTACTGTTCGTCACCCATCACATCGACGAGGCGGTGGCGGTGGCCGACCGCGTCGTGGTGTTCACCTCGCGGCCCGGCCGGATCAAAACCGTCGTGCCGATCGACATGCCGCGCCCGCGCGACCCGTTCAGCCCGGCCGCCGAGGCCTTGCGCCGGCAACTCACCGGACTGCTGCAGGACGAGGTGGACCGCGCCTTCGCC
The DNA here is from genome assembly GCA_025351925.1 of Rhodospirillales bacterium. Lineage (GTDB taxonomy): Bacteria > Pseudomonadota > Alphaproteobacteria > Acetobacterales > Acetobacteraceae > CAHJXG01. Next base: position 9,067 of record JANXVC010000068.1, on the reverse strand, counting down.
GAGCAGGAGGCCCTTCCCGCCTGAACTCACCGCCTGAAACATCGGAGATTCGACCAGTGACCACCACGCTGATCCGCAGCCGCGCCGCCCTCCTGCCCAAGAAGGGCCGTTATCAGGTCGAGACCGTGCCGGACGGCGCCGTGCTGCAGGAGGACGGCGTGATCGCAGCGGTCGGCACCTTCGAGGCGCTGCACCGGCAATACCCAGACGCCCCGGTCGTCGGCACCGGCGCCGAGATCCTGCTGCCGGGCTTCGTCAATGGACACCACCACGTCGGGCTGACCCCGGTGCAGCTCGGCTCGCCCGACATGCCGCTCGAATTGTGGTTCGTGACGCGGATGGTGGCGCGCAACCTCAACCTGTATCTCGACACGCTGTATTCGGCATTCGAGATGGTGGGGTCCGGCATCACCACCGTGCAGCACATCCACGGCTGGCTGCCGGGCACTCTCGATGAGGTGCAGGCCCGCGCCAACGACGTCGTGCGCGCCTATGAGGACATCGGCATGCGCGTCTCGTACTGCTACGCGATCCGCGACCAGAATCGGCTGGCCTACCAGGACGACGCGGAGCTGGTCGCCTCGCTGCCGCCCGACCTGCGCGGGCCGATGCGGGCCTGGTTCGACCGCTTCCGGCTGACGCTCGAAGACGCGACGGACATGTTCGCCTCGATGCACGGCGCGCATGCTGGGAAGGACCGGGTGCGCATCCAGCTAGCGCCGGCGAACCTGCACTGGTGCAGCGACACGGCGCTGACCCGGCTCGCCGAGACGTCGGAGCGCTTCGGCGTGCCGCTGCACATGCATCTGGTCGAGACGGCGTATCAGAAGGAGTATGCGAAGCGCCGGGGCGGCGGTACCGCGGTGGAGTACCTCGACCGGTTCGGGCTGATGAACCCGCGCATGACGTTGGGGCACGGCGTGTGGCTGAACGAGAAGGATATCGCCCGGGTGGCGGAGACCGGCACCTGCATCTGCCACAATTGCAGCTCCAACTTCCGGCTGCGCTCGGGTGTCGCGCCGCTTAACCGGTTTGCGGCGCACGGGGTTAACGTCGCGATCGGGCTGGACGAGGCCGGGATCAACGACGACCGCGACATGCTGCAGGAGATGCGGCTGGTGCTGCGGGCGCACCGCGTGCCCGGGATGGAGGATGACGTGCCGACGATGGACCAAGTGCTGACCATGGCGACGGTGGGCGGCGCGCGGACGACGGCGTTCGGCGACCAATTGGGCACGCTGGAGGTCGGCACGGCGGCGGACCTAGTGCTGCTGGACTGGCAGCAGATCAGTTTCCCGTATTTGGATGAGGAGACGCCGGTGCTCGACGCGGTGATCCAGCGGGCAAAGACGGGCGGCGTCCGGCACGTGATGTGCGGCGGCGAGACGATCTACGCCGACGGGCGCTTTACCCGGGTCGATCAGGCGGCAGCGCTGAAGCAGCTGCACGACGACCTCGCCCGTGCCCTATCCGACGACGAGGTGCAGCGGCGCAAGCTGTCGAAGGCGTTGCTGCCGCACATCAAGCGGTTCTACGCCGGCTACATGGACACCGCCGAGCATCAGCCGTTCTGCCGGCCCAGCTCAATGGCATAGGGCGGCTCGGCGTGTGGCACTGGTCAGGGACCGGTGAAGGGTCGAGCTGACCTTCGCCGGCTGCCAGTCACGCAGCTCGGGGTAGGTTCGGGATCCGTGTAGAAAGTGGTCACAAGCGTTCGGTGGACTCAAGTGGTCATCGCAACACCTGGCCGAGACGGGCGTCGAGCCCTCCGTCCGCAGCGTGGGTGACAGCTATAATAACGCCTTGGCCGGAAGCATCAACGGCCTCGACAAAACCGATCTGATCCGCAAGCGAGGGCCCTGGCGGTCGCTGGAGGCCGTCGAGTTCGCCACCCGCGAATGGGTGGACTGGCTCCATCGCCGGCGGCTGCTCGAGCCGATTGGAAACATGCCGCCCGCCGAAGCGGAAACGCGCTACTATGCCCAGCTTGAGCAACTCGCCAGGGCGGCGTAACTCAAACTAAACGGCCTCCGGCAAACCCGGCACGGTTCAATCCCGATCGTCCACGACATCACGGTCGTCCGCCTGAACGCGATCCCGATCGAAATCCGACGCACCGGCGAGCAGTCCCTCATCACCCGCAACAAGATGCGGATCGACCTGATCGCCGAGTTCTCGGTGCGGGTGATCCCCAGCCGAGAGGGCGTGTCGGTCGCGGCGCGGACGCTCGGGCCGCGGACGCGCAACCCCGGCGAGCTCAAGGAGATCGTGCAGAGCCGGTTCATGGACGCCCTGGCGGCGGTCGCGGCGACCATGACCATGGAGGAGATCCACTCCAACCGCAGCCTCTATATGCGCGATGTCGGCGCGATGGCGACGCTGACGCTTGGCAGCAACGGTCTCGAACTTGAGAACGTCTCGCTGACCAGCCTCAATCAGACCGACATCGGCGTCTTCAACCCCGATAATGCCTTCGACGCCGAGGGCCTGACCCAGCTGACCCGGCAGATCGAGGAGCGCCGCAAGCTGCGCAACCAGATCGAGAACGACACGCGCATCGACATCAAGCTCAAGGATTTCGAGTCCGAGCAGCGCGCTCTGGAGATTGACCGCGACCTCGAATACGCCCGCATCGAGCAGTCCCGCGCGCTGGAGGTCAGGAAGGTCGTGCAGCTCGCCGAGATCGAGGCGGAACGGTCGAGTTCGGCGATCAGCATCACCAGCGCCAAGGTCCGCACCGAGCAGGAAGGCGAGCGCGTGCGCATCGCCATGGGCCGCCTGATCGAGGCCGAGCGCATCAACTCCGCGACCGAGATCAGGACGCTGGAGATCGAGCGGCAGAACGACACCGAATTGGCGCAGATCAACTCCAATGCCGCGCTGGAGGCGCGCCGCATTGCGGCCCGCCAGGAGGTCGAAGGCGAGCGCATCGAGAACGAGCGCAAGGTGAAGGAGTTCGACATCCGCTCGCGGCAGGATACCGCGATCAGCGAGAGCAACGCGGCGGCCAAGGTCAGCCAGACCCGGCTGGACACCGAACGCGACACCGAGCAGCGGCGCATCGAGACGTCCAACGCGATCGACTTGCTCGGCGTCGAGCGGGACCGGGACCTGCGCATCAGCGCCGAGCAGGCGGCGGGCGAGCAGGAACGCGCGACGATCAACAAGCGCTACACCGTCGATATCGAGCGCCTGCGCCGGGACGAGGAGATCGTCCAGTTCGAAATCCTCAAGAACCAGAAGATCAAGCTCGCCGAAAGCGACGCCTTCCGCCAGGTCGAGGACGCCACCATCGCCGCCGGGCGTAAAATCGATGAACTCCGCATCGCCGCCCGCAAGTTCATCGACCGCTTCGAGATCGAGCAGCAGCGGGAGGTCGAGATCGTCGATAAGGACCGGCTGATCGCCCTGATCAGCAAATCCATCGAGGAGGCGGTCGCCAAGACCGAGGCCGCCAACGCCGAGAAAGCCCTCGCCGCGGTCGAGGAGCAGGTCGCCATGGTGCGGGCGGAGGAGGCCGCGAACCGCAGCCGCCGCGTCGAACTGATCGACGCCTCCACCAAGGTGGAACGGGAAGCCGTGCGGCTGGTCACCATCGCCACCGCCGACAAGCAGGTCGCCGAGCAGCGGCGATGGCCGAGGTCGCGGAGGCCAACGCCGCCGAGGTGCGCTACGCCAAGGACGCCGAGGGCCACCGCTTGCTCAACGAGTCTGAGAACATGCGCTCGGAGGCCAGCCGGCGCTCGACGATCTACGAGAACCTCATCAGGTCGCTGCCCAGCATCATCCGCGAGACCGTCAAGCCGATGGAACGGATCGAATCGATCAAAATCCTGCAGGTTGACGGGCTGCCGGGCCTCAATAGCCCCTCCGAGATGGGAAACGCCGGTGGCGGTGGCGGCGAGGGCGGCAACATCTCCGACCGGGTGGTGAACTCGGCCATGAAGTATCGCACTCAGGTCGCCTTCGTGGACGGCCTGATGAAGGATCTCGGCCTGCCGCTCGAAAACCTTGGCAGCGCCGGCGGCATGTCGTTCCGCAACTTCCCGCCGAAGCCCGACAAGGGCGGCGACAAGGACGATTGATCGCTGAAGCACCGCTATTTCGCGGAGGATGACGAAGGATGCCCACTATTGCGACACGGCAGGCGCTCGACCGTCACGCTTTGGTGATGACGGCCTGGCTCACCGCCGGGCTGATCGCGGCGGCGCTGTTCCATTATGGCTTGGGCGGCGGCGGCGCCCCGTTCCTGCTCGCGGCCTTCGCGATGATCCTGGCGGCATTCGCTGCCCATGTCGTCGTCAACCGTCTCTACGCTACCACCTTCTCGGCGCGCGAGCTGGCGCTGGGCCTCGTCGTTTTCGCCGCCGCGCTGGTCGGCTTCGGCCTCGCGATGCTGGTCCGGCCCAGCTTCGCCGCGACGGCCTTCCTTCCCGTGAGTGCGGGCTTCATCGCCCTGCTCGCGAGCGTCCTGTTCTACATGGCCGCCACCACCGGCCTGCGTGGCGCCTTCGACGCCTTCGACGTGATCCGAACCTTCCGGGCGGCCCCGGGGACGTCTAGCCAGGAGCCTGAATGACGACGCTTCTCGTCATGGCGCTGGGACTGGTATTCGCCTACGCCTTATACATCGCGACGCTCTGCTCTCGCCAGGCTATCCGGCCCGACGACCACCTCGACGGCGGCGGCACCCTGCCTGGGTGGTGCTTCGTATTCGCCGGCACCGGCGTCGTGCTGGCGAGCCTTAACCTCCACGATCACTTCCTGCTGGTCGCCCTGTATGGGTTCCAATACAGCCACGTGGCACTCGGACTGGTGCTCGTGGCCCTGTGCGGCGCGCTCGTGCAGAAGCGCCTCTGGATCGCCGCCCGCATCGCCGACGTGTGGTCGCCGGTGGAGCTGTTCGGAGCCTATTACGGCAGCGTCGCCGTGCGCCTGTTCATGCTGGCGGTGCTGGCCCTTTTTGCATTGCCGTTCGCCGCGACCAGCCTGTCGATGCTGGGCGGCATCGTCGAGACGGCGAGCGGCGGCGTGCTGGCGGCGGCGCAGGTCATCTGGGTTTCGGCCTTCTTCTTGTTCCTGTCGGCGGCGGTCGGCGGCTGGCGGGCGGTGATCTACTTCGTCGCCGCCCAGTCCTTCCTGGTCATCGCCCTGGTGACTTTCGTCGGCCTGTTCTCGGCCGCAACCTTCGCCGATCTCGCCGTTCTCGCAGAGGGTATTGCGACGCCGAAGGGCATCCTGGCCGACCGGATCCCCGGCGTGCTGCAAGTGTCCAGCGGCATCGGCAAAGACCCGGCGAGCGGCGGCATCTGGACGACGATGGGCATCCTGTCCTTCGCGCTGTCGCTGATCGGCATTGTCCTGAGCCCCGGCTTCAGCTTCCTCGGCATCACCACGGCGACCCGCTCGGGCTTCGCCTTCAACCAGGTCTGGATGACAGCCGGACTGGCCGGCGGCCTCCTGCTCCTCGTTGCGCCGCTGATCGGCGCCGAAGTCGCCGCCGCCGGTCCTGCTGCCCTGGCTGCCGGCACACCCGGCTATGCCGGCGTGATCGCGCGCTTTGCGGCGATCGACCAGTTCGCGGCGGTGCTGTTCGTGCTGCTGGTCGTCGCCTCACTGCTGATCGCCGTCGCCTTCTTCGCAGCAGCCGGGGCCAACATCGTGGCGCTCGACGTCGTGGCGCGCTTCGTGCTCCCCGACCTGACCGGGCCCGGGCGGCGGCTCGCCGCGCGCATCGTGCTGGGCGTCGTGTTTGCCGCAATCGCGCTTTTGGCGACCTTCGCGCCGCTGTCAGCCGGCATCGCCGGATCGGTGACGCTGAGCCTGTCGGCGCAACTGCTGCCGGCGTTCCTGGGCCTCTGCTGGGTGCCCTGGATCAGCCGCAGCGCGGTGATTGCCGGACTGATCGCGGGGTCCCTCCTGGTGTTTTTCACCGAACCGGCGGGCTTGGTCGCCTTCGAGGGGCTGTTCATCGAGCTGCCCTGGGGCCGCTGGCCGCTGACCGTGCATTCCGCCGCCTGGGGACTGGCGTTCAACCTCGCGGCCTGCCTGCTGGTGTCGATCTTCACCCATGGCGGTGAGGAGCGCGACCACCGTCAGCGCCTGCACGACGAGTTCGCCCGCGCCTTCCCGGCCGATTTCGGCCGACCCGCGGGGCGCGGGGCGAAATGGTCGGTGACTCTCGTTTGGGCGTTCTTCGCGCTCGGGCCGGGCGCCATCCTCGGCAATGACTTCTTCAGCCACCCAGTGTTCAGCGATGCGGACGCGACGCTTGGGGTTCCCTCGCTCTGGGTCTGGCAAATCCTGTCCTGGTTCGTGGGCGTGCTGCTCGTCTGGTGGCTGGCCTACGGCGGCAGGCTGTCGCTGATCGACGCTGGCGTAGGTCGCACCGTCGATCTCGGGTCGCCGACCGCATCGCTCGACCACCGGCAACCTCCGCGCTGGATCGCGCTACTGCTGGCCCGTGTCGCCGAGCGCCGAACGCCGTAAGAGGACAGTGCCCCAAGAACGATGGCTGTGCTTCGCCCAGAGCAACATCCGACCAATCTGCTCTTTTGGTCGCACAACGTTGCTCGGTAGAACAAATAGCTAGAGGCTCCTTCCGATCCACTTCGACCGGAAAAAGCTCTAGCCCATCAACACGACGCGGTGGCTCAGGCGATAGGGTCCGAGGTTAAGCGGCGAGAACAGCGTCGCAGGTACCATGCCGATATCCCTCTTTTGCGTGCAGGGTCATTGCTTAGAAGAAATAAGAGGATGGCTAAGCCCGTGACCGGCATGCTCAGCACCGCCGACGGCGAAGAGATCATCCGTCATCGCAATGATTTCCTAGCCGGCGACCTACATTTCCACTTTTTGAGACCGGGGCGATGTAGCTATTGCTGGAGCTGCGTACAGCCGCTCTGTTCCGCCGTGGGAAAGAGCTTGTCTGCCGGCACCTTGTCCAGGACCTTGTAAACGTCGTTGGCATACTTGGACTCGGCCGGCGTTTTTACTTGGACGAGCATGAGATCCATAGCGACGCTGCCGTTGGTCTGGATGCGGGGATTGTTGAGCATGCCGTCGGTGAACGGCATCTCGCGCATGGCCTTGTTGACGGCGACCGGGTCGTCGCTGCCGACCTTCTGCACCGCCTGCAGGTAGTGCAGCGTCGCGACGTAGGACATTCCATGACTCATGCCCGGCGCTGTGCCGCCATTGCGCGCCATGAAGCGCTTGGCGAAGGCGCGGCTCGGGTCGTTGGAGTCCCAGTAGAAGCTGACCGGAAAGCGAAGGCCTTGCGCGGTATTGAGCCCCATAGCGACAACGTTGTTGATGAATACCAGGAGGGCGGCAGTGTTCGTGATGCCGAATTCCTTGGCTTGCTTGACCGAGTTGACCAGGTCCGGGCCGGCATTGGCGAAGGCGATTATGTCGGCGCGCGAAGCCTGCGCCTGCAGCAGCGGCGAGGACATGTCGGTGGTCGCGAGCGGATGCAGCGTGCGCCCGACCACCTTGCCGCCGCCGGCCTCGACGGTCTGCTGCACGTCGTTGGCCAGGTCGTGCCCGAAAGTATAATCGGCCTCGATCACATACCAGGTCTTGGCACCCGCGCGGAGCAGCGCGCCCGCCGCGGCGCGGGCGAGTGCCACGGTCGAGACCGCCCATTGCGTGCCGTATGGCGAGCAGGACTTGCCGGCGATCGAGGCGGCGTAGTTGCCGCTCTGGATCGAGGTGATCCTACGCTCCTTGGCGACATTCTGCACCGCGACCCCGACGCCGCTCGATCCGCCGGTGTTGATCATCGACACATGGCTTTGGTCGATGAGCTGCCGCGTGAGGGTGACCCCGATATCGGGCTTGGTCTGGTGATCAACCCCAATGACCTCGATCGGCCGGCCCAGCACGGCCCCCCCGAAATCCTCGACGGCCATCTTGGTGGCGAGCACGGAGTTGGGTCCGCCATTGCCGGAATAGGTGCCGTTTAGGTCCTCGACGACCCCAATCCGGAATGGTTCCTCTGCCCGCGCGGCAGCCGCGACACCAATGAGGATGACCAAAGCAATAGCCGGGCGGCGGATACGCGTTCCTCGCATATTTTTCTTCGTCGTTGCGCGAGGCATGTGTTGACGCTCCATTTCCTTCGGCACCATCGCTGCCCGTCCGGCCAGCGTCAATGCGATTATTCGCAATGGCGCGTGCCGTAGCTTTGACTACTTGCTTTATGCTAGGCCGAAGCAAGTTATAGGCGTAATGCCGCTCGGATCTCGGTTGCCGTCGCCGGTTCACCCCCGGCTTGGCGGACCAGGCGGACCGCCTGCTCGACCCAGCGGACGTTGCTGATCTCGCTGCCCCAAGGCGCGTCTTCGAGCCCGACGCGGACGTGCCCGCCCTGCTCGGCGGCGACCGGCAGCATCGGCCGGATATCGACGCCAAGCCCGGCCACCATCCATGGCGCGCCCGGGGCCGTCTCTTCCAGCAGCCGAAGATACGCCTCGAGATAGGCCGGCTTCGGCGGATAGCCCCAGGCGAACTCGTCGGAGAACATGAGCCGGTAGATCGGCGTCGGCGTCTGCATGGCGCTGGCCAACGCGGCGCCGAGCCGCATGAAGCCGGGCTCGTAAATGGCGAAGCTTGGATGCAGCCTATGCTGTTTGGCAATCGCCAGGCCGTCGCGGATATCGGCCAGTGGGTTCTCGTAGATGAAGCCGGCGGACGACCCGGCCAGCTCGTCAAAGCGGACGAAGGCAACGGAGCCCGGATCGACGACCGACCATTCCAGCAAACTCCGTCTGGCCAGCTCGGCGACATGGCCGAACCGCCGCGCGGCAGAACCCGCGTATTCGGAGCCGGCGAGCGGGATGGTCGGATAGACGATGACGTCCGCCTTTGCCCGGATGCCTTCGATGATCCGCGCATACAGCGGCCACTCGTCGCGCTGCCGACCGGTGGCTTCGTCGTAGGCATGCAGATGCACGATCGCCGCGCCCGCCTGCGCGGCCGCAATCCCGTCGGCCACGATCTCCTCGACCGTGATCGGCATTCCCGGCTGCCGCTCCCGTCCCCACGGGCCGTTGAGCGCTGCTTC
>JANXVC010000010.1 GCA_025351925.1 Rhodospirillales bacterium | reverse complement strand
GCCGCTCCTTCAACACGTCCCTGAGCAGCCCGGTGGTCACCGGGATTATCACATAGGTCAGGGCCAGCTTGCCGAGAATCACGAGCGAGGTCGGCTCCAATCCGGCAGGCGCGTCCACGCCGATCGGCGATGGCCCATCCCGCAGCATTGACGGGTCGACATCGAGCGCTGCAGCGATCTCGCGCCGCCCGTCCTGGGAGCCGAGTTTTTCGCGCCAGACCCCCTCAATTCGCGCATTGAGTTGTCCCGCACCCAGATCGCCCCGCGTGTGCTCCGCAATCTCTGCGACGTCCGGTTCGTCTGTTGCCGACATTTTTGCCTCCGTCCGATGGCGTACCATGAGAGTAGGCCAACAGGTTTGCAAATGAGATAAAGGTTTGCTTGACACACTCACCGATTTGTTAACCGAGTCGCTCGGTAATCTCGCTGGCTCTTATTGGGTTCTGGGGTGGTGACGGGTGCGTCACGCTTCCAGGCCTGCAATGAGAACGCCGAGCAGGGCTTTGCCGCGTCGGCGCGTGTTGTGCACGAAGGGAGTGTCAAAAACCTGGGGCGCTACGCCGCGAGCTGGATTGCTGGGTGGCCAAATCGCCCGTCCAGCACCGCCGCCCTGACCTGAAGCACACGGTGAGCACCCCGGGGCGACCAGCGCATCTGCCGTCGCTTGTTCATGCGGGCGTTGACCAGCTGATTGACGGTGCCCTCGGCGCGTGAGGTCGAGATTGGCTTGCCAGCCCGATAGCGCTCGCCGTAGTCGATCAGCGCGCCCTCATTGTTCTTGATGTAGCTTCGTAACTCCGTGCAACGCGCGACCAGGCGTCCGACCTTGGCGTCGGCGGCGGGTTCGTTCGGCACGATGGCGTCCCATGCATAATAGACGATGCCGCCCAGCACGCTCAACAGCACGACCGCGGTCGTGCCGAGCAGCGCGTCGTGCAGCCCCCGCCGTGGAGCCGGGGCAGGCATCGCCGCGTCGTGCGGATCGGCTGCATCGACGCCAAGCCGCTCCCGCTCCGCATCCGCCACCGCCCGCCACTGGTCGAAGGTGCTCTCATAGGCAGGCGCAGGCGTCGGCTCCGGCGCAGGTGCGGGTGGAGGTGGCGGTAGAGGGGGAGGCTCGGGCCGGGCCATCGGCTTCGGCGGCTCATACATGTAGCTGACGTTGTAGTTGCTGGCATACCGCCGCTGCGTTCGCGCCAGCCGGGCACCGACGGGATGGCCGGTGAAGGGCGCGCGCGGCGTGTCCGTGGTCCCGGGTTCGCCTGCAGGCGGCTCCCGGACGAGAGGGGGAAGCATGGGCATGGCGGGGTCTCCTGGCCTAAATGAATGCGATGTTCGAAGGACTGAGCGCGGCGTGGCCGATCAGGTCGATGCTGCCCTGCTTCACGCCGAAGCCGAGCAGCGTGCCGCCATGGCCGTCCGACGCCTGGGTGAGCGCGCCTTGCAGGGCCTGATCGACCATCAGGGTGTCACCCTTGGCGGCATCGAAGTTCTCGACCGTCAGAGACCCGCCGCCCGCGTGCAGTACGTAGGCCGTGGCGTCCGACCCGCCGGTGACGTCGAGTGAGCCGGAACCGGACACGACCTGGTTGAGGCCGCTGGCGGCCGTCACCGTGTCCGCGCCCGACCCGCCGGTCAGCACCATGTGACGCGGGTTCACCAGCACGAGCTTCTGCGGGCCGGCGCCGAGCGTCGCCGCCTCGCCCTTGACGCTGCCCGAGCTGGTGACCGTGTCGGTGCCGTTGCTCGCCATCTGCTGGACCGTGCTCGTGGCATTCGGGTGGTCGGTCTGCGACCCGGAGGCGATCAGCGGCACGGCCGCGCTGCCGCCGCTGCTGTCCGTCACGGTCAGGGTGCCGGACGGCGAGCCGGACGTGTCGGCCGAGGCCGACGGCGGCGGCAGGTTGGGCGTGAGGGCGAACACCATCGGGCTGCTGCGCGTGAACGGGGCGAGACCATGGATCTGCTGGCCGTCATACGAGGCGCTGTCGAGGTAAAGGGTCCCGGCCGGGTCCGCCGTGGTGCCGGCCCCGGGGTTGCTGAAGCTGATGCCGACCGAATGGCTGCCGGTCCCCCAGTCGCCCTTGTAGGAAAAGGCTTCGGGCTGGCCCTGGCTGTGCAGTGCGGTCACGCTTTGCACTGGACCGACTGCCTTGCCGTCCACCGTGAGTTGGAACCGTGCGTCGCCCTGGGTTGCCGCACCCTCCGACATCTTGAGCACCAGCGTGTCCGGCCCCGTGCCAACTGTGGCCGGCGAGGCGGTGCCGCCGCTGCTGCTTTTAGGTGGTGGCACA
>JANXVC010000521.1 GCA_025351925.1 Rhodospirillales bacterium | reverse complement strand
CTCCAAGTGGGGCGCTGACCTGTTTGCGGGCGTGCGCTCGGTCATCGGCACCGCCGCACGCCGCGGCATGGACGCCTACCAGGCTATCCAACAAACCCTGCGCGCCCAAACTGCTACCTACCCGGGTTGAGCAGAGACCACCTGGAGAACTTCGTCTCGAACTGCTTAAGAGCAGCTTTGATAAGATTTAGATCGGTGCGCGACGCAATACTTGGGCAGTCATGTAACCGATCACGTGCCGTTTCAGCGAACCTTCCAAAATCATAGATAGTCAATGCGCCATTCCGGGCAGCAATATACTCCCAGTCCATGTAACGCTTACTCGCAAAGGCGCTATTTCCCCCATTGTGTGCACCGGCGCTCAAAGAAGAGGCGTGATCGAACAATTCAAGTGTGTGACTGAACTGACTGACCGTCTCCCCGAGAGACGAGAGGCTGCCCGTAATCAGGCAGCCATTTTGCTGTTGTGCGGCCGGAAGTTCGTTGACGTGTATACTCGGCCGATTAAAGATAATAGGCATAGTGGCTCGTCTCGCTCCATCACATTGTTCATTCATCATGGGCCACCCTGTGCAGCCCCGAGCTATCCTACTGGCGTCTTTTGCTTCCCGTCATCGGAAGGCGTAGGTAGCCGTTCTTCCGCTACTAGCGCGCCTCGGACCAGACTACGGCGTCAAGCGACTGGAGAGGCGGCTAGTGTGCGATGGGTGCTGAAGGAAGAGGCTCTTTTTGGTTCAGGTAGAGCGATTGTAGCCAGGCTCTACGAGTTTAACGCGGACAAATGTCTGCTATCAAGAGTCAGTAAATCTCCGTCGAGTGGCCGAAACGAGGCGCTGAGCGGAATAAGCAATGGACCAAGAGTGGATTGACCGCTCCGGCTAGTGCGGCCCGGGGCACGGCCTTGTGCATAGCTTCGTTTTTGCTAAGGCTCGGTCAACACCGAACCGAGGCCTCCCAATGATGAACCGCCGCACCTTGCTTGCCACCGGAGCCGCCGTGCTCGCCGCACCGCACGTGGCCCGGTCGCAGGCCTCCAAGACGCTGAAGTTCATCCCGCAGATCGACGTCCCTCTGCTCGATCCCATCGTCACGAGCGCCTATATTTCACGCAACCACGGCTTCGTGGTCTTCGACACGCTGTTCGGGCAGGACGGGGCATTCAAGGCTCAGCCGCAGATGGTGGACGGGTTCACTACCGAGCCCGACGGCAAGACCTGGCGGCTCGTGCTGCGCGACGGCCTCAAATTCCATGACGGCACTCCCGTGCTCGCCCGCGACTGCGTCGCCAGCGTCAACCGCTGGGGCAAGCGGGACGCGTTCGGCCAAGCGCTGATGGCGGCCACCGACGAGCTTTCGGTCGCCGACGACAAGACGCTGGTCTTTCGCCTCAAGCGTCCCTTCCCCCTGCTGCCGGACGCGCTCGGCAAGGTCGCCGGCGTCATGTGCGCGATCATGCCGGAACGGCTGGCCAACACCGACCCCTTCAAGCCGATCACCGAGATGGTCGGCAGCGGCCCGTTTCGCTACATCGCCGCCGAGCGGGTGTCGGGAGCGCTCAGCGTCTACACGCGGTTCGAGGGCTACGTGCCGCGTCCGGGCGGCACGCCGAGTTGGACCGCCGGGCCAAAGATCGCCTACCTGGACCGCATCGAGTGGGGCGCCATCCCTGACCCGGCGACCGCCATGGCCGCGTTGAAGCAGGGCCAGGTCGATTGGTGGCAGGAGCCGTCGCTCGACCTGTTCCCGGTATTGCGAAAGGACGGCGCTCTGACCACCGACACGCTGGACCCGACGGGGCTGCCGGGCATGGTGCGGTTCAACCACCTGCAGCCGCCGTTCGACAACCCGGCGATCCGGCGCGCGCTGCTGGGCGCGGTGAACCAGGCCGACTTCATGCAGGCCGTGGCGGGAACCGACCGCTCGCTGTGGAAAAACGATGTCGGCTTCTTCGCCGCTGCCTCACCGCTGGCCAGCAACGCCGGGGTGTCGGTGTTGCAAGGCAAGCGCGACATGGCCCGGGTGAAGGCGGACCTCGCCGCCGCCGGCTACAAGGGCGAGCGCGCGGTGGTGATGGTCGCGACCGACCTGCCGGCTTTGCAGGCGCTGGGCGAGGTGGGGGCCGACATGCTGAAGCAGGCGGGCATCAACGTGGACGTGCAGAGCACGGATTGGGGTTCGGTGATCCAGCGCCGCGCCAGCAGGGCCCCGGTCGACAAGGGCGGGTGGAGCGTGTTCTTCACCAGCTTCTTCGGCGTGGACCAGTTCACTCCGGCGACGCATCTCGGCCTGCGCGGCAACGGCGAGGCCGGCTGGTTCGGCTGGTGCAGCTCTCCCCAGCTCGAGCAGTTGCGGGATGCCTGGTTCCAGGCGCCGGACATGGCAACGCAGAAGGCGATCGCGGTGCAGATCCAGGAGCAGGCGTTTCAGGACGTGCCCTACCTGCCGACGGGGGAGTACTATCAGCCGACCGCCTATCGCAAGACGGTGAGCGGCGTGCTGAAAGGCTTGCCGCTAATGTGGAACGTGAAGAAGGAGGCGTGACGGCGGCCGGTCCGGTGCCGCTCGAACACGGCAGTGCCGGACGCAAAGCAACCGCCAAAAGCGCGGGTTTCGCAATATCCCTTGTTCGCCACCTCCGGTCACAGGCAACAACTTCGGGGGCGTGACATCAGGGCGCGG
>JANXVC010000376.1 GCA_025351925.1 Rhodospirillales bacterium | reverse complement strand
ATTCCGGCGTGGTCCATGCCGGGCTGCCAGAGAGCGTCGCGGCCCTGCATACGGCGCCAGCGAATCAGCGTATCCTGCAGCGTCATCGTCAGCGCATGCCCCATGTGCAGGCTGCCGGTGACGTTGGGCGGCGGGATCATGATGGTGTAGGGCGCACCCGCGATGGCAGGGTCGGCGTGGAACGCGCCGGCCGCCTCCCAGCCGGCATAAAGGCCCGTCTCGATGTCGGCGGGAACGAAGGTCTTGCTCAGCATAGCTAAGCTTCTAACCCGGCTGCATAGCGCCGGGAAGCCGCAGAGACGTTAGGGTGCCATGCGGCCGACGACGCGCTCGATCTCGGCCCGCACCAGGCGCTCGACCAAGGGCGGCAGGTGGGTGTCGAGCCACTCCTTCAGCAGCGGACGGATCTCGACGCGAACCAGGTCCTCGATGGTCGGGCCGCCGCGCTGCACAGCGGTGCCGCGTTCCGAGGCCAAGGTGCGCATCAGCGAGTCAACCGAGGCGCCGGCGGCGGCGGCGGCCTCTGGCGCCACGAGAGACTGGCTTGGCGGCCGGTTTGGCGACACGACGGTCGGCTGCGGCACGGGCGAAGGCGTGCGGGATGCGGGTGGTTCCAAGTCAGGCAAAACTGGTTTCTCCGGGGTCGCTGGCCGCTCAGGGGCGGGTTTCGGCTGCGGCGCGTTGCGTTGCGGCTCCGCTACCATCATTGAGGAGTCGAGCATCAGCACGCCGTTATTGGGAACCTCCTTAGATTCCACCGGCAGGGCGCCGGGCTCAGGCGCGGGTTTTGGTGCCTCGTCCTCGTTAAGAATACGACGGATGGAGGCTAGAATGTCCTCCATCGACGGGTCGCCTGCCGGGTCAGGCACTGCGTGCGGCGGAGTCATAGGACCGGGTGGGGGCGTGGCCATCGCTATCTCCCAGGCTGGCTGGTGGCGTAGTCTCCTGTGCCAAATAGGCGCTGCCGGACCGCGTTGTAATACGCGGTCTCGTCATACATCGGCACGTTCAGGTTCAGGTCTCGCGCCGTCAGCCGGCCGATGGCCGCGGCAACCGCATAGGACGCCGTGACCAGGTTGGACAGGTTCTGCACCAAGGTGACACGGGAGTTCAGCAGCGCCTGCTCGGCGTTCAGCACGTCGAGCGTCGTGCGGCTGCCGACGATGGCCTCGCGCTGCACGCCCTCAAGCGCGATCTGGTTCGCACGGATCTGTGAACGCGTGCTGTCAATGGTCGAGCGGGCCGCGACCAGCGTTTCCCATGATTGGGCCGCCTGCTGGATCGCCTGGCGGCGGGTGTCGTCCACGACCTTGCGGCTTTGCTGTTCGGTCTGGCGCGCTTGGCGCACGCGCGAATATTCGGCGCCGCCCTGATACAGCGGGACGGAGGCGTTGAGCAGCACCGTGGCGCCAAGGGTACGCTGCCCGACAACCTGCTGGCCGTTGGTGTAACCGCCCTGCGCCTGCACACTGACCTGCGGCATCAATTGGCTGAATGCCAGGTCAATGGCGTCGCGAGACGCGGCGGCGTCGAACAGGGCGGCTATGACATTCGGATTGTTCTGCGACGCAAGCTGAACGGCCTCGGTCTGGTTCTTGATGGGCAGCTTGATCGGCTGCGGCTCGACCAATTGGTCCGGCAACTCGCCAACGAAGCGACGGTAGTTGGATCGTGCGGTCTGCAGGTTGCCCTCGCTGGTCTGCCGTGTCGCCCGAGCGCCGGCCAACGCCGCTTCAGCCTGAGCCACGTCGGTACGGGTGATCTCACCCACCCGAAACCGGTCGTTCGTTGCCTGGAGCTGCCTGGCCAACACCTGCTCGTTATTTATATTAAGTTGAAGCAGTTGCTGGGTCTGGATGACGTTGACGTAGGCATTGATCGAGTCGGTGAACACCTGCTGCTCGGTCGCAATCAGGCGGCCTCGCTGGGCAAAGACCCGGTTATCGGCCTGGTTGGTGCCGGCCCGGGTCGCGCCGCCGCGATAGAGCGGCTGCGTGATCGTCGGGGTCGCCGTATAGATTGGGCGGTTCTCGCGAATCGAGTTTGAGCGACCGCCGTTTTGATCTGATGTCAGGGTTCCAAGGCCATAGCCGATCGTCCCAGCGACGATCACCGTCGGCCGCCAGCCCGCCAATGCCTGCGGCACGCCTTCATCTGTGGCCCGGAGCTGTGCACGGGAGGTCTGCAGCGTTGGATTGTTGGAGTACGCCGCAGCCAGCGCGTCTTGCAACGTACGCGGTTGTGCCATCGCATTACCATGTGCGAGGGCCGACGCGAGGGCGACACTGCCCACCACGCATAATTTCGGAAGGCGCATGCGAGAAGCTCCTGCAGTGGCCGGGGCACTCGGCCTCGGCGGCGACTGTGCCATAGGCGTCCTGTTGACGCTACAACCGTGCATCAATCGGGATGAATGTCAGAATTGGAAGGCCGGCGCCGGCAGCAAGGGAGGCAGCAGCGGCGTTGCGCAGTCAAAAACCGGCTGCGCCCGCAGCACGGCGTTCGGCGTGTTGGGCTGGCCCGGCTCCGCCAGCACGCCCTGCCCGCCCGACGCGGCGTTGCCCGGCGTCAGCACCGTCACCAGGCGCCCGCCATCCGGGTTGAGCTGCAGCGCGATGCCGGGCGGGATGGCGCGGACCGCGCCCTCGATCAAAATAACGTCCCATGGTGCGCCCCCACCCTGCCCTGCCGCGAGCGGCCCGGCGACCAGCGCCGCGCCCGGCGCGAATTCGGGCAGCGTACGGCGGGCGATGGCCAGCAGCGCCTCATCTTCCTCCAGCGCTGTGACCTGCCCGCCACAGGCCGCCAGCAGCGCCGCGCCGTAGCCGGGGCCGGCGCCGATCACCAGCACGCGCTCGCCGTCGCGCACCCGGGCGAGCTGCACCAGGCGGGCGATCACCATCGGCTCCATCAACGCGCGGCCGCGGCCGAGCGGCACGTCTTCGTCCGCATAGGCGAGGCTCGCCAGGTGTCCGGGCACGAAGCGTTCGCGCGGGATGGCGCGCATGGCGCGGATGATACGGGGATCGATGACCTTATTTGGACGGACCTGGCCATCGACCATGTGGTCACGCGCCGAGGCGAAGTCGGTCAGATTGGCGGAAGACGGCTGATCCATGGCGGGTCCGTGCTGCAATGCGCCGATGTTATAGGTGGCAGCCCCGCCCAGCGCAAAGCGCCGCGCTTGACCGCATCCGGCAGGTATCCGATATAGCCGCATCAGCCCGCCGAATGGCGGTCCCTGCGTTGGGGTCCGATGTCAGAGCGGTTATGTAAGGGACTGCAAATCCCTCTAGCCCGGTTCGACTCCGGGTCGGACCTCCAAACGCGAGGGGCAAGGACGGCACACCTCACTGAGCGGCCAGGCTCGTCGTGACGTAGAAGTCGCGCAGCAGGGTGCTGCATCCGATGCTGGCCAGATGCGCTTGGCTGCCGGCATCCAGCATCAGAGGATCATCCGCCCAATGCCCAAGGCTATTTCGGCGCAGCAGTTCGCCTGAGATCGATGTGCTCGACAGCAGCAGGATTTCCATCACGCTCGGGATCGTAGCGTAGGCCCACACGTTGGCGCGCGTCTGTGCCTCGTTGGAGGGCGACAGTATCTCGATGAGCACAACAGGATCGGTGATGGCCCGGGCCCCGGTCGCCAGCGAGCAGGTGATGCCGAGATCGGGGATGCGCTCGTTGCTGATCGACCGGACACGCGGGATTACGCCAGGGGCCGTGATCACCCGACACGGCGAGCCGGCGGTGCGCAGGTACTGCGTGATCAGGTATGCCGCCTCGCTTTGGATGGCTCCATGGTTCTCGCTGGTCGGCGCCATGCAGATCGGCTCGCCGTCCACGAGGTTCCAGCGCCGTTCCGCCAAAGCGGTTTCGGGCACCCAGTCTTGGAAGTCGGCGACGGTCATGCAATGCGGGACGCACGCGGCGTTGCTCATGCAGGCCAATATAATCGTTCTAATATAATAGTCTATTCAACTGCACCGCGTAGCGCCGCACCGGCGGCGAACGGGCAGAGCGGCAACGCCCCCGCCAGCACGGCGGCCAGCAGCAGCAGATGCGGCCGTGGCGTTTCGCCGGCCGCCGCGGCCTCGGTCGCGGCAGCGCCGAAGATCAGCACCGGCATCGCCAAGGGCAGTACCAGCAGCGGCAGCAGCACGCCGCCGCGGCGGGCACCCAGCACCACGGCCGCACCCAGCGTGCCGAACAGCGACAGCACCAGCGTGCCGGGCAGCAACCCGACCAGCAGCACCGGCACTGCGGCGGGGTCGAGCTGCAGCATGATGGCCAGCGGTCCCGCCGCCAGCAGCAGGGGCACCCCAGTGGCCAGCCAGTGCGCCAGCGCCTTCACCGCGGCCACAGCGCCGGCGGGCAGGCCGCTCAACAGCAGTTGATCGAGCGATCCGTCATCGAAATCAGCGCCGAACAGCCGGTCGAGCGGCAGCAGCGCCGCAAGCAGCGCGCACACCCAGACGATGCCGGGCGCCATGCGGGACAGCGTCTCGGGTGCCGGGCCGAT
>JANXVC010000477.1 GCA_025351925.1 Rhodospirillales bacterium | reverse complement strand
CTTGGCCTCAGCGACTGCGGCAGCAACGGCAGCAGCAGGCTGTTCGACCGCCGTAGCGGCATTTTGGGCCCAGGCGGGTAACGCTGCGAACAGGAAAGGGAGTGGTGCCAGAAAACGGGTAGTCGTCCTCATAGTGCTTCCTCGTTGGTCTCGCCGGTTCGGATGCGCACTGCGCGCTCAATATCCATGACGAAAATCTTGCCGTCGCCGATCTTGCCGGTGTGTGCCGCCTTCATGATGGCCTCAACCACCTGCTCCGCGAGGTCGTCCGGGACCGCGACCTCAACCTTTACCTTGGGCAGGAAATTCACGTGATACTCCGCGCCACGGTAGATTTCCGTCTGTCCTTTTTGACGGCCGAACCCCTTCACCTCCGATACGGTTAGCCCCTGCACACCCAATGGCGTCAAAGCCTCCCGGACATCGTCGAGTTTGAAGGGCTTGATGACGGCTACGATCAGCTTCATCGAACCTTCCTCTTTCCATTTGCGCGCCTCGCGCCACATTCGGCAGGTCGCGTCGAATACCTATATTCAAGAACCGTGCCGGACATTCGCGCCGCCGGTGCGGTACTTGCGTGGCGATCTTTGCCCGTGGCATGGGCAGGTGCTGCCCTGAGCTGTAACATTGGCGCAACGTGATGCTGCCTTATTTCTGTGCAACTAAGGAAGAACTCGATGGCTGACCTGGCCGTGGACGTATGCGTCGTAGGAGCCGGGCCGGTGGGCGGCACGCTCGCCTGCCGGTTGGCAGCGGGGGGAGTGCGCGTGGCGGTCATCGATCGCGCCGCCCTGCCGCCGATGGAGCATCCGGATTTTGACGGGCGCGCCTATGCTGTGGCGGCTGGATCACGTCGCCTTCTTGAGGCCGCGGGGATTTGGGAGGCGCTGCCACAGGCGCCGTCTCCGATCCTCGACATTCGCGTATCCGATGGCCGGGTTGGGCAGCGCGCCTCCAGCCTGTTCCTGCATTTCGACCACCAGGACGTCGGCGACCAGCCATTCGGCTGGATGGTGGAGGCGCGCGCCTTAAGGGTGGCGTTGAACGCGCACATGCACCGGGCGCCGGGCCTGACTGTCCACGCGCCGGCTGAGGGGGTGGTGGAGCGCCGTGGCGACGGGGCACTGGTGCAGGTTTCGGATGGTTCGACGATCGCGTGCCGCCTTGTCGTCGCGGCCGAAGGACGCGGCTCGCCGCTTCGCGAGCAGGCAGGCATCCCCGTGACGCGCGCGCAGTACAATCAGCGTGGGATCGTCTCGGCCGTGGCGCATGAGCAGCCGCACCACAACACGGCCCTCGAGCATTTCCTGCCCGGCGGCCCCTTCGCGCAGCTGCCGATGGCCCCGACGGAGGGCGCGCCGCACGTGTCCGCCATTGTCTGGACCGAGCGGACGCCGGCGGCGGACCGGGTGATTGCGCTGGACGACGCTGCATTCGGCCGTGAGGTGGCGCGACGGTTGGGCAGCCATCTGGGCGCGGTCCGGCCGATCGGGAGGCGGTGGATCTATCCGCTTTCGGCCATGCACGCCCAGCGCTACGTCGATACGCGCCTAGCACTCGTGGGGGATGCGGCGCACGGCATCCATCCGATCGCCGGACAAGGTCTGAACCTTGGATTTCGCGACGTGATGGCGTTGTCGGACCTGGTGATCGCGGCTGTGCAGGCGGGGGCGGATCCTGGCGCGTCGGCGTTGCTGGCGCAGTATCAGCGGCGGCGGCGGCCGGATAACCTGTTGATGCTGGCCGCGACCGACGTGCTGGACCGGCTGTTCAGCACTGACAATCCGCTGCTGCGGGCTGCCCGGGACCTGGGCATCGCCGGGGTGCATCGGATGCCACGGCTGAAGCGCGTGTTCATGCGGCAGGCGATGGGCGGATAGGCGGGAAGGAACCCGCGGCGTCGATGGCCGTGTATGTCGCTAGACGTATGGCAACCTGAAGCGAGTCACCCGGGTTGAACATTCGGCACGGTTGCTTAATTTTCTTTAGAGGAGAACAAACGTTCTATGGACCTTCTGAAGAAACTCGAGATTCTGGCCGACGCCGCAAAATACGATGCCTCATGCGCGTCGAGCGGCACCGCGACGCGGAGTTCATTGGGCGAGACGACCGGCGTGGGATCGACCGAGGGCATGGGCATCTGCCACGCCTACGCACCGGACGGCCGCTGCATTTCACTACTGAAAATCTTGCTGACCAACAGCTGCATCTACGACTGCCTATACTGCATCAACCGGCGTTCCTCGAACGTGCAGCGCGCGCGATTCACCGTCGATGAGGTCGTGACGCTCACGCTTGGCTTCTACCGCCGCAACTGCATCGAGGGCCTGTTCCTCAGCTCCGGCATCATCCGCAGCCCGGACTATACCATGGAGCAGGTGGTGCGGGTGGCGAAGACGCTGCGGGAGGAGCACGGTTTTCGTGGTTATATTCACCTGAAGACCATTCCCGACGCCTCGCCGGAGCTGCTGCTGGAGGCCGGGCTGTATGCCGACCGGCTGAGCATCAATGTCGAGATGCCGACCGAGGATGGGCTGGCGCGGCTGGCGCCTGAGAAAGACATGCCGAGCATCCGCCGCAGCATGGGCCGCATGCGGCTGCGCATCGACGAGGCGAAGGCTGAGAAGAAGTCGCCGCGTTTCGCGCCGGCTGGGCAGAGCACGCAGATGATCATCGGCGCCGATGACAGCTCGGACCGCAAGATCCTGGCGCTGAGCACCAATCTGTATGGCAATTACGGGCTGCGACGGGTGTATTTCTCGGCGTTCAGCCCGATTCCTGACGCGAGCGCCATCCTGCCGCCCCGCAAGGCGCCGCTGCTGCGCGAGCATCGGCTATATCAGGCCGATTGGCTGATGCGGTTCTATGAGTTTAGGGCGGACGAACTGGCGCTCGACGGCGCGGGCAACATGGATCTGTCGATGGACCCGAAGCTCGCCTGGGCGCTGCAGCACCGCGAGCAGTTTCCGATGGATGTGAACACAGCGACGCGCGAGCAGCTGCTGCGGGTGCCGGGCATGGGCGTGAAATCGGTGGACAAGCTGCTGCAGGCGCGCCGGCACCGACGGCTGCGCATGGACGACCTTGCCCGGCTGCGCATGCCGATGGCCAAGGTCGCTCCCTTCGTCGTTGCGCAGGACCACCAGCCCGGCGGCTTGCTGGACAGTGCAAGGCTGGCCCAGCGCCTGGTGCCGAAGGCGGCACAATTGGACATGTTCGCTTGAGATCCATCGTTCTGGCGCATGAGGTGGATTGGGGCGCATGGCGCGCCGCCGCCCGCATGCTGACGTTGGCGGACGTAGCACCCGAGGATGTCGTCTGGTCCGTGCGCAACGCGAGCGACCTGTTTGCCGAACCGGAAGAAGAGGCCGCTGCGCCGACCGGCAGCTTCACCGTGCCGCGCGCCCTGGTGTCTTTGGCCGAAACCGTCATCCAGGCCAATGACCCCGAGCGGTTCGCCCTGCTCTATCGCCTGATCTGGCGCGCCCATCGGGGCGAGAAGCACATCCTGGAGATGACCACGGACCCCGAGGTGCAGCGTACCCAGCGCTTGGCCCAGGCGGTGCGGCGCGACACCCATAAGATGCGCGCCTTCGTGCGGTTCCGTGAGGTCGTGGAGCCGGAGGGCACCCGCTACGTGAGCTGGTTCGAGCCGGACCACTACATCGTCGAGGCCAATGCGCCGTTCTTCACCCGGCGGTTCGCGACGATGACCTGGTCCATCCTAACTCCATACCGCAGCGCACATTGGGATGGAGAGGAATTGCGTTTCAATGTCGGAGCATCGCCCGCCGATGTGCCGGACGACGACCGGCTCGAAGCCTACTGGCGCGCCTACTACAGCAGCATCTTCAACCCCGCCCGGCTCAAAATCGGCGCGATGCGGGCGGAGATGCCGCAAAAATATTGGCGGAACCTGCCGGAAGCCGCCGCGATTCCTGAATTGATCCGCACGGCGTCGGGCCGGGTGGACAGCATGGTGGAGCAGCCTGTGTTCTCATCCCCACGTCCCGCCCGCGTTGTCGCGTCCACTCCGGTCGAGGGCGGCACCGCGCTGCAGCAGGCGGCACGAGACGCGGCGGAGTGCCGGCGGTGCCCGCTATGGGAACCGGCGACGCAGGTGGTGTTCGGCGAGGGGCCGCCCGACGCCCGGATCATGCTGGTTGGCGAGCAGCCGGGCGATCAGGAAGACTTGGCTGGCCGCCCCTTCGTCGGCCCGGCTGGTCAGCTGCTCGACCGCGCGATGGCGGAGGCCGGGCTGGATCGGCAGACCGTGTATCTCACCAACTCGGTCAAGCATTTCAAATTCGTGCCGCGCGGCAAGCGGCGCATTCATGAGAAGCCGGGCACAGGCGAAATCAACGCATGCCGCTTTTGGCTCGATCTGGAGCGGGCCGAGCTGAAACCGGCGCTGACGGTCATGCTGGGCGTCACCGCCGCGCGCGCGGTGCTAGGCCGGGCGGTTACGATCTCACGTGAACGCAGCCAGCCGATGCCGTTGCCGGATGCGGCCGGAGGCAACACGACCGGCTTCATCACGGTGCATCCGTCCTACTTGCTGCGCTTGCCGGACGAAGAGGCGAAGACGCGCGAGTACGCGGCGTTCGTCGAGGACCTTAGGCGTGTGGTGGCCCTGGCTGCATAGGACAGTCTAACGCCGGCTAGACGACTGTCTTTGCCATATCGACAAGCATCCATCCCGGCCGATGCGGGTTCGGCCGCTGTCCGATCTCACGGAAGCCGGCGCGTTGATAGATGGCGATGTTACGGGTCATACCTGGATTGGTGTAGAGGCGCAGCTCAGTCCGAGCGGCGGTTCGGGCCATCTGTTCGGCCGCGTCGAGCATCCAGCGGCCGACGCCCTGGCCTTGATAGATCGGCGGCACGGCCAGGCTGAGCATTGTCAAGTGTTTGTCCGCTGGAGCCAGCACCAGCACTCCAACCGCTTCTCCAGTGCGTTCGACAAACCACACCTCCTGCCGGGCGATGCACGGCGCATAATCTTCAGTCATCGGCAGCGGCAGGCCGCCAAGGGTCGATACCCAAGGTTGGTAAGCGTCCTGGGTCATGGCGTTGACCAACCCCAAATCCGCCTTGACTGCGAGCCGCAAATGGAACAAAGCCGTCAGTCAGCGGCGAGCATTACGCTGCCAATCCGGCCGCGTACCACGGCGCCGAACTCGGCAAAGATGCCGCGGGACACTGCATCGCTCAAAAAATCGTACTCCGGGTGCCACTGCACGCCGACCGTCAATGCGCGGGAACCGGGTAGCCGGACTGCCTCGATCGTGCCGTCCGGCGCCGTTGCCTCGGTCAGCAGGCCGGGGGCGAGCCGGTCGATGCCCTGATTGTGCAGCGAGTTCACGCCGATGTCGTCCGCCCTCGCCACGCGCTGCAGCCAGCCGCCCGGCACGATCCGCACGCTGTGCGCCTTGCCGATGCGCACCCTTGCGTCGGGATGCAGCGGTGTGGAGTGGTCTATGCGGCCCGGCAGATCCTGCAGGCGCTGATGCAGGCTGCCGCCCAGTGCCACGTTCAGCTCCTGCATACCGCGGCAGATCGCCAGCACCGGCACTCCGGCTGCGACGGCAGCGCGGATCAGCCGCAACGTGACGGCGTCGCGCCGGGCGTCTTCCGGCGTGCCCTCGGCGTGCGGCGGACCACCGTATAGCCCCGGCTGCACATTGGATCGGCTGCCCGTCAGGATAATGCCGTCGAGACGGGCCAGCAGCGTGTCGATGTCGGCCGCGTCGCCATTGGCGGGCAGCAGCACCGGGACGGCGCCCACAACCTGGTCCACGGCGCACACATAGGTGTCGGAGGCAGCGTGGTTCGTCATGGCATACGGGCCGAACGACTTGGTGCAGCAAGAGATTCCAACCAACGGCTTCATTTTGTGACCATGCCGTGAAAACCGGCGCAGATGAAGCAGAATCTACCGGAGATCGCCATTGTTTTGGAAGAACTTGGGATCGATGAACTCGAAAAGCTTCTGGTTAAAGACGCCGCCAAGTTCGACGTTGTAAAGCGTGATGCGGGTTTGCTGGCGCTGGGCGTCCAGCACGCTCCACTGGCGGAGAGACAGCGGCGCATCGGCGAAAATAAGTCCCAGCGTCCCGTCGGCCGGCGATTTGGTGCGAAATACGCTGATCTGCAGTTGCCCAGGTGCCCGGGTGACACCGGCGACCGTGACCTCTCCGGAAAGCCGCAGATTGTCTTGCAGCAACAATCCCAGGGGGGTCGAGCCCAGTGGTATGTTGCTGGTCTGCTTCAGTTGGCTGTCGTGAAACACCAGCAGGCCATGTCCGCCGACCAGTAGGAACGGGCTTGGCGGGTCATACTCGAAACGCAGGCGTCCGGGCCGCTGGAGCCAGGCCTGGCCCTCACTCGTGCTGCCATTCGGCGCCAATTGCAGAAACCGGGCGTGCAGCGTGCGGACGCCATTCAGGTAGATCTCGACACGCGCGATGTCGGCGCGGTCCTGCGGCGTCAGCGCCGCGGGGGGCGCCTGCGCCCGAACCGCCCTTGGGAGGACGGAGGACAGAATCGGAGCAAGCAGCAGGGTACGACGGTTCATGCAAAGGATGTGGCGCTGGCGCGACGCAGACAAAAGGGCAGGGCCGCCATGCCGTTCATGCGTTTGGCGCTACTCGGCGGCGATGGGAAGCCGTCCGGGCTTGGCGTTCCAAAGCTCCGGCTGCAGCTCTTCGGGCCGATTGGGAAAGCAGAGGGCGCAGCCGACGGTGACGACGGCGGCGGCCGCCAGCACCAGCAGGACGGCCGACAGATTTCCGGTGCGCTGGTGCAGGATGCTGATCAAAGGCGCTGCGGCGGCGCTCCCGAGAAAGCCCACGAAGAACCGAACCGAGTACATCCGCGTGCGCAACGGCGGCGCGATGTAGCGCGCGGTCATCGTCTCGTTCACCGTGACCTGACCGAAGACGACCGCCGCCACCAATGCAGCCGCCGGCAGCACCGCCCAGCCCTGCAGCACCGCCAGCGCCGCAAGGCTCGGCACCAGCAGCACCGCCATAGGCAGGAACACCCGGCGGAGCGTCATGCGGTCGATCAGGCGGCCCACGGTGAACTGCGTCAACGCGCCGCACAGCGTGACCAGGAATGCCGCGACGCCGATCATCGGCAGCAGGCCGGCGTCGGACGCCAAGCGCTCCTGTAGCAGCTTGGGCAGCAGCAGGGTGAAAGCGTTGAACACCAGGCCGGACACGATCGCAATCAGTAGCAATACGACGATGGCTCGGCGCACAACCGCGGGCGGGATGCTTGGAAATGGACGCGCGGTGTGAACGATGCTCTCGTCGTATGCCGGCGTCCGTATCCACGCCAAACCCAGCGCTGTACAGGCCAGGCCGGGCACTATGAACGCACTGTGCCAGCCGAACCGCCCGACCAGGAAGGCGGTCACGACGGGCGCCAGGGCCACGCCGAAATTGCCGAACACGCCGTTGACGCCGATTGAACGGCCGGGCCGGTCGCCGGCGGCTTCCACCAGCATGGCGGTGCCGATGGGATGGTAGATTGCGGCGAACGCCCCGGTCGCGGCCAGCGCCGTGCCCAGCAGCCAGGGCGTCGTCGCGAGGCCGCAGGCCACCAGCGACAGCCCGGTGCCGATAAAATAGATGCTCATCAGCCGCTTCCGTCCGATCCGCGCGGCGATCCAGCCCTGCGGCAGGGAGAGCACGCCATACAAGACGAACATGCCCGTCGCGAGTGCCAGGATGGCGCCGTACTCCGTCCCGAAGGCGCCGCCGGGATAGGCCATGGCGAGCACGGCCGTGGGCAGGATCAGCAGGCAGTAGTGGCATAGCGAGTGGGCAGCGTTGATGAATGCGATCTGCCGGGCGGCGGAGGTCATGACGGCTCCTGGACTACACGCGTCGTCACTCTACGCATGGCGCCGGCGGGTTGACATCCCATCATCGCCACGGCGGCGTTTTCTGGTTGAACCGCCTGCATGCGCCGGCGTTCGGGCCAGAGTGAACGGAGGAAACATCATGAACGAGACGCCGCAGGACCCAAAAGTGACCGGCACAACTGGCGCGCCAAATCCCAAGACTGGAAGCAGCGACGCAGCCCGCGGTTTGGGCGGGCATAGCAAGGACGCCAGCCACACGCCGGGCGCGCCCGCTGAATATGTGGAAGAAAACAAGCCGACGAAAAAGGACTAGTTGAGCCTAGAACGAAGGTCGTCGATCGCCACACGGGTGCGCAGCGCTGCGTCCCCCTGCGGCACTAGGTCCAGGAAGCGTTCGTAGCATCGGACCGCAGCGCCGACATGCTCCAACTGCTGATTGATCAGCGCAGCCTCACGCCACAGCATGGCTCCGTCCGGAGCAATACGCAGCATATCTTCGACGCAGGTCAGCGCTCCAGGCAGATCATCATTCGCCAGCCGTCGGCTTTTAATGTTGTTTTGGAGCCGCAAGAGAACGCTTCGACTGGACATAGGCTGTAAGACTCCGGGTCGGAGTTCAGCGTCCAATCCCTCTACCCGCTTAAGCAACGCACGCATATCCCGGGCGGCTAGTGGCACTCCGCCGGCAAAAACATCAACCACCGCCTGTTGCTGCTCTGGCGTCCGGTTACGCCGTTTTGTGCTCTGGCCCTCTAGGGCCACAAGGAAATGACCTGGAAAATCCACCCCATGTGCACCCCATCCAATCGCGCGGGTGCAGTGCAGCCACAAAATCCCGAGCGCAACCGGCAGCCCGCGCCGACGCTCGATCACCTGGATCAGGTTGGCATTGGCGACGCTGTCATAGTTGTCGGTGTCTCCAGAATAGGCATAGCGCCCGGTAATCAACTGAGCCAATGCGCCGGCGCGCGCTGGCAAATCCGTGCTCGACATGTCATCCGCGAGGCTGACGGCACTCCGGGCGAGTTCGCTGAGGTGATCCATCGCGGCGCGCCAATCCAGGTCCGGAGCATCGATGCGGGCCAGTTGAATAGCAGCGCCGGCGAGGTCGATCTCTACGTCTGGCAACTGTCCGATGGCATCCAACGCGTCTCGCGGGTCACTCATGCTCGGTTCCATCCCTTGCAGCGTCGAAGAATGGGACCGAGTCGGCGGCCGTGCAACCGCCTAGCAACGCGCTATTCGGCCGCGGGCACATAAAGTGCCGCGCCGCCCTCCATGAACTCGGCGCTTTTTGCCTCCATTCCGGCCATCCGCTCAGCATCCGCCCGGATATCCTGGCTGATCTTCATCGAGCAGAATTTCGGCCCGCACATCGAGCAAAAATGCGCGACCTTGTGCGCGTCCTTCGGCAAGGTCTCATCGTGGTACTTGCGCGCAGTGTCGGGATCGAGGCCGAGATTGAACTGATCCTCCCAACGGAAGTCGAAGCGGGCCCGGCTGATGGCGTCATCGCGCAGCTTGGCCGATGGGTGGCCTTTCGCTAGGTCGGCCGCATGGGCGGCGATGCGGTAAGTGATGACCCCGGTCTTCACGTCGTCCCGGTTGGGCAGGCCCAGATGCTCCTTCGGCGTCACATAGCAAAGCATCGCCGTGCCGAACCAGCCGATCATCGCCGCTCCGATCGCCGAGGTGATATGGTCGTAGCCCGGCGCAATATCGGTGGTGAGCGGTCCCAGCGTATAAAACGGCGCCTCGCCGCACTCGCGCAGCTGCTTTTCCATGTTGACCTTGATCTTGTGCATCGGCACGTGGCCGGGGCCCTCGATCATCACTTGGCAGCCCTTTGCCCAGGCAACCTGCGTCAGCTCGCCAAGCGTCTCCAGCTCGGCGAACTGCGCGGCGTCGTTGGCATCCGCGTTGGATCCGGGACGGAGGCCGTCGCCCAACGAGAAGCTCACGTCATACTTACGCATGATGTCGCAAATCTCGCCGAAGCGCTCGTAGAGGAAGCTCTCCTTGTGATGCGCCAGGCACCAGCGCGCCATGATGCTGCCGCCGCGGGAGACGATGCCGGTGGTGCGCTTGGCTGTGAGCGGCACATGCGCCAGGCGGACCCCGGCGTGGATGGTGAAGTAGTCCACACCCTGCTCGGCCTGTTCAATCAGGGTGTCGCGGAACACCTCCCAGTCCAGCTTGTCGGCGTCGCCGCCCACCTTCTCCAATGCCTGATACAGTGGGACTGTGCCGATCGGCACCGGCGAGTTGCGCAGAATCCAGCCGCGGATGTTGTGGATGTTGCGCCCGGTGGACAGGTCCATGACCGTGTCGCCGCCCCAGCGTATGGCCCAGACCAGCTTTTCCACCTCCTCGGCCGCTCCGGAGGTGACGGCCGAGTTGCCGAGGTTGGCGTTGATCTTGACCAGGAAGTTGCGGCCGATGATCACCGGCTCGAGTTCCGGGTGATTGATGTTGGCTGGGATGATCGCCCGGCCGCGGGCGATCTCGCTGCGGACGAATTCGGGGGTCACGAAGGCTGGGAGCTCGGCGCCGAAGCTGTCGCCATCAGCGATGCGCGCCTCGGCCTCCGGCAGGGCGGCGGCGCGGCCCAGGTTCTCGCGATGGGCGACGTAGATCATCTCCTCGGTGATCACGCCGGCCCGGGCGAACTCGTATTGGGTGACCATCTGGCCGTCGCGGCCCTCGAGCAGGGTCTGCGAGGCCGGGCAGGCGGGGACCAGGCGGTCGGCGGGAACGAAGCCATTGTCCTCCGGCTTCACCGTACGGGCGGTCGCTGGGGCAAAGCCGCGCTTGGCAAGCCAAGATGCCCGGACCTGCGGCAGCCCGGCGGCGAGGTCGATGCTTGCATTGCTCTCGGTGTAAGGGCCGGAACAGTCAT
The DNA here is from genome assembly GCA_025351925.1 of Rhodospirillales bacterium. Classification (GTDB taxonomy): domain Bacteria; phylum Pseudomonadota; class Alphaproteobacteria; order Acetobacterales; family Acetobacteraceae; genus CAHJXG01. The sequence continues at coordinate 4,365 of JANXVC010000477.1, read as the reverse complement.
AAAGCCGCACCGGATCCTCTTTGGCTGATGGGTCCAGCACGACTTCCCGGAATGGCACCAGGATGTCCGGATGATCCACCGGGCTGGAATATACTTTCCGGGACCCGGTGACGGGTCCGGTCGTTACGGCACTCGGCTTCTGCTGATACGTCATCGTGGCCTCCAGGGGGGGGCATGACGGTGGGCCGGGAAGGGCGTAACTGTTCCCGTCCCTACGCCGGCATGACCCGGATCAGGTTACACAGGGTCACCGCGTTGTCCTCAACCCAGGACTGGCGGACTCTCAGCCCCGTAGCAGGGCTCCCCTCGGATGCCTAAAATTCAGCCGAGAATCCTGACATGTCAAGCCTTGACGAGCATAGCGCCGAGCGGGCCGCCGCCAAACAAGTGAACGTGTAGATGCGGCACCTCCTGCCCTGAATGCACCCCCATGTTAGACAGCACGCGATAGCCCGGCTGTTCCAGTCCCATCTCCTGCGCGACCTTGCCCACTGCGCGGAAAAAGCCGGCGATCTCCGCATCCGGCGCGGTCGCCACAAAATCGGTCAACGCGACATAGCGCCCACGTGGGATGACCAGGACGTGCACCGGCGCCTGCGGGGCAATGTCATGGAAAGCCACCGCCCATTCGTCCTCGTAAACCCGGCGCGAGGGGATCTCATTGCGCAGAATACGTGCAAAGATATTTTGGTCGTCATAGGGTCCTTGGCCGCTTACCGGCATCTTTGTCCTCCGTTAAACCGCCGCGGTCCCGCCACGTTTCGGGAGCATAGGCTGGTGACGTGAGGTGTGTCACGATCGGCTGGAAGGAACGTTGCAATGCGATTGGCATGGGTAATGGGACTTGCGACGTGCGCGGCGCTGCCGGCATGCGCGCCTGACCAGAGCAGCTATTATGGAAGTACACTGTCTGGCTATGATGGGTATGCACAGCCTGGCTACGTCTCGCCGGGCTATTCGCAGCCCAGCTATGTTGTACCGGATTATGGACCGACATATATTCAGCCTTATGGCTACTCTGGACCGGTAGGACCAGGATATGGATACGGCTACGGCGGTGGACGCGGTTTCCGGGACCGCGAGTTCCGCAGGGAGTTTCAGGACCGGGACAATCGCGACCGCCAGTTTCGCGGCGATCAGGAGCGGTTCAACCGAGATCGCAGCGATCGTGAGCGTTTTGAGCGCAGCCGCAGCTTTGAGCAACGCCGCCCGCCAGAGCCACCGCCGCAACAGGTCCGTCCGCCTCCAGGGCAGACACCGCCGTTGCCGGGCGGACTTTTTCCAGGCGTGCCGCGTCCGCTGCCACGTTGAGGATGTGGTCCTATCAGACTGCGCCGGTTCCGCTTCTGTCGCAGCCCTGCTAAATCCCAGCAAATCGTTTGCAAGGACCCGCTGAATGAAGCCTACCGACTATGCCCGAGTTGAGACCTACCTTCGCCGTACGCTCGGGTCTGACCGCATTCATGTCGAGGTGCCAAAGCGGAAGGGGGCGTCGGTCGAGGTCACGGTCGATAAGGAATTTCTCGGCACGCTGCATCGCGATGAAGAGGACGGCGAGGTGTCATTCTCGCTGCATATCACCATCCTCGACGAGGACCTGCCGCCGCCAACCCTACCGGTCGGCAAGCGCTAGATCACAAGTCAGGCCCGCCCCTCGAAGAATTTTGCGATCTTCGCCATGAAGCCTTCGCTTTCAGGACTGCCCTTGGCGTGGTCCTTGGCTTCCGCCTCAAACTCTTCCAGCAATTCGCGTTGCCGCTTTGTCAGGTGCTGCGGCGTCTCAACCGCAACCTGAACATACATATCGCCGCGGGAGGCGCTGCGCAGCACCGAGAATCCCTTGGCACGCAGGCGAAACTGATCTCCGGTCTGCGTGCCCGGCGGAATTTTCACCTTGGCCCGGCTGCCATCGATCGCCGGCACCTCGACATCGCCCCCCAGCGCTGCCTGGCTCATCGGCAGTGGAACCCTGCAGTAGATATTGGCCCCGTCACGCTGAAAAATCTCATGCGGCCGGATCGCGACGTGAACATAAAGGTCACCGGCTTGGGCACCGGACCCGCCGGCCTCACCCTCTCCGGTGAGCCGAATGCGGGTGCCGTCCTCGACGCCCGCGGGGATCGACACCTGCAACGTGCGCTCTCGCTGCACGGTGCCAGCCCCGCCGCAGACTTTGCATGGATTTTTGATCACCCGGCCCGCACCGCCGCAGGTCGGACAGGTGCGCTCGATCAGGAAAAAGCCCTGCTGCGCCCGCACCTTGCCACTGCCGCTGCAGGTCGCGCAGGTGTCTGCCTGCCGCTCCTTGCTCTCCGATCCCGATCCTCTGCAGTGATCGCACTGAACGCGGGTCGGCACGCGAAGCTGTGACTTGGTTCCGGCGAAGGCCTCGGCCAGGTCGATCTCGACCTGGGTTCGCAGGTCGGCGCCGGCCCGGGCGCGGGCACTGCCGCGACGGCCGGTCATCTCGCCAAACATCTGGTCGAAGATGTCGCCGAGCCCGGCACCGTCCTGGAAGTTGAAGCCGCCGCCGAAACCGCCGGCACCGGGTCCGCCGCCCTGCTCAAAGGCGGCGTGGCCGAAACGGTCATAGGCGCTGCGTTTCTGGTCATCCTTCAGCACGTCATAGGCCTCGTTCAGTTCCTTGAACTTGGCCTCGGCCTGTTTGTCATTCGGGTTGCGGTCGGGATGGTATTGCATCGCAAGCTTGCGATAGGCCTTCTTCATCTCCTCCGCGCCGGCCTCCCGGCCCACCCCGAGCGTCGTGTAGTAATCCTGCTTCGCTGCCACTTCAGCCCTCATCTCCCCGCCAGCCCGGCGCGGTATAGCAAATATGGAAAAGGCGCCCGCCTCAACCGAGCGCGGACGCCTCTCCTGCCTTTAGCCCTAGACGAGACTACGAGGCTTTCTTTTTCTTCTCGTCCACTTCCTCGAACTCGGCATCGACGACCTTTTCGTCTTGGGCCGTCGAACCCGCAGCACCAGCGGCATCGGCCGCGGCGGTCGCTTCCGACTGCGACTTATACATCGCCTCGCCCATCTTCATCGCCACCTGGGTCAGACGGTCATTTGCCTGCTTCAGCGCCTCCGCGTCTTCGCCCTCCAGCGCGGTCTTGGCAGCAGCGACTGCCGCCTCAGCCTCAGTTTTCGAGTCCGCCGGCACCTTGTCGCCGCTCTCCTTTAAGGTCTTCTCAACCTGATGGACCATTGCCTCGGTCTGGTTACGCGCCTCGACCTGCTCACGCCGCTTCTTATCAGCGTCGGCGTTGGCCTCGGCCTCCTTCACCATCTTCTGGATGTCCGCGTCCGACAGCCCGCCGCTGGCCTGGATGCGGATTTGCTGCTCCTTGCCGGTCGCCTTATCCTTCGCCTGCACGGATACGATGCCATTCGCGTCGATGTCGAACGTCACCTCAATCTGTGGCACGCCGCGCGGAGCGGCCGGGATGCCCATCAGGTCGAACTGGCCCAGTAGCTTGTTGTCCGACGCCATCTCCCGCTCGCCCTGGAAGCACTTGATCGTCACGGCACCCTGATTGTCGTCCGCGGTCGAGAACACCTGACTTTTCTTGGTCGGGATCGTAGTGTTGCGGTCGATCAGCCGGGTGAACACGCCGCCCAGCGTCTCGATGCCGAGCGACAGCGGCGTCACGTCCAGCAGCAGCACGTCTTTCACGTCGCCCTTCAGCACCGCGCCCTGCACGGCGGCGCCAATGGCAACAACCTCGTCCGGGTTGACGTTGCGGGCGGGCTCGCGGCCGAAGAACTGCTTTACGACCTCGATCACTTTCGGCATCCGGGTCATGCCGCCGACGAGGATCACTTCCTGGATCTCACCCGCGGTCACGCCGGCGTCCTTCAGCGCGGCGCGGCATGGAGCCAACGTGCGCTCGATCAGGTCATCGACCAAGCTCTCCAGCTTGGCGCGCGACAGCTTCATCACCAGGTGCTTCGGCCCGCTGGCGTCGGCGGTGATGAATGGCAGGTTGATCTCGGTCTCCTTGCTGGAGGACAGTTCGATCTTCGCCTTCTCCGCCGCTTCTTTCAGCCGCTGCAGCGCCAGTTTGTCATTGCGCAGGTTGATGCCCTGCTCGCGCTTGAACTCGTCCGCCAGGTAGCCGATCACCCGGTTGTCGAAGTCCTCGCCGCCCAGGAACGTGTCGCCGTTGGTGCTTTTTACCTCGAACACGCCATCGCCGATCTCCAGCACCGAGACGTCGAAGGTGCCGCCGCCGAGGTCATAGACCGCGATCGTGCCGCCCTGCTTCTTGTCCATGCCGTAGGCGAGCGCCGCCGCCGTTGGCTCGTTGATGATGCGCAGCACCTCGAGTCCAGCGATACGACCGGCATCTTTGGTCGCCTGGC
>JANXVC010000468.1 GCA_025351925.1 Rhodospirillales bacterium | reverse complement strand
CTGTCGGCCAGGTCCTGCACCGCTTGCGCATAGAGCGCCGCCTGTCGCCGGCTCAGGTGGCAATAGGCCTTCACCTCCGTCTTGTCCGGCAGGTCGGCGATGACCGACTTGTCGGTTTTCATGCGACGCAGGATGTAGGGCTGTACCAGAGTCCGGAGCGGGCCGTAAGGGTTCTGCTCGCGTTCGGCGAGGCCCTTGGCATAGCGCGCGAACTGCCGCGCGGTCCCCAGGAGCCCGGGATTGATGAAGTCGAAGATGGACCACAGGTCGCCCAGGTGGTTCTCCACCGGCGTCCCCGTCAGGGCGATCCGGGACTGTGCATCCAGCGCCTTGGCCGCTTTGGTCTGCTTCGCGTTCGGGTTCTTGATCGCCTGGGCCTCATCCAGGATGACGGAACGCCACGTGGCCTGCGACAGGCCGGGAATGCGCAGCAGCGAGCCTTAGCTGGTGATGACCAGATCGATCCCAGTGATCTCGTCCGGCGTGAACTGCCTGAGTTCATCGGCCGTCATGGCCGAGGGATGGACGATCCTTGCCTTTAAGCTGGGCGCAAACCGATCCAACTCCGCCATCCAGTTGTCGAGGAGCGATGCAGGCGCAACCAGCAGGCTCGGCTGCGACGTTGCTGGTTCTGAGACACTCGCGCGCTTCGCCTGCCGCACCAGCAGCAGCGAGAGCACCTGGATGGTCTTTCCCAGCCCCATGTCATCCGCCAGGCAGGCGCCCAGCCCGAGGCCGGACAGCAAGTGCAGCCACTGCACGCCCACCTTCTGGTAGGGCCGAAGCGTGCCACGGAGGGCAGGGCCGGGGTCGGCACCAGCTCCGTCGGGCGCGCGCAATCCGTTAAGTGTTTCTGCCAGCCAAGGCCCGGCCGTCACGCGCGACCAGTCGGCACTCGCCGCGTCGTCGTCGTCCGTTGCGATCGCGGCGCCCGCGAGCATCCGCATGGCTTCCGCGAACGTCAGGCCATCCTGCTCGGCAAGCCGCTCGGCGTCGCGGAACCGCTGCATCGTGCGCCCGAGCCGCTGGCGATCCACCTCGACCCACTGGCCGCGTAGCAGCACCAAGGCGTCGGTCCCAGCGAGCAGCATGCTGATCTCCTGCTCGGTCAGCTGCTCGCCCTCGAGCGTCATCTCCGCGTGGAAGTCCAGCAAGCCATCGAGGCCGAAGGTCGAAGGCGCGCGCGTTCCGACGGTTGCGGTCACGCGGGGCCGTACGGGGCGGTTCGCAGGCCAGGAGGCGGGCATGCGCACGATGACGCCGGCGGCCTCCAGCTCGGGCACGCTCACAAGGAAGCGCGAGGCGTCCTGGACACTCCAGCGCAAGGGATGAAAGATCTCGCCCGCATCCACCATGGGCCGGAGCCAAGCGCAGCGTTCTGCCGCTCGCTGTATGGGCACGAGCAGGGTTAGGAGCTTGCTCTTATTGACCGTCCCCGCGTAGTCGCGCAGGGCCTGCCCCAATGGGAGGTGTTGGGCTTTGGCCTGCGCCGAAAGTCGGGTCGTGTAGGTCGCGATGAAGGCAAACGGAAACTCCGGGTCGCGGCGGTTCTCGGCAAGGTTGAAATGCACGCGCCCCACGAGGTTCCAGGCCGGGTTCAGGCCTTTCAGAAAGCTCTGCAGATCCGTTTTGGCTGCGGAAAGAGCAGTGGATGTCGCTGCCCCAATCTCCGCCCACAGTGTCCGCAGGAGATCCGGCGTGGTGCCGTAGCGAAGGTGGTGGAAATAGGTTGGTGGCGTAGTCTCTGGTTTGTTCAACGAACCATTTCCGGCGTTCGAGCGCCGGCGGAGACCACGCCATGGAAGAGAATAGCACGAAGACGCAAGCGGACGGCACGGCGCTGTTTGCGGGAGATGCTTGGTTTGACCCGATCGAGGCGGGCATCCGGGATCGGGTGCGTGGGTTCATTGAAGGGCTGATCGGGCAGGAGCTGGATGCAGCTTTGGGACGCGGCCGCTACGAGCGGGATGCGGAGACGCCGAAGGGCTACCGGAACGGGACGCGCGAGCGCCAGCTGCTCGGCTCATTCGGCCCGGTGGCGCTCAGCGTGCCTCGGGCGCGGATGGCGGCCGAGGGCGGAGGTACGCAGGAGTGGCGCAGCGCCGCCCTGCCGCGCTACGCCCGGATGACGCGCCAGGTCGAGGCGCTGATCGCGGGCGCCTACCTGTCCGGGACCAACACGCGGCGCGTCAAGCGCGCTTTGGCGGCCTTGTTCAAAGGCGCGGTGGGCAAGGACGTCGTCAGCCGCACGTGGCGCAAGGTCAAGACGGACTGGGACGCCTGGAACGGGCGCGATTTGGCTGGGGAGGACGTGGTCCGGCTCATTCTCGATGGCACGGTCGTGCGCGTGCGGCTGGACCGCAAGGCCACGAACATCTCGCTGCTGGTCGTGCTGGGCGTGCGCCGGGACGGGCAGAAGGTGCTGTTGGCGGTCAAGAACATGGGCGGCGAGAGCGAGGCGGCGTGGCGCGGCATCCTTGACGGCCTGATTGCCCGCGGCCTGCGCACGCCGGCGTTCCTGATCACCGACGGTGGGGCCGGGCTGGAGCGGGCGTTGGCGGCGCTGTGGCCCGATGTGCCGGCTCAACGGTGTACGGTTCATAAACACAGGAATCTGCTGGCCCATGCGCCGGACGCGCTGCACGAGGAGGTTTCGGCCGACTACACGGACATGATCTACGCCGCGACCGCTAAGGAGGTGGAGGCCCGGCGCAAAGCGTTCCTGCGCAAGTGGCGGCTGCGCTGCCCCGCGGTGGCCGCCAGCCTGGAAGAGGCCGGCGACCGCTTGTTCGCTTTCCTCCGTCTGCCCCCGAGCCAATGGAAGTCGGCGCGGACCACCAACGCCATCGAGCGGCTGCATGAGGAGTTCAAGCGCCGCATCAAGACGCAGACCGTGCTGCCGTCGGCCGAAACCGCCGCGATGCTGTTCTGGGCGCTTTTGGCTTCGGGCCAGATCACCATGCGCAAAGTCAACGGTTGGCAAACCTTAGGCGAAAAGCTCACCGCCGCCGTTCCCGTTGACCTCGCCGCCTAGCCGACCCAACTACCATCCCGCTGGAGACACGCCGCTCAACCATTTTCCACACAAGTCGCGACGGCACC
>JANXVC010000419.1 GCA_025351925.1 Rhodospirillales bacterium | reverse complement strand
CTGCGACCACATGAGGCTCACGGCCAGCGGCTCGCCCAATGTGTCCAGCAACGTGACTGGCCGGCCGGTAAAACGTCGTCGCATCGCAGCCACGACGGCACGCTCGACTGCGAGCGGCGTCTGGGCAGCGGTGCCCTCGCGGTAGCTGCCGATGGTCTGGTCGCTGCGCGTGTCGCCACGAGCGTTGTGGCCGTCAAACACAATGGTGCAGCCGGGATTTATGCGGATGGCCTCCTCGATCACCAGGGCGCATAAGCCGTCGAGGTCGGTGACGGTGCGGTTCTCGACGCGCAGGCCGATCAGGAGCGCCCGGTTGAAAGGCGGCAAGGCCGGCGGGCGGCATAGGTCAATATGCGGCGGCGCAGCCCATCGCCAATGTGGCCGCGTGTTGCGCGGAACAAGATGAGCCGGTTCGTGTAGGCATAGCCGATCAGCGCGCGCTGATCGGCGAAGCCGCGGCGAACCCGTCCAGCAATCTCGGGAAATAGCCTGTCGATTGGGCCGTAGAACTCGATTTCGCCGCCTGGAAGGCCCGGCACCAGCCACTCCGGCAGGCGGTCCGGCGCCAGTTCGACAAGCAGCGCGTCGATGGCGGTCAGCTCGTTCCAGAGCTGATGGCCGAGATGCGCGCTGGTGCCGCCGCGCAAGAAGGTGGCGAAGCGGATAGGCGCGGCCGGGCGTGCGAGACCGGCGAACAGGGCGTCGGCGAAGTATGCCAGGTGATGCAGGACATGGCGGCCGATTGCCGGAAAATGCTGGAGCAGCATGCGTTTTTGGTCAACGCCCCGGCTGATGGTCACGCCGTGCGCCGGGACGTAGAGCCCGGCCACGCGGGACAGGTGCTCGGTGGCGAGAACGAAAACATCGAGGCCGCTTGACCGGTCGGCGAAGCGGAACAGGCTGTTGAAATCGTCGAGAGTGAAGTCGCCGGTGCAGGGCATGTCCGCTCCATCCACCGGCGACGGCCAGGTGAGCGCGCCGGTTCGCATCGCTTCAACGAAGCGTTTCTGCAAGTCCGCGCTTAAGGATTGGCGTAGTGCCGCCGGGTCGGCCCAGGATAACGCCGAGAAGTCGGACGCGTCGATGTCGCAGTGGGCGGGGTCTGGCAGCACCTCGGTTTGCAACGCGGACGCGATGGCGCCGCGGAGCCCCGAACCGAGCCGCATGAAATCGTGCAGGGTTGTCGTCTGTGCGGGGTCAAGCTGGACTGGATCGGTGGGCAGCAGCGTGTCGCGCAGTGCGGTGACAGCTTGTCGGAACGCCGTTCGCAGCGCGTCGCGTGTGTCGGCCGACCAGGGACGCATGTCGTTCGACTGCCGGCCGGCGCCATCGAAAAACCACTCTGCCCGATTTCCGTTGTTGTGCAGCAACTCGATAATCGTCAGTCCGTCGGCAAGCACGGCCTGCACGGCATGCCATCCAGCGCCGAGTAGGGGCGCCTTTGGCAAGGCAGAGTCCTCAGCGGCAGCGATACGAAACGTGCTGGATGGTTCATCATCGAGAGCAATCCGGTCGGCCTGCAATTATCTGCTCCCGTGTCGAACGTAGGCGCTATGCGTCGATGTTTTCATGTCTTTGACGAGCTGGGTCTGTGTGATCGCAACGTGTTTAGCACTGCAACAAGAACAGCGTTACTTCGCGCCGAACGGTGATGCATCTGCGAAATCTAGACTGCGCACTTCATCGATTTACGCCGAACAAATCGATATGACACCGATCTTAATTTTGTTTGTTACCATTTTGGTGGTTCCAGCCCCCGTTCACGGTAGCGTTATGCCAGAGTTCGCGGTATAAGCGCAATCGGCAGCGTCGGACAACTTCGAGTTTTCGAAAGCTACAGGAGCTCGCGTGGTATTATCGGTCGCTATCATCGGAGCCGGCTGGTACGGCTGCCATATCGCCCTCTCCCTGCGCAGCCTCGGCCTCGACGTCACCGTGTTCGACCAGAACGAGCGCGCCATGCACGAGGCGTCGGGCAATAATCAGTTCCGCCTGCACCTCGGCTTCCATTATCCCCGGCACCACGGCACTCGGGCACAGTCGCGGGACGGCTTCATGCGGTTCGTCGAGCGCTATCCGCAATTGAGCCGCGAGGTCTCCGAGAACATCTACGCCGTCCCGCGCGAGGACAGCCTGATCGACTTCGCCACCTACCGCCTCATCATGAGCTCGTCCGGCATCGACTACCGCGAGGTGCGGGAGACGTCGGTGCTGCTGCACGGCGTGGACGGGCTGTTGCTGTCGGGCGAGCGGGTGCTGCTGATCGAGCGGGCCCGGCGCTACTTTACCGAGCGGCTGGGCGACAGCCTGCAACTCGGCACCCGAATCGACGAGGTGGAGGAGCGCGCCGACGGCATCCATGTCGGCGGCACCCGCTACGACGTGCTGGTCGATGCGACGTGGGGGCATCGCGCCGGGCTGCCGATGCGGTTCTTCTATGAGCCGACGATCCTGCTGTACTACGAGACGGACGGCCCGTTCCCCGCCATCACGCTGGTCGATGGCCCGCTATGCTCGATCTACCCGACCGAGGACCCCGGGCTCTATACGCTGTCGAGCGTGCCGCACACGCCGCTCGGCCGGCTGGACAGCGCCGAGGAGGCGCGCGCAATGCGGGACAGCGTTTCGGCGGCGACGGTCGCGGAGAAGGCCCGGCTGATGGAGGAGCAGATTTCTCGTTACGTGCCGGAGTTCCGCGAGCGGTTCCGGCTCGTCGGGCCGCAGCTGGCGATCAAGACCAAGCCGGTGGGGCGGTTCGACGACCGGAGCTGCTACGTGTTCCGCCGCGGCCGGACGTTTTCGGTGATGTCCGGCAAGATCGACACGGTGTTCTTCGCCACCGAGCGGATTCTGGCGGCGATCGAGGCGGGGCAGTTCGACGCCGGCGCGCAGGTTGACAGCTCGCTGCGGCGCAACATCGCCCAGATACGCGCTTGAGGAGGCCGGGCATGACGGATGCGCTGATCGGCAGCACGGGGTTCGTCGGGCAGGCGTTGCTGGCGCAGCGGGCGTTCGGCGCCGGGTATCACTCGACCGACATCGCGGCGATCGAGGGCCGGCAGTTCGACCGCATCGTCTGCGCCGGGGTCAGCGCGGTGAAATGGTGGGCGAACGCCAACGCGGAGGCGGACCGGGCGGGGATCGAGCGGCTGATGCGGCATCTGGACCGCGTCGAGGCCGACCGCTTCGTGCTGATCTCGACCGTCGATGTCTATGGGACGCCGTGGGGCGTGGACGAGGACGACGCGGTGCCGGAGCCGGACCTGCATCCGTACGGCCTGCACCGGGCGCTGCTGGAGGACTGGGTGCGGCGGCGGTTCCCGGTGCACCACGTGATCCGGCTGCCGGCGCTGTTCGGTCCCGGGCTGAAGAAGAACGCGCTGTACGACCTGCTGCACGACAATCGGCTGGAGCACATCGACCCGGCGTCCCGCTTCCAGTGGTATCCGCTGGACCGCCTGGCCGACGACATCGACCGGGTGCAGGCGCTGGGCCTGCCGCTGGTGAACCTCGCGACCGAGCCCTTGGCGATGGCGGAGCTGCGCGGCCGGTTCTTTCCGGAGCGGGTGCTGGGCGGCCAATCCCGGCCGGTCGCCTATGATGTCCGCACCCGGCACGGCGCGGCGTTCGGCGGCGGCGACTACGCGATGGGCGCCGAGGCGGTGCTGCAGTCCATGGGGCGCTTCGTCGCGGTGAGCCGATCTGTGCAGGCAGGCGGGGCATGACCGCGCGGCTGGGCGTGTCGAACCTGGCCTGGGCGCCGGAGCAGACGACGGAGGCGCTGGGGCTGCTGGCCTGGCTCGGCGCCGATGGGATCGAGGTGGCGCCCACCCGCATCGCCGCGTGGGAGCGGTTGAACGCCGCCGCGGTGGCGGGATACCGGGCGCGGGTGGAGGACGCCGGGCTGCGCGTGTGCTCGCTGCAGGCGATCCTGTTCGGGCGGCCGCGGGACCAGCTGCTGGCGGACGACGCGGCGTTTCGGGCGCTGGCGGAGCACATGCGCCGGGTGGCTGAGGTGGCGGAGGGCCTGGGCGCTGGCATCGCGGTGCTGGGGGCGCCGCGCAATCGGAATCGCGGGGCGCTGGGGCTGCTGGACGCGGAGGCGCTGGCGGCGGAGCGGCTGCGCGTGCTCGGCGACATCGTGGGGCCAGCGGGGCTCACGATCGGGCTGGAGCCGGTGCCGGCGCAGTATGGGTCCGATTTCCTGCTGCGGGCGGGCGACGTGCGCCGGGTGGTGGCGCTCGCGGGGCATCCGGCGGTCCGCACGCATCTCGACTGCGCCTGCGTCATGCTGGGCGGCGACGACATCGGGGCGGAGATCGCGGCCACCGGGGCGGGGCTCGCGCACTACCACATCGCGGAGCCGGAGCTCGGGCCGTTCGCGGCGCCGGTCTGCGCGCATGAGCGGGCGGCGGCGTCGCTGGCGGCGGCCGAGTATGCCGGCTGGGCGGTGATCGAGATGCGGGAGCAGCCGGACGGGCTGGATGCGGTGGACCGCGCCGTCCGCTTTGCCCGGCAGGTTTATTCTTAGCCCGATACCGCCATTGGCGGGCTGAGCTCAAGGGGCGAACACGCATGGAAACCGATTTGGACGTCGAGCGGCAGGACATCGGCTTCCTCGATCTGCAGGAGGAGACGCCGGAGCACGAGGTGCTGCCGGAGCAGAAGGCGCCAGAAAACGAAACGCCAGAAAACGCGGTGCCAGAGAACGAGGAGGACGGGCAGGAGCTGCTGGCCCGCGTGCGGCTAGTTGCCGCCGACAGCCTGTTCGACGATACGTTCTACGCCCTTGCGCTCGGCATCGCCGGCAGCCGGTCCGAGCTTATCGCGCACTATCTGGCGACCGGGGAGGCCGCCCTGCTATCGCCTACGTCGGAGTTCGACGTGCGGTTCTACCGCGACACCAACCCAGATGTCGCGGCCAGCGGCGGCAGCGCGCTGGTGCATTACTTGGTGCACGGCAGGGCCGAACGGCGCTACGCGACCCGCCAACAGCTGGAGCGGGACGCTGCGCTGGTGGCGGCGAGCGGCCTGTTCGACGTGCGGGTCTATGCCTGGTATCGTGGACGCCCGGTGCGGCCCGGCCTGTCCGACATCGAGGACTACCTGATCGGGCGCAACCATCGGGCGCCGATCGGCGACGCGTTCGACAGTGGTTTTTACGCGCGCATGTATGCGGACACGCTGGCTGAGCCTGGCGGCTACGCGATGCCGATCCTGCACTACATCGCGACCGGCCGCGCGGAGTTCCGGGTCTGCAATGAGTATCAGCTGCAGCAGCAGATGCAGATCGCGCGGCTCCGGTTCAACGAGCGGACCTACCTCGACCAGTTCCGCCGGCGGTTCGCAGACCAGCCGACGCCGTCCGACCCGGTGCTGCACTACATCCTGGTCGGCCGCCACATCGAGCTCGACCCGGCGCCGGATTTCTGCGCCGACTACTATTTGCGGCTCTATCCCGACATGCGGGTGTGCGGCATGGACCCGTTCCACCACTACGCCGCGTATGGCCATACGGAGGGGCGGATCGGCCGTCCGGACTTCGCATCAGCCATAAGCCAGGGCGGGATGGCGTTCGACAGCCGTAAGCCGACGTTGCTGGTGGCGAGCCACGAGGCCTCGCGCACCGGGGCGCCGCTGCTCGGGCTGAATTTGAACGTATTGCTGGCGGGAACGCACAACGTCGTGGCCTTTTTGGGCAAATCCGGATCGCTGCTGCGTGATTTCGCGGCGCAATGCTGCAGCTTGGTGACAGGGCCGCTGTCGCCGCTCGACGCCGAGTATTTGATGCTGGAGCTGAAGGCCACGCATGGGCTGGCGGCGGTGCTGCTGAACTCGGTGGAGACCAGCGTCCTGGCGCAGGCGGCGCTGCAGGCGGACCTGCCGTCGGTGGCGCTGGTGCACGAGTTCGCCGAGTACACCCGCCCGGCCGGCCGCATGTCGGAGCTGGCCGAGGCGGTGGACCGGGTGATCGTGCCCGCGTCGCTGGTCGAGGAGAGCGTGCAGGCCGAGCTGCTGTTCACCCGCTGCAGCGTCGCCAACAACATCATGGTGCGGCCGCAGGGCTGCCTCCCCAGCGTGCCGCAGCACACGGCCGCGGACGACCTGACGCGCGACGAAATCCTGGCGTGGATCGGCGCGGATGCCGCGGCGCCGGGATCACCGGCGGAGGGCGCGAAGGTGAAGGTCGTGCTGGGCGCCGGATACGTGCAGATACGCAAGGGCGTCGATCTGTTCGTGCAGACCGCGGCCGAGGTGCGGCGGCTGTGGGGCGACAACGTGCGGTTCATCTGGGTGGGCGACGGCTATGCCCCGAAGTCCGACCTGCAGTACTCCGTTTGGGTCGAGGACATGCTGCAGCGGCTGGATCTCGAGGGCCACATGTTCTTCCTGCCGGTGCAGAGCAGGCTCGACACGCTGTTCGCGCTGTCCGACGTGTTCTATCTGCCGTCGCGGCTCGACCCGTTTCCGAACGTGGCGCTGGAGGCGTTCCAGGCCGGGCGTGCAGTCGTTTGCTTCGACCGGGCGACCGGCATCGTCGATGCGCTGCGCGACGCGCCGGGCCGCAAGGCCGCCGTGGGCGCCATCGCCGGGTATTGCGACGTGACGCAGGCGGCCGAGGCGCTGATCCGCATGTTCAAGCCGGCCGAGGCCAAGCGCGCCCTGGGCAACGCGGCGCTGACGCAGCGGGCGTTCGATTTCCGCGCCTACATCGCGTTGATCGTCGAACAGCTCGCGGTCGCCAAGGCGCTGCGGGAGGCGGCGGTCCGGGCGGCCGACGCCATCTTGGCGGCGGGCCGGTTCGACGTGGCGTTCCATGACAACATGGCGGGGCCGGTTCGGCAGGCGACGCGGCGGATCGCCGTGCGGGACTATGTGGCGCGGGGGCAGAAGGGGCTGCTGCGCTACAACCCCTGCCCCGGCCTGAATGAGGGCGTCGCCCGTTTGCGCCTGGCGGTGCCGGGTCCGGCGCTCGATGCGGCCGACACCGCGCCGACCCATCGCTGCGTGGTGCTGCGCGGCGATAGGCCGGCGGCCGTCCAGGGCGGGCTGGGCCTGCGCACCGCATTGCATCTCCATTTGCACTATTCCGAGCTTGCGGCGGAGTTTGCGGTCCGGCTGGCTGCGGCCCGGGCGCCAAGAGACGCGCCGCTCGACCTGATCCTCACGACGACTTCGGACGCGCGGCGGGTGGAGGTCGAGTATGCGTTCCGCGGCTATAAGGGCGGCAGCACGCGGCTGATCGTGGGGCCGAACCGCGGGCGGGACATCGGCCCGTTTCTGACTGCGGTTGGCGACATCGTGCGGGCGGGGCAGTACGACGTGATCGGCCACCTGCACGGCAAGCGCAGCCTGGCGGTGGATGCTGCGCTGGGCGACCGATGGCGGTCGTATCTGCTGGAGACGCTGCTGGGCGGCGAGGCTGGGCTCACGGCGGTGCTGTCGCTGTTCGAGCAGGACCCGGCGCTGGGCCTGGTGTTCGCCGAGGACCGGCACTGCGTCGGCTGGAACAAGAACCGGCCGGCCGCCGACGCGCTGGCTGCCCGCATGCATCCGGCGCCGGCGCTGCCGGACTGGCCGGTGTTCCCGATCGGCACGATGTTCTGGGCCCGCCCGGCTGCACTGGCGCCGTTATGGGCGCTGGGCCTTGGGGTGAAGGATTTCCCGGCGGAGCCTCTGGCGTATGACGGCACGCTGCTGCACGCCGTGGAGCGCATGCTGCCGTCGGTTTGCGAAGCGGCGGGGCATGGTTGGTGTACGGTGCATCGGGAGGGGGTGGGTTGGTGATGATCGGCTTAGCGGGATTTTTGTGGATTTCGGCATGGTGAATCACTCTACCAGCGCAGTCAACGAGGTCCGCCAAAAAATAGCCGATGTGACGGCATGGCAACTACAATGAGTTTCGTCGAAAGTTTTATTATATTATCGCGCTACAAGGCAGCTGTGAGTTCTAAATGAACAATCGAAGTTGGGCGATGACTCGGGCAACATCGATTGTCCATCCGTGATGCGGCCATCGATTGTCGAGCTTGTCGCGTTGGCCGAATACGATGGCATAGGATAGGCCCAGCGAAGAAAATAGATTTGCATGATTGTGTATGAAAGCGTTACTTGCCTCGATCGATACCAATTGAGTGCCGGATTTTGCGAAGACAGCGTTGAATAGACCAGCCCCGCCTAACCCGACGATGGTGGTCGCAGATGCAAATAGGGCAACTTGGTCCTCGAATGGCAGCAAATCTGGTTCGACGACAGCAAACCCGATTGCCTGCAACGCGTCAGCAAGTTCGGCCTCGTTCGCTAGACGGCGTGCAGCGCCGGGCGCAGATCTTGTTCGGCGTGAAACGAATATCCTGGATGGCCGGAGTGCTTCGGAATGTCGTAGGCATTGCTCGGCGATGGCCGTGAAGGTCTCCCTGTCATGCTGACCGACGTAAAGATCGATATTCGGATAAGATCTGAATGTGAGACGGCCGACGACGTGCGTTTTCCACTCGTCGATCTGGAACAGTTTTTCGTCCGCGATGCCCATGAAATTAAGCAGATTCCTTTGCCATCGCAGCTTGAACCAACAGCCAAACAGGCCTTTTTGACCGGATGCGACATAGTCGGCAGCCGATGGGATGCAGTGCAGAAGCCACATTCCCCAGTTCAGCGGTTCAATCGGCGAGCCAAAATAGATGTCGCCGGCGCATCTGCAGACCAGGTCATCCGAGATGCTGGTGAAGTCGAGCCTGACCATACGACCATCGCGCGATAGGCGCGGTATTTGGTAAGGAGGGCCTGGCTGATGTTGCAAGTGTCGGTCCACCCGGCTGGCAGTTCCATTGATGTCCTGGCAAATGAAATCCGCGCTCCCATCGACAAACGCGTGGAAAGCGTCCCAGCCAAACAGTGTGGCGTTGTCCCATTCGGACTTGAGAATACCTCCGAGTTCGATTGGATCCTCATGATGGAGGTGATGCGGAAGGTTCTCTCCCGATAGATCCAATACAAATGCCGGGCGAGACCGTCGCACGACGCTGATAGGCTCAAGCAGCGTCACGCCAGGTTTGCTGAGCGCCTCGTCGAGTTTAAGAATACGCGCATCGATAACTTTATTCTGAGCTTGGAACATGGCTGGATGGCCTACAACCAAAACCTTTGCGTAATGGCCTCATGTGCCTGGAGCTCGGACGCAGCACTGATACGCATCTCAGCAAATAACGGCGCAATGCCGATCTCCGCCAAGTCCCACGCCAGCATGTCCTGGACACACTGGGAGTAATTATTGGAAAGTGCAGAACTGGCCGGATCAAGATTGGTGATCAGCACCAGCCCCGTGGGCGAGCAGTCCAGCACGGTCATCTGCAAATCCGGTCGCCGCCGCAGCAGCAGCAACGAGGTGCGCCATACGTCTCCAGCCCACCATCCCGTCCGGTGCGGCGCCGATGACCGCGCCTGTGACTGCACCCGGCAGGCAATCCCGGCCTCGACCGGCAGGCAGTCGTGCAGCGCGATGACGCTGTTGCGCTTGCAGTGCCGCTCCGTGTTGATGAAGTCGCGCAACAGGTATTCGCAACGGTGCATGCCGTCCAGAAACGCCATATCGATGGGTGCGCCCAGTATCTCGCGCGGGCTGTGCCGGTCGAAGAACTCGTCCGAGCCGGTCTGGTAGCAATGCAGCTCCGGCTTGGCGAACACGTCCTGGAGGTTGTCAGGCGCGATGTGAAACGCCGGGTCGATCGCGATGGACGCGCATCGGGCCAACTTCAACGAATCACCCTGGAGCACACCGATCTCGAGATAGGTCTTGGGCCGCAGCGCCTCGTGCAGCCGCTGCAGCGTCGTGATGTAGTGCTCGCCCGCGAGGTCAGGAACGTGGAGGTCGGCCGCCATGTCGTTCATTGTCGTGCCTTCATGCAATGGAGCCGGGGCATCGGGTGCCTGCGGTTGAACTGTCCGCTGCCGAACATAGCGAATGCTTACGGAGTTGACCATGGCAACGATGGCGTTGTTGACGCCGCTTCCACCCGTGCCCACCTTGCCAGCATGACCCAAAGCACCACGCTTGACCTCGAAAAACTCGGTCGCGACGCCGCTGAGCAGATCGCCGGGGCGGACGCCGTCGAACAAATTGAGGTTGTCGCGGGCGAGGACTCCACCGACCGGCCGGTCTATCGATTCACCTTCCTCATTGATGATGATCGCCTGCAGCAAGGCATGGGTCTCGCCCTCATACGTCTGACCCAAAAGCTTGGGGACGAACTCGTCGCATTCGGTGACGAGCACTATGCCGTCGTCCGATTTTTAGATCGGACGGATTGGAATAAGCGCAACGGTGCTTGACCCAGCCGACCTGCTTTCGGTCGCTCGCGTTCTCACGACTGCTGGTTCACCGCCAACCGATGCTCACCTGCGCAGGGCGGTTTCCACCGCCTATTACGCCTTATTTCACAAAATTCTGCAGGCTGCAGCAATCCGCTTTATGGGCCCAAACAGTGCGAAGAGCGCTGGATACAGTCTCATCTATCGAAGCTTCG
This sequence comes from Rhodospirillales bacterium, assembly GCA_025351925.1. Taxonomy (GTDB): domain Bacteria; phylum Pseudomonadota; class Alphaproteobacteria; order Acetobacterales; family Acetobacteraceae; genus CAHJXG01. Next base: position 3,563 of record JANXVC010000419.1, on the reverse strand, counting down.
ACCATCGGCAAATGAAGGCGGTCTGCGAAGCCTTGGATGTGCCCGGCCTGAAGGAAAGCCTCAAACGCCAACTTGGCCGAAACGCAGTCAGCCAAAACATGCGGGATTTCGCCAAGGCCTTCAAAGTTCTTCAGGAAGCCCGGCATCTGGCAGACTACGATCCAGAGGCCGTGCTGCTGCCCTCCGACGTGCGTACCTTGATCGGCACAGCGTCCGCGGCCATGGAGGCCTTCGACCGCACCACCGCCGACGAGCAGGCCGACGTCCTCGCCCTGATGCTGGTCCGCGCCAGGAACTGACCCGGCCCTCACCCCTTCTTCGCCCAGCCCCTCTCCGTCTGCTGCCAATAGGCGAGCCCGGCCCCTAACGCCTTCGCCGCCGTCCACCGCGCGCGCGCCGCAGCCACCGCCGCCTCGTCCCGCCCGTCGAACAGGTCGAACACCCGGGTCCAGGCCAGCAAGTCCGCACACGCTAGGCCGTCCAGCACGAACAGGAACCGCGCGCCGTTCGGGTTCTCCGCAAACGTCGTGAGCCAAATCGGCTGCAGGCCCGCGTGCCCAGTGCGCGCGGTGCCGTGCGGCAGCCAGTCGGGGTCCTGGCTGGCCCACAGCGCCTCGTCCAGCGCCGCCACACGCGCGTCGCTCGCGACCCGCACGACTGCGCGCTCGCCGGCGGCCATGGTACGGCCCAATAATGCCGGCAGCGCCTGGTCGGGGCCGGTGCGGGTCAGGTGGTAGAACCCAACCTCAGTCAACGGTGCGGGTCCTCGAAGCGCTGCGCCATCAGGCGGTCTAGCAGGCGCACGCCGAAGCCGGTCGGGCCGAGCGCGTGGCGGTCGGTCGCCTCCTCGCGGATTTCGGCGCCGGCGATGTCGAGGTGGACCCAAGGCGTGTCGCCGACGAACCGGCGCAGGAACGCCGCCGCGTGCATGGCGTCCGGCACCTGCGGCGCCAGGCTGCACTGCCGCACGTCGGCGATGTCGGACAGCAAGGCATCCGGCATCGAATCCCCGATCGGCAGGCGCCAGACCGGCTCGCCCACCGCCGCTCCAGCCGCCGCGACATGCGCCGCCAGCACGCCGTCCAGCGCCGCGTCTTTGGCGAACAGCCCGGCCATCACGCCGCCCAGCGCGACGATCACGGCGCCGGTCAGCGTCGCCAGATCAACCATCGCCTGCGGCCGGAGGTTGGCCGCGGTCCAGGCCAGCGCGTCCGCCAGCGCGAGGCGGCCCTCGGCGTCGGTGTCGGTGATCTCGACCGTGGTGCCTTCATAGGTCCGCAGCACGTCGCCGGGCCGGTAGCTGCTGGCGCCGAGCATGTTCTCCGCCAGCGCCAGCACCGCGACGGCGGGCGCGGGGGAGCGGCGCAGCGCCAGGGCCAGCATCGCGCCGGCGCAGGCGGCGGCGCCGGCCATGTCGCCGTGCATCTGCCACATGCCGGCGGCGGGCTTGATCGAAACGCCGCCGGTGTCGAAGGTGATGCCCTTGCCGACGAACGCCACCGGCGGCGCGTCGATGGTGCCGCGCCAGCGCAGCACGGCGAGGCAGGGCGGGTTGACCGACGCGCCGCCCACGGCCAGCAACGCGCGCAGGCCCTCGCGCTGCAGCTGCGCGGCGTCCAAGATTTCGACCGAGACGCCGGCGGTCTCCAATCGCGCGAGGCGGGCGGCGAAACCCTGTGGCGTCAGGATATTGCCGGGTTCGGCCACGAGGTCGCGGGCGAACAGCGCGCCCCGCACCGCCGCGTGCACCGCGGCCCAGGCGGCGGTGGCGGCCACTGGATCGTCGGTCAGCACGTCGATCGCGGCGAGCCGCGCGCGGTCGGGATCGGGCCGGGTGCGCAGCCGGTCGAACCGCCAGCCGCGCAGGCACGCCCCGGCCGCCAGCGCCACCGCGGCATCCACGGTCCGCTCGCGGGCGTCGATCGCGATGTGCTCCAGCGTCTGCAGCCGGGCCACCGCAACAGCGCCGGCCGCCTCCCAATCGGCATTGCCGTGCGGCGCCTCGCCCATACCCAGCAGCAGCAGCCGGCGCTTCCGGGTCACGACCTCGGATACCTGGCCGCGCCGCCCGGTGAAACCCGCGACCACGGCGAGTTCCGGCTTGGGCGGAACTGCGCCCACGGCCAGCGGAACGGCACGCACCCCGGCCGTGCTGCGCCGGACGAAGCGGAGCTTCAACGCCAAGCCTACTGCGGCGCGGCCTCCAGGTGGTCCGCGACCAGCCGGTCGAGCAGGCGCACGCCGTATGCCGTGGCGCCCTTCGGCACGAGGGCGCTGTCCTTGGTGCTCCAGGCCGTGCCGGCGATGTCGAGGTGCGCCCAGGGGCCGCGCACGAAGCGCTGGATGAACTGCGCGCCGATGATGGCGCCGCCGGGCCGCCCGCCGATGTTCTTCATGTCGGCGACGTCGGAGCGGATCAGCTTGTCGTACGCCTCGCCCAGCGGCAGGCGCCACACCGCCTCCCCCGTCGCTTGCCCAGCCGCCTGCAGCCGCGCGACCAATGCGTCGTCGTTGCTGAACATGCCGGCGTATTCGTGGCCGAGGCTGACGATCACCGCACCGGTCAGCGTCGCGAGATCGACGGTGAAGGAGGGCGTGAAGCGGTCATAGGCGTACCAAATAACGTCGGCCAGCAGCAGGCGGCCCTCGGCGTCGGTGTTCTGCACCTCGATCGTCTGGCCCGACAGGCTGCGCACCACGTCGCCGGGGCGCTGCGCGGTGCCGCTCGGCATGTTCTCCGTCAGGCCCACGACGCCGACCACGTTGGCCCGCGCGCGGCGGCCGGCGAGCGCCGACATCACGCCGATGACTGCGGCGGCGCCGGCCATGTCCCACTTCATGTCCTCCATGCCCGGCGCCGGCTTGATGCTGATGCCACCGGTGTCGAAGGTCACGCCCTTGCCGACGAAGCAGGCGGGCGGGGTGCCGGGCTCGCCGCCGTTCCAGCGCATCACGACGACCCGCGGCTCCTGCGCGCTGCCCATCGACACGGCCAGCAGCGCGTTCATGCCGACGGCGCGCATCTGCTCGGGACCCAGCACCTCGACCTCGACGCCGAGCTCGCTCAGCGCCCGGCAGCGCTCGGCGAGCTCGGTCGGGTGCAGCACGTTGGGCGGCTCGCTGGCGAGGTCGCGGGACAGCGCCACGCCGTGCGCGACGGCCGCGAGCGCCGGCCAGGCGGCGCGGGCGGCATCCGGGTCGTCGGCCATGACGTTCAGGCTGGCGAGCTTCGGCTTGTCCTCGGCCTTCTCCTTGGTGCGGTAGCGGTCGAACCGGTAGCTGCGGAGCTGCGCGCCCAGCGCCGCGTGCGCTGCGTGCGAGGCGGGCATGCCGTCCACCGCGAGCGCCGCCTGGGTATCGCGGCCCAGCGTCGTGACCGCGAGGCCGCCCGCCTCCTCCATGCCGCGCAATGTGTGGTCGGATTCCTTGCCCAAGCCGATGAGCACGACGCGCGACAGGCCCTCGCTGGGCGCCAGCACGACGCAGCTCTGCGCCTTCTTCCCGGTGAACCCGGCGGCGGCGGCGGCGCGGGTCAGCGTGCCGCCGCACGCCGCGTCCGCCTG
>JANXVC010000323.1 GCA_025351925.1 Rhodospirillales bacterium | reverse complement strand
CGCTCCAAGTGGGGCGCTGACCTGTTCGCCGGCGTGCGCTCCGTCATCGGCACCGCCGCACGCCGTGGCATGGGCGCCTACCAGGCTATCCAGCAAACCCTACGCGGGCAGGCCACTCCCTACCCGGGTTGAGCAGAAACTAGAATCGCAATGGAGAGGACAATGCGCAGTGTATCGAAGCCCTGGCCGACGCCGTTTGTCCGATCTAGTACTGTGCCGATCGATACGAAACGTTTGCCGGCATCATCCGATATTTGTCCGACCGTACTGTTCATTAGTCTTTCGCCCAGGCTGAATTGCAGCAGCGTCTGTAACGCCTGCAATCGGTGCCGAGGCCAGCACGAGGGTTAAACTCCCCGTGACATCCCGGGATTTGTCCGAGAGCCTGGTCGGTCCTAAGCAGCGACGCCGGGGCGCTCGCTAAGCAGCGACGCCGAGATATGCGCGTTCAAGGCGGGCGGCGAGGCCAGGCGCTTGGGCCGGGGCGTTCAGCACGATGCGGCCCTGCGCCAGCGCATAGACGCGATCGGCGACGGCCAGCGACTTTTCCACGAGCTGCTCAACCAGCAGCACCGCCGTGCCAGCATCGCGCAGCCGGGCGAGCACCAGCAGGACGCGGTCAACCAGCACCGGGGAGAGCCCGGCCGACGGCTCGTCCAGCAGCAGCAGCCGGGGGCGGCGCACCAGGCCCTGCGCGACGGCGAGCATCTGCTGCTGCCCGCCGCTCAGGGCGCCGCCCTTTTCAGTGTGCTTCGCGGCGATCTCGGGGAAGACTTGCAGTGCGTCCTCGATGCGGGCGGAGCGCTCGCCGCGCGGCAGGTCGTAGGCGGCCAAGGCGAGGTTGTCGGTGACTGAAAGCTGGGTGAACACCCGGTGCCCCTCCACGACGTGCACCAGCCCGGCCCGTGCGCAGGCCCGCGGGTCGGCGCCGCGCAGGCTGCTGCCGGCGAAGGTGGCGTCGCCAGCGGTCCAGGGCAGCAGGCCCGACAGGGCGCGCAGCAAAGTCGTCTTGCCGGCGCCGTTCGGACCCAGCAGGGCGACGATCTCCGCCGGGCGTACGATCAGGTCCACGCGGTGCAGCACGCCGATCTTCCCGTAGCCGGCGTCTAGCGCCTCGACGTGCAGGAGGGCATCAGCGGCCAAGATAGGCCTCAACGACGTCGCGGTGCGCCTGGATCTCAGCCGGCGTGCCGCTTGCGAGGGTCTGGCCCAGGTTCAGCACGGTGACGCGGTCGCACACCGCGAAGATCAGGTCGGCGTGGTGCTCCACGAGCAGCACGCCGGTGCCCTGGCGGCTGATGGCGACGACAAGCTGACCCAGCCGCTCGATCTCGATAGCTGACAGCCCGGCCGCGGGCTCGTCCAGCAGCAGGAAGCGCGGCGTGGGCATGAGGGCGCGGGCGATCTCGACGAAGCGCAGCTCGCTGTGCTGCAGGCGGTCGGCGCGGATGGCAGCCAGCGCTTCCAGCCCGACAAGGCGGAGCGCGGTCATGGCGCGGTCGCGCAATGCGGCCTCCTCGCGGCGATGACGCGGCAGGGTGAGCAGCGTCTCTATAAGCGTGGCACGGCCCAGGATGGTGCCGCCGATCATGACGTTGTCGATCACTGAAGCCTCGCCGACAATGCGCGGCGTCTGGAAGGTGCGGCCGATACCGGCGGCGGCGCGGCGCGGTGCAGCACCCAATGGCAGCGTCGTGCCGCCGATCCGGACGGTGCCGGATTGCGGGACGGCAAAGCCGCAGATGGCGTTGAGCGTCGTCGTTTTGCCGCTGCCGTTTGGGCCGATCAGGCCGTGCACCTCGCCGGGCCGCAGATCGAGGTCGAGGCCGTCGATCGCCCGTACCGCGCCGAAGCTGAGAGCGATGCCACGCAGCGTCAAATCGTCCCGGCTTACGCCGTAGGACAGCAACGCCGGCAGCAGCTGAATGCGCGGCACGACCGCCCGGCCGCTGGGCAAGGCGCGGCGGCTGCGGAAATCCAGCACGTCGGCGATGCCGCCGGGCACCAGCAGCACGATGACCAGCAGCAGCGCCGCGTATAGGAAGGTGGACCAGGCAACCAGCGGCGCCGCGAACTCGGGCAGCGCAGTCAGCAGCAGGGTCGCGAGCAGCGGGCCCAGCACCGAGCCGCGCCCGCCGATCAGGATGGCGATGAAGAACAGCACCGAGAGATCGAAGGTGAAGGCGTCTGGCGTGATGTAGCTTTGAAGGGTGGCGAATAGCCCGCCGGCAATGCCCGCGAGCGCGCCGCTGAACAGGAACACCAGCATCAACAGCCGGGCCTTGGCGACGCCGCAGGCCTCGGCGGCGACCTCGGCGTCGCGGATGGCGACCAGGGAACGGCCAAAGCGGCTGTTTGCGGCGTTGAGCGTCATCCACGTGCACGCGGCGGCCAGCGCTATGCAGAGAAGATAGAAGCCCTGGGCGGTGTCGAAGGGTGCGGCCAGCGAGGGGCCGGGCACGCCGATGCCGCCGCCGGTCACACCGGTCCAGGCCAGCGCCACCTGGGTCACGATGGTGGCGAAGCCGAGCGTGGTCATGGCAAAGTAGAAGGTGCGCAGCCGCAGCGCCGGCAGGCCGACGACGACCCCGGCCATGGCGCCGACGACCGCCGCCGCCGCCAACGCCAGGAACGGGTGGACCCCTGCCCGCTCGACCAGCACGCTGGCGGTGTAGGCGCCGAGCGTCAGCAGTGCGACGTAGCCAATCGCGAGTTGACCGGCGAAGCCCACGACGAGATTGAGGCCAGACACCAGCACCCAGTAGATCGCGGCCCGGGTGGCGATGACCGTCCAGTATTCCTGGCCAGCCAGCGGAAGGGCGAGTGCTACCAGCAGCAGAGCGAAATAGGGCAGCGCCGCGAACATGGACCTGGGGACGGCAAGCCGCGTGCGGGCCAGAGCAATGTAGGGCATTAGACCCGCCGCACGGCGGGCGCGCCGAACAGGCCCTGCGGCGCCGCGAGCAACACGACGATGAACACGGTGAACACCAAGACGCTGGCGAACACGCCGCCCACTGTGAAGTTGGCCGCCTGCTGGAACAGTCCGAGCGCTAGCCCGCCCAACACGGCGCCGCGGTTGTTGCCGAGCCCTCCCAGCGCCACCGGCACGAACCCATAAAAGTTCAGCATCGCGCCATTGGCGAAGAACGCCAGCAAGAGCTGCCCGCTGCTGAACCCGGCCAGCCCGGCTACGGCGCCCGCCAGCGCGAAGCTCGCCATGCGCAGCCGCCGCTCCGGCAGGCCGAGCGCCCGGGCGGCAAAGTTGTCCTCGGCGATGGCGATGAAGGCGCGGCCGACCAGGGTGCGGCGATACATCCACTCGAGCCCGCCGATGACGGCGGCGCAGGCCAGCACCGGCAGCCAGAACTTCTCGTCGAGGATGCCGGAGCCGAGGCCGAGCAGCCGCGGGAACGGCTGCGGCTCGGTGCTCCACTCGATTGCCGTGAGCTGCTGGATCAGCAAAGCGGCGGCGAGCGTAGAGAGCACGTACAGGTGCTTCTCCAGGCTGGCGAGCACCGGGCGCACGGCGATGATCTCGGTCAGCACGCCGACGGCGGCGCAGGCGGCAAGGGTCAGCACGAGGCCGACCGGGCCGGGCACGCCCAACCGGCCCACGAACAGCGCGCCGAACACGCCGCCGAGCATACCCAGCTGCCCGGCGGTGAAGCTCATCACCCGGGACGCCGCGAACATCACGTTATAGGTGATGCCGATCAGGGCATAAACCGCCCCGAGCGCCAGCCCGGAGGCGATGATGGAGGCCAGCACGGCGCGGCTACGCGACCCTCATTGCTACGCGAATCCCGGCGCCAGGGCGAAGGTACCGTCGCGCTGCGAGTTGGCGCGCGACATCACCACGTCCGCCTGCGGATAGCCGTTGTGGTTTTCTGGGCTGTAGGAGTAGTCGCCAAAGATGCCGGGATACGCCGTAGTATGGTTCCAGGCGCCAATGATGGCCTCGGACGTGCTGGCGCCGCTGCTCTCCACCGCGGCCGCGATCAGCTTTACCGCGTCGTAGCCGCAGGCGACCCACCACAGGCTGGTGTCGTGGAGCGCCACCTTGCCGGCGAGCTTGGCGACGAAAGCCTGGCTGCGCTCCGGCAGCTTGCCATCCTCGCCGAAGCTGCAGCTCCGGTAGCCCACCATGAACACCTTTTCCCAGTTGCCAGGCTTTTCCAGCAGGCCGCGTATCTCGCCGGAGCCGAGCGACGGGTGACCCACGATCGGCACGTCCCAGCCGAGCGCGTTCCGCACGTTCATCAGGCGGGAGAGCATGCCGACGCTGACGCTCCACACCACGATCGCGCGGGCGCCGGCGGTTTTGGCGCGCAGCATGTCGGGCGTCACGTCCGGCTGCGTCGCGTCGATTAACGATTGGTTCACCACATTGGCGCTATCTTTGGCGAATGCTGCAACCGAGGCTGCAACGGCGCTGGTGCCGTACCCCGTCGTGTCGCCGAACACCGCGACGTCGCGCACCTCCAGCGTGTTCAGCAAATAGGCGCGCACCGCGTCGTCCCATTGGCCGTTGCTGGGCGCCATGCGGAAGGCGTTGGGGAACTTCACCGGGTCGATCAGGCTATCGACCACGCAGGGGTGCACGCAAGGCATCTTGGCGCGCGCCATGATCGGCGTGGTCGCCAGCGCCTCGCCGGAGTTGGTGGGTCCCCAGATGGCGTGGACCTTGGCGCGGCTGATGAGTTCCTGCGTCGCGTTCACCGCCTTGGTCGGGTCGCCCTGGGTGTCCCGGGTGATGATCTCGACCTTGCGTCCCTGCACGCCGCCGGCCGCGTTCAGCTCGTCGGCTGCGAACACCACCCCGCGGTTAAAGCCGACAGCAGGTGCGGAGCTCGCTCCGGTAAGCGCCGCGAGCCAGCCGATGCGGAGCGGCTCGCCGGCTGGAACCGCGGCGGATTGCGCGACGGCGAGGCGTCCCAGCAACGGGGCGGCAGCGGCACCCAGCACCAGATTTCGGCGTGTGGTCATCGTGTCCTCCTGGGACATCTGCCGCCATCGCAGGGCGGATTGTTGACGCAACTATCCCCTTGGCGTCAAAGGGCGTCAATCACGAAGCCGCCGCAATCCCGCAGTATTCCATGGGCATCTAGACCCAGACGAAACCAGGTCAGGCGAAACCCCAGGCGAAACAGAGGACGTGCATGCGACGACGGCGAGTGATGGCGGGCGCTTTGGCGATGGGACTGGCCCCCCGGCTCGCGCTGCAGGCAGCGGAGCCGGCGCCATTTGACGCGCAAACCGTTCGCAAGATGGCCCGCGCCCTCGCCGACGCAGCATTTCAAGCGCCGGATACCAAGCTGCCGGACGGCTTGGCAAAGCTGACCTATGACGCCTACCGCAACATCCGCTTCGACCCAGCCCAGTCGCTTTGGCGCGGCCGCGGCCTGCCGTTCGAGGCGCAGTTCTTCCACCGCGGCTCGCTCTATGCCAACCGGGTGGACCTGTTCGAGGTCACCGATGGCCAGGCGCAGCCATTGCGCTACCACCCCAGTCAGTTCGAGTTTGGCACCACGCCGGCGCCCAACGACGAGAACCTGGGCTACGCCGGCTTCCGCCTGCACAGCGCGATCAACCGGGCCGACACCATCGACGAGATCGCCGTGTTCCTTGGCGCCAGCTACTTCCGCGCCGTGGGCCGGAACCTGCTGTACGGCCTGTCCGCCCGCGGCCTGTCGATCAACACCGCCGACCCTGGCGGCGAGCAGTTCCCGGCGTTCAAGGCGTTCTGGCTCGAACGCCCGCAGCCCGGTACCAACAGCATCGTCGTCACCGGCCTGCTCGACAGTCCCAGCGCCGCCGCCGCCATGCGCTTCTCGATCCGGCCCGGTGAGGACACGGTGTTCGACGTCGAGCTGACGCTGTTCCCGCGCGAGGACATCGCCCAGCCCGGCATCGCCACCATGACCAGCATGTTCCTGTTCGACCCGCTCGACCGCGGCGGCGCCGACGACTACCGCCGGGCGGTGCATGACAGCGACGGGCTGATGATGCTGACCGGGCGCGGTGAGGCGCTATGGCGCCCGGTCGCCAACCCGCACACCCTGCAAATCAGCCAGTTCGCCGATACCAGCCCGCGCGGCTTTGGGCTGATGCAGCGCACCCGGGCCCTGCGCGACTTCGAGGATCTGGAGGCGCGCTATGAGAAGCGCCCGAGCCTGTGGGTCGAGCCGATCGGCGATTGGGGCGAGGGCGTGGTGCAGCTGGTGGAGATCCCGACCAAGGACGAGGTGCACGACAACATCGTCACCTTCTGGCGCCCCAAACAGCCGTTGCTGGCCAAGAGCGAGCATGGTTTCACCTATCGCCTGCATTGGGCGGCAGATGCGCCGGTCGCCAGCGCGTTGGGCCGCTTCACCGCCAGCCGCAGCGGCGCCGGACCCGGCGGCGCCCGCCTGTTCATACTGGACGCGGCTGGCGGGACGCTCAAGGCGCTGGCCCTGGACGCCCAGCCGCGCCTCCTGGTCAGTACGGACCGGGGCAAGATCCAGAACGCGGTCGTGCGCGCGAACCCCGAGGAGGGCGGCTGGCGCATCGGCTTCGAGCTGCTGCCGGAGGACGCGAAGGCCGCCGAACTGCGCGCCCAGCTGCTGATGGGCGACGCGCCGCTGACCGAAACCTGGATGTTTCGTTGGACAGCGTAACGCCCAACGGCTTCCGGGCACTGCCGGAGGAGACGCCGCTCGCCATGCCGGCGCAGGCGCTGCATGGCAGGGGCGCCCATGTCCGGCCGATATCGTCGCCGGGCCACATGGCCGCGCGGCGGGCGCTCGTGCTGGGCGCTGCCGTCGCGGTAACGGCGGTCGCAGCCTATCAGATGTACCTGGTGCTGGGCGTCGGCGGCCTCACGCTGCTGGAGGGCGTCATCCTTGGGCTGTTCGTCGTGCTGTTCGCCTGGATCGCGCTGGCGCTGGTCAGCTCGCTGTGCGGCTTCGTATCGCTGATCGCCGGCGGCGGGCGGCGGCTCGATCCGCCCGGCACGAAGCTGCCAGTGCTCGCGACGCGGACCGCGCTGCTGATGCCCTGCTACAACGAGCAGCCCGCCCGGGTCGCGGCGGCGCTGCAGGTCATCCATGGCGACCTCGCACGTCTCGGCGCCCTGCCCGCCTTCGACCTGTTTATCCTGAGCGACACCACCGACCCTGACATCTGGATCGCCGAGGAGGCCGCGTTCCTCGCATTGCGCGACCGCACCGGGCAGGACAATCACATCTTCTACCGCCGCCGCGCCGAGAACACCGAACGCAAGGCAGGCAACATCGCCGACTGGGTGCGGCGGTTCGGCGGCGGCTATGCCCAGTTCCTGATCCTCGACGCCGACAGCGTCATGATGGGCGAGACCATCATCCGCCTCGCCGGCATTCTGGAGCGCAACCCGGACGTCGGCCTCGTGCAGACCCTGCCGGTCATCGTCGGCGGCGAGACGCTGTTCGCCCGCATGCAGCAGTTCGCCGGCCGGGTTTACGGTCCGATGATCGCGCACGGCATCGCCTGGTGGCACGGGGCGGAGGGCAACTACTGGGGCCACAACGCCATAATCCGCACCGCTGCCTTTGCCGGGCAAGCCGGGCTGCCGACGCTGCAGGGGCGCAAGCCGTTTGGCGGCCACATCATGAGCCATGACTTCGTCGAGGCGGCGCTGCTGCGGCGCGGCGGCTGGGCGGTGCACATGCTCCCGGCGCTGCCCGGCAGCTATGAAGAAAGCCCGCCGTCGCTCGCGGACATCGCCGTGCGGGACCGGCGCTGGTGCCAGGGCAACCTGCAGCACATGGGGGTGATCCTGGCGCGCGGCCTGCATCCGATCAGCCGGCTGCACCTCGCGATGGGCATCGGATCGTATGTCACGGCGCCGCTCTGGCTGCTGTTCCTCGTGACCGGTATCCTGATCTCGCTGCAGGCACGGTTCGTGCTGCCGGACTATTTTCCGGCGGGGCCGTCGCTGTTTCCGCTATGGCCGGCGGTGGACCCGATCCGGTCGAAGTGGGTGTTTATCGGCACCATGGCCGTGCTGCTGGGGCCGAAGCTGCTGGCCTATGCGGCGCTGATGCTGCATGTGCGGGAGCGGCGGGCGTTCGGCGGGGCGCTTCGCACCCTGGCGGGCGTGCTGATCGAGACGGTGCTGGCTGGGCTGATCGCCCCGGTGGCGATGCTGACGCAGTCCGCCGCCGTGGTCTCCATCCTCGCCGGGCGGGACGGCGGCTGGCAACCGCAGCGGCGCGACGACGGCGGGATCTCCCTGGCGCAGACCGCGCGCCAGTACCGGGTGCATACGGCGATTGGCCTGGCGCTGGGGCTTGCGTCCTATCTGGTGTCGCCGTCGCTGCTGCTCTGGATGTCGCCGGTGGTGCTGGGCTTGGCGCTCGCGATCCCGATGGCGGCCTGGACGGCGGGGCGCGGTCCCGGCCAGGCATTACGGCGGGCCGGGCTGCTGCGCATTCCCGAGGAGGAGGCGCCGCCCGCCGTGCTGGTGGAGGCCGAGCGGCTGCAAACCGAATTACAGGGCGCCGAGACGCCGGCCTTCCGGCATCTCATGTCGGATGCCCGGCTGCTCACGGCTCACGCCGTCATGCTTCCGCCGCCCCGGTCCCGCGGAGCGCCGTTCAACCCGGCGCTGCTGATGGGCCTGGCAAAGCTGGAGGAAGCTTTGACGCTGGGCGCTGCAACGGCGGCATTGACCCGTCAGGAGACGGCTGCAGTGCTCGCCGACGAGCGTGGCCTGGCGCTGCTCCGCACTCTAACGCCGTAGCGGCATTCAGTCGGACAGGCTGGAGCCGCCCATCGCCCAGCCGGACATATCCTCGCTGGTCAAATGCAGCTCCTGCGACAGTGCCGGCTCCTGCGCCACGAACGAGGCGCCGGCAAGCGCGCCGTCGTCGATCGGCGACCCCGGCGGTGCGTCAGGCGTTACGACGAGCCGGGTTCCGCGAAAACGCAGCGACAGCAGCGCCTGCAAGGCTTGGGAAAAGTTCATGACAGGATCCATGTGCGGAATTGTGCATCGCAGCATAAAATCGTGTTGCTGCAGGATTCAACATAGGATGCCGCTCACGTCTCCGTTGCCGCCGTATTGTATCACGCCGCCGCGTCCGGCCCGACGCGCACCAGCAGCTTGCCGAAGTTCTTGCCTTGCAGCATGCCGATGAACGCGGCCGGCGCCCGCTCCAGTCCCTCGACGACGTCCTCGCGGTATTTAATCTGCCCAGCGGCGATCCACGCGCTGGCCTCGCGCTGGAACTCGGCCTGCTGGCTCGCAAAATCCCACACGATGAAGCCGCGGAACGTGAGCCGCTTGGTCAGTATGGCGCGCATCAGCCCGGCAGTCCGGTCTGGCCCGGAGGATGGCGCCGTCTGGTTATACTGTGAGATCAGGCCGCACACCGGAATGCGGGCAAACGGGTTGAGCAGCGGGAACACCGCATCCCAAACCAAGCCGCCGACGTTTTCGAAGTACACGTCGATGCCCTTGGGGCAGGCCTGCTTCAATTGCCCAGGCAAATCCGACCCGCGATGGTCGATGCAGTCGTCGAACCCCAATGACCGGACGTAGGCGCATTTCTCCGCACCCCCCGCGATGCCGATGGCGCGAGCGCCGCGCAACTTGGCGATCTGGCCCACCATCGAGCCCACGGGACCGCTGGCCGCCGCAACCACCACGGTCTCGCCGGCTTTGGGCTGCCCGATGTTGAGCAGGCCGCAATACGCCGTCATGCCGGGCATCCCCAGCACACCGAGTGCCGTGGAAGGAGGCAACGATCCCCGTTCCAAGCGCCGTAGGCCGGCTGCGTCCACGGCGGCATAGCCCTGCCAGCCGTTGCCGCCCTCCACCAGATCGCCGCGCCGCAGGCCGTCGGCATTGGACTCCATGACCTCGCCAACGGTGCCGCCGCTCATCACGCCGCCGATCGCCACCGGCGGCACGTAGGACGGCGCGTCGCTCATCCGCCCGCGCATGTAGGGGTCAAGCGACAGCCAGATGGTTCGCACCAGTACCTGGCCGGGCCCCGGCACCGGCATGTCTGCGTGCTCCATACGGAAATCCGTCTCCTGCGGCTCGCCGACCGGACGGCGGGCGAGGACCAGGCGTTGATTTTGGGCTTGCGACATCGGAGCACCTCGGGTTCGTCGCCCGACCATACCGGGGATTAACCAAGTCGCAACCATAACCGCGCACAATGCGAGCCAAGACGAATACAATTTTCGGTAGTAAATATCTTGGTAACACAATCTACAACCGGCGTGATCGGACGCAGCGTGCGGACGTCGGTGTTTCTGCTCAATCAGCTCGCGCCGGGCGGCAGCCTGGAATGGACCATCAGCGGATCGGGGCTGGGCGGCATCAGCGATCTCCGGCTGCTCGACACGCTGGGCGACGGTCAGCGCATGGACACGGTGTTTCACCCGCAGGTCGTGATCCGCCGCGGCTCCTCCACGCTGTTCAGCGGGGACCTGCTGAGCTGGTCGGGCGTGCGCAGTGCGGAGACCGCGGCGACCGCCATCAATTTCAATCTTGCCCCCACCCTGCGCGCCGCTGGGCTGCCGGCTGGCCTTACGGACGACAGCACGGTGACCGTCACCTTTCACAGCGTCATCGGGTCGCTCTATGCCGCGCGCCAGGCGCCGGCGCTGGGTCGGGTGCTCGGCCAGGGCGACCCGCTGCTCAACACCGCGCTGTTCAGCGGCACCGTGGCAGGCGCATTGGCCAGCAGCGATCCAGCGGCAGCATCCCTGGCGCTGCCGTCCAGCGTGCTTGCCACCTCAATCTACGCGGTCAATGGCGTGCTGGTCGTGGGGGCGGCGCATGCGGGGTTTGGCGACGTCGTAACCTACCGCATCCGGGTTGAGATGCCGCTGACCGCGGCGCACAGGATCCAGCTGACGGCCGCAGCACCCGGCCTTACAGGCGCAT
>JANXVC010000319.1 GCA_025351925.1 Rhodospirillales bacterium | reverse complement strand
CTCCAAGTGGGGCGCTGACCTGTTCGCCGGCGTGCGCTCCGTCATCGGCACCGCCGCACGCCGTGGCATGGGCGCCTACCAGGCTATCCAGCAAACCCTACGCGGGCAGGCCACTCCCTACCCGGGTTGAGCAGAAACGTTATTGCCGGCTCAGTGGACCAACCGCATCACCATCGTGTCGGTTCGCCAATAAGCCATCTGCTTTGGTTGTCAATTGCTTCGATGTTGGCAGTATGCCTATGTTACAAAAAATTCAGCCTGGAGGATGATGTCTATGGCACCAACGTTTAATCGCCGCCGGTTCTTGCAGCAATCAGGCATCGCAGGCAGTTCGTTTTTGGCCTGTAGTATTCCGTTCGATCGGTCCGCAATCGCGGCACAGGCAAAGATCAACGTCCCTACGGTTGACCAACTCATCATTCGCCAGGTCACGGATGGATCGCATGATGTCTTTCTCGACGGTGCCGAATACTCTGGCCTCACAGTAGGCCGAACTGGCCCACTCGGCTCGGTGGGAAAAACGCTGGAAAGCGAATGGGGGTTGGCACTGCATCTCGAATCCAAAAAGGGACAGGAGACGCGGCGCTACCTGCTGGATTTTGGCTTTATGCCAACGACCTACCAGAACAACCTATCCATCCTGAATATCGATGTCGCGCAGATTGATGCGATGATTGTCAGCCATGGTCACTACGACCATATCGGGGGTCTCACAGGCTTCCTTGAAGCGCAGCGACCACTGATGCGGAAGGACTTGAAGCTCTACCTGGGAGGCGAGGACGACTTCTGCAATCGCTTCAATCGCAAGGCAGACGGGTCGCTCAGCAATTCCGGCTTTGCATTAGACCGCCGCAAGCTGCGGGCCATGAATGTGGAACCAGTGATCTCCGAGGCTCCCATCGTCATTGAGGGTCATGCGTTTACGACCGGAGCAGTGCCGAGGACGAGCATCGAGCACGTTTTGCCACAGACGCTCGTAAAGTTCGGTCTCCAGGATGGCTTGGGATGCGACCCAAAGTCCTACGCCGATCATCACTTCACTGACGCAGAGCTTGCTGGCGCCGCAGTGCCCGATCAGCACTGGCACGAGCACGCGACATGCTTCCGCCTGGGCGACCGAGGACTCGTCGTCATCAGTTCGTGCGGCCATGCAGGCATTATCAACACGCTTCGCCGGGCACAGGAGGTTAGTGGGACCGAGAAGATTTATGCGCTCGTCGGCGGTTTCCACCTTGCCCCTGCGCCGGACGACTATCTGCGCCAGGTAATGGCCGAACTAAAGAAGTTCGACATCGAGCATGTTTTGCCAATGCATTGCAGCGGGGCGAACTTCATCGACTTGGCGAAGAAGGAAATGCCGGAGAAGCTGGTGCAATGTACAACGGGAAGCAGCTTCAACTTCACGGCGTAATCACCACAACGCCGGCCGACGTTAGTGGTCGGCAGAATTTACGGCGGTTTGGGCTTACACCTCCACCGTAGCGCCTTCATATTGCCGCTTGTCCTTTTTCCCAGGCTTTGGGAAAACTTTTGCGGAGTCAGGTTTGTGTGTCGCGAAACCCTCTGAGCAACGGTTTGCAATTAGCGCCTAGTTATAGCGAACCGCAATCATCGGGGTCTGGGGAGCAAGCGAACGGAAAACCTATGTAAGGGATGTCATGCCGGACTACCCGTATTATGGGTTGAATTTCGGCGATAAATTTGACCTTTAGCAGTTAGAAAGCGGCGAAGCGTCAGACCTGATTGTCGATGTTGATCCGAGCAAACCCATGTAGCACAACCACGTCGCAAAACTTGTCGCAGATCTTTGCCATTCTGCGACAGATTTCTGCAACTCTGAAAGCGCCTGAATTTGCTGGGTTTATGCTTGCGTCGCTGAAATCCTAAGTTGCGCGACACGCACCCCGCCACGTCACGTGCCAACCCCTACATAGGTTTTCCGTTCCGTTGCTCCCCAGACCCCAACATGAGGCGGATCATGGCGAGGGTGACCATGGCCGAGAGGCTGCCATGGTCCGGCAAGAGCTGCCAACCTGACAACGCCGTCCTGTTGCTGGTATGCTCGCGACGGCCGGACGTGTGGACTCTACACCTCAAGCCACTGCCGCCGCACCGAGTCATCTTTGGCAAACTCGCCAGGCGTGCCCTCGAACACGACCCGTCCGTGGCCCATCACATAGACCCTATGCGAGATCTGCAGCGCGATGGTCAGCTTCTGCTCGATAAGCAGGATCGCGGCCCCGCGGCGAGCGATCTCGCACAGCATTTCGCGCACCTGCTCGACCAGTTTCGGCGCTAAGCCCTCGGTCGGCTCGTCCACCACGATCAGGTCGGGGTCGCCCATGAGCGAGCGGCTGATCGCCAGCATCTGCTGCTCGCCACCCGAGAGCTGACCTGCGGCAACGTTCTGGCGGCTGCGCAGGTTCGGGAACAGCGCGTAGATGTCTTCCAAGCGCCAACGGCCGAACCGCCCGGCCCGCTTGAGGCCCAGCTCCAGGTTCTGGCGCAAGGTGAGCGTAGGGAACACCTGCCGGTCCTCGGGTACGTAGCCGATGCCGAGCCGGGCGATCTGGTCGGGCCGCAACCCGAGCAGGTTGTGGCCACGATAGGCGATGCTCCCCTTTGCCGCGACGAGCCCCATGATCGCCTTGCACGTGGTCGAGCGGCCGACGCCGTTGCGCCCGAGCAAGGCCACGATCTCGCCCTCGCCGACGTCGAGATTGATGCCGTGCAGGACGTGGCTCTTGCCGTAATAGGCGTGCAGGCGGGTGAGCTGGAGTGTCACGCCGCCTCCGCGCCGAGATAGGCTTCCTGCACGGCCGGGTCGCCGCGCACATCGCCCGGCGCGCCGCTCGCGATCAGGTGCCCGTAGACCAGCACGCTGATGCGGTCGGCCAGGCCGAATACGACGTTCATGTCGTGCTCCACCATGACCAGCGTCTTGCCCTGAGTGATCTCGCGGATCAGCGCCGTCGTGCGATCGGCCTCGCCGCGGTCCATGCCGGCGGTGGGTTCGTCCAGCAGCACCACCTCGGCACCGCCCGCCACGGTGAGGCCGATCTCGAGGGCGCGCTGCTCGGCGTAGCTCAGCGCGCCGGCCTGCACATCACGCCGCGCGGTCAGGGCCAGTCGCTCCAGCCACTCTTCCGCTGCCTGGTTGAGGCGCCGCTCCCGGTCGAGCAGGCGCCAGAACGCGACGCGGTAGCCGAGCGGCCAGAGCAGGGCGCAGCGGAGGTTGTCGAGGACTGAGAGGCGGTGGAAGAACGAGATGATCTGGAAGCTGCGCGTGAGCCCGAGCCGCCTGATCTTTTGCGGACTGCGGTTCTGGATCGGCCGGCCGTTCAAGGCGATGACGCCGGACGAGACCGGCAGCCGGCCGGAGATCAGGTTGAACAGGGTTGTCTTGCCGGCGCCGTTCGGGCCGATGATGGCGTGCCGCTCGCCGCGGCGGATCTCAAGACTCACGCCCTGGATGATGCGCGTCGCACCGAAGCTCTTATGGACGTCGCGGAGTGCCAGGGCCGGCGTCATCCGGCGCTCGTGCCCTCGGCGATCAGGGCCCAACGCGCGGCGAGGGCACGGCCTTGCCGCCGGGCGATGCTCCCGCCGATCAGCAGCAGCGCGGCGCCACCGCCCCAGAGCCAGGGAGAGGCCGGATCGAGCGCCCCGCCGAACAATCGGACAGCGCCCTTCTCGTGCTCACCGAGCATGACGGAACTCCCCAGCTCGACAAGAGCCACGAAGCCGAGCACCGCGAGCAGGCCCGGCAGCGCGACGCGCGCGTAGGACAGGAGCAGCGCTTGGATCCGGCCTTCCTGCCAGACCGGCCCGTGCAGCACGATCAGGCCAGCGAGGCCGCCCGGCGCATACATTACCATCGCAATGAACAGCACGCCGACGTAAATCTGCCAGGCGTTCGAGACGAGGCCGACCCAGCTCTGCATGATGACCACGAGCACGGCGCCGACGATCGGACCCCAGAACACCCCGACGCCCCCGATGAAGGTCATGAACAGCGCGTTGCCCGAGAGAGTCGCGCCGACCGCGTCGTAGGTGACGATCTCGTAGGTCATGGCATAGAGCGCGCCGGCAATGCCCGCGAAGAAGCCCGAGAGCGCGAACTGGCAAAAGCGGATGCCGTGCGGGTCGTAGCCGAGGAACCGCACCCGCTCGTGGTTGTCGCGGCACGCCTCCGCCATGCGGCCGAGCGGAGTCCGTGCCAGGAGGCGCATCAGCACGACCGCGATCACCGTCCACGCGAGCGCCAGGTAGTAGACCTCGATCGCCGGCTCGTAGCTCAGGCCAAGCAGGCTCGTGTTGAGCGCCCGGTCGGCCGTGACCCCGCCTTCGCCGCCGAAGAAGCCCTGGAACATCGTGGCCGCCGCCGTGACTAGCTCGCCGATGCCGAAGGTGATCATGGCGAAGGCCGTGGCCCGCTGCCGCGTCGTCGGGTAGCCGAACAGCGCGGCGAACAGCAGGCCTGAGATGCCGCCCACCAGCGGCAGCAGCTCCTCGGGGATCCAGAGATGGCCGGCCGCGATCGCGTTCATGACGTGGATCGTCACGTATGCGGGAAGCCCGAGGAAGACCGCGTGCCCGAATGATAGCAGGCCGGACTGGCCCGACAGCATGTTATACGAGAGCGCGAACACGCTCATGATCGCGGTCTGGGTCAGGAGAGCGACGGCGAAGCCGTCGTGGCGCCCGTGGCGCCAGTCGAAGATGATCCAGGGCAGCAGGACGGCCAGCCCGAGTGCCGAGAACCACGCCCAGCTGCCCCACCACGTGCGGCGGGCGCCGCCGCGCCGCCGGATCGTGGCGCCGCTCATGTGTCCCGCGTACCCAGAAGGCCGCGGGGGCGGACCAGCAGCATGAACACCATCAGCAGGAACGGCAGGAACGGGCCGATACGCGGCAGGGGCACGCGCAGCACCTCGGCGAGCGGGGTCGCGGGCGTGACGGCCACGCCGAGCCTCGCCAGCAGGTCGGCTGGCGAGATGTCCAGCACGACCGCGAAGGTCTGCACGAAGCCCATAATCAGCGAGGCGATGAAGCACCCGGCGAGCGAGCCCAATCCTCCGAACACGACCACGACGAAGACGATCGGCCCCATGCTGAACGCCATCGCCGGCTCGGTGACGAGGTAATTACCCCCGATCACGCCCGCGAGGCCGGCGAGCGCAGCGCCGCCCGCGAACACGGTGGTGAACACGCGCGGCACGTTGTGGCCGAGCGATGCCACCATGTCCGGATGGCTCAGCGAGGCCTGGATCACGAAGCCCATGCGGGTTCGCGTCAGCAGCAGCCAGATGGCCGCGAACATCGCGGCAGAGATGAGCAGGATGAAGCCCCGATAGGCGGAGACGTGCGTGCCGTAGACGGAGAACAGCGTAAAGTCGAGCTCGGGCGGCACGCGGTAGGGCACGGCGGTCGGACCCCAGACCATCAGCACCAGCTTCTCCACAATGAACGCGAGCCCGAACGTGAAGAGCAGCTCGGCGACATGGCCATGCCGGTGCGCCTTGCGCAGCCCGTAGGTCTCGATGAGGGCGCCGAGCAGGCCGCACAGGAGCGGTGCGATCACCAGTGCCACCCAGAAGCCGACGCGGCGGCTGATCTCGTATGCGAAGTAGGCACCGAGCATGTAGAGGCTGGCGTGGGCGAAGTTGAGCACGCCCATGATGCTGAAGATGAGGGTGAGCCCGCTCGCCAGCATGAACAGCAGCATACCGTACAGGAGGCCGTTGAGGACCGAGACGAGCAACAGCTCCATCGGATGGCACCCCCGTACGTCTACGATTCCTCAACCGTCTACGGTTCCCTACGTAGCCGGCCGCTTCATCTTGCAGGTGGTCGGCAGCGCGAGATCCTTTCCCTCGTAGGTCTTGATCACCTTCCAGCCGAGTCCAGTGTGCTCAGAGTCGTATTTTACGTCTTTGGTGAAGACGCTGACGTAGTAGGGCATCAGCACCTGGTGATCCTCGGCGCGCATTGCCCATTCGTGTCCGAGCATGTCGCGGCTGGTCATGCCCTCCAGCACCTGCGCGACCTTCGCGGGATCGGTCGAGCCGGCCTTCTGGATAGCCGCTTGCAAAAGCTCGAACATCGCCCGCCACGAGCCAGCATCGAAGTCGTAATCGTGCGTGGCGCGGAAGCGCGTGACCAGGTCCTTTAGGGCGGCATCGCCCTGCTCGTCCGCCATGTTGTCGTTGAACGCCTGCAAGGCAAACACACGGCTATTGCCCGCCGGGCCGATCGCCGTCGGGGTGCCGCCGGTACCCGCCCAGACCGTGTAGTAGCTCACGTCGAGCCCGGCCTCGGTGCCCGCCTTGATCAACAGGCTCAGGTCAGGGCCGAAGTTGCCGGTGATCAGCGCCTGGGCGCCGGAAGCCTTGATCTTGGCGATGTAGGACGAGAAGTCTTTGACCTTGCCCACCGGGATCAACTCGTTCCCGGCGGCCTGGACATCCGGTCGGTATTGCGCCAGGAACTTCGTGCTGTCGCGCTGCATGGCCTGGCCGTAGAGGTAGTCCGGGTTGAGCAGGTATACCTTCTTGACCTCGGGCGGGAGGGCGCGCACCAGCATCTCGGCGAACTGCTCAGTGGTCGGGACGAATCGGAAGAACCAGAAGCTGCACTTCTCGTTCGTAAGCTCGGGCGCCGTGGAGCCCGCGGTGAAGTAGAGCACGCGGTGATCCGGGTCGCGGGCGTTGTGCTTCTCGACGCCGTCGATCAACGCGGCGGCCACGTTTGAGCCGGCGTTCGACCACACGAAGGGGATGTTGTGATCGACCATCGACTGGAGCGCGATCAACGCCTCGGACGGCTGTAACTTGTTGTCGTAGGTCACGAGCTCGAACGTCCGACCCAAGGCGCCGCCCTTGGAGTTGATGGAGTCGAGGAGGTATTGCGCCTGCTGCGAGTTCTGCTGCCCGGTCTGAGCGAAGGCGCCGGACATCGGGTCGGTAAGGCCGATCCTGATGCTATCCTCGGCGCGGGCTGCGGCCCCGAACGCGACGAGGATGACGGCCAGCATGCATCTGAACATGAGTCTCTTTCCCTCCCGAGGCATCTACTGCTTGCTAACGACGCGCCGGACGATAGCTTATGGAGGTCGGATCAGAAAAGATCTTTTGCGGCCTGGGCTCGTCGATCTCCAAAATAGACGCGGTTTTACCCGCTTGCCTCACCGTTTTTTCGGTTTTTGCGGCACGTCACCACCCTCAAGTATAGTAAGCGTGGGCTGGTGGCCGTCTTGCGAGGGTGAGGCTGGTTTGGTCTGCTTGGCTGCATGGAAAGCAACAGCAGCATGATGTCCACTGAGGCTGCCACAGTGGCAGCCTCAGAGATACGGATCGAGATTGTTGGCGAGCGGCGGCGCGTGCATGACGCGGCGTTCCGGGCTCGTGTCGTCGAGGAGTGTTGCGTTCCTGGAGCCCGGATGCGGGACTTGGCGCGCCGGCACGGCATCTGCACTAGCCTGATCTATCGCTGGCGTCGGTCGGCGATATCCCAGCAGCCGGCTGTGGCTGCGGTTCAATCCAACGCCACCGGACCGACACGGCCGGGCAAGCCGATGGTGGCAGGTGCTCCCCTCGCGTTCGTGCAGATCGGTGTTCTGGAGCGCTCGGAGGACGGAGGGCTTGGGCTGATGGCGGGGTCGTCGCCGGCGGGGTCGGCATTATCAGCACCGGGCCACGCGCCGCTGCCGCGTCCGGCGATGGACGAGCGCCAGGGGGTGATCGAGATCGACCTGGCGGATGGCACGCGGCTGCGTGTGGACGCGTTCGTCAACGAGCGCGCGTTGCGGCGCGTGCTGACCGTGCTGCGGACGGCGTCATGATTGCCGTCGCTCCTGGAACCCGAGTGTATCTGGCGTGCCGTCCGGTCAGCATGCGCTATGGGTTTGACGGGCTGGCGGCCCAGGTGGCGCATGTTCTGGATGCCGACCCGTATTCCGGGCACTTGTTCCTATTCCGATCCAAGCGGGCCGACTACCTGAAATGCCTGTATTGGGACGGGTCCGGCCTATGCCTGTTTGCCAAACGGCTGGAGACCGGCAAGTTTGTTTGGCCGCCGATTGTGGACGGAGGCATGGTGCTGACGCCGGCGCAGCTCGGTCTGCTGGTTGAGGCGATGGACTGGCGGCGCACGGTGGCGCCTGAGGCGCCGCGCCGGCCGGTGGCGGTCTGATCCCATGCGGATTACATCAGGAAGTGCTGTACTTGCTTGGCTGACCCCGGTACAATCAGGTCATGTCATTGGCGAGCGCTCCCCTTCCAACCGACCCGGACGCGTTGCGGATGTTCGCCATTGGCCTGCAGGCGGAGCTGGCGCGCAAGGAGATCGAGATCGCCGCCAACGCGGCCGAGATCTATGCCAAGACGCTGCACATCGAGAAGCTGAAGATGCAGCTGGCCGTGCTGCGTCGCGCGCGGTTCGGCCGGTCGTCGGAGAAGCTTGACCGCGACATCGAGCAGCTCGAACTGCTGATCGGCGAACTCGAGGAGGGGCAGGCCGAGGGGGACGCCCGCGCCAGCGCCGCTGACCCCGCCCAGCCGCACCCGGCGCAGACGCGCGA
>JANXVC010000349.1 GCA_025351925.1 Rhodospirillales bacterium | reverse complement strand
GCACGGGCGGGACGCGCTCGACACGCTGTGCGGCGCCCTGCTGGACGCAGCCAGCACGGCATTTCCGCAGGCCTGGATCGGCTTGAACCCAGCGCCGGTCGTGCTCGCCTCCTGGGTCGGCCTCGACACGGACGGGCGCACCGACATCGGCTGGTGGGACAGCCTGCGCCTGCGCCTGCGCATGAAGCGCCTGGGTCTTGCTCGGCTCGCCAATGAGATCGCCGACCTGAAAGGCACCGCCACGCTGCAGACGCGTCTGGGGGAGGCCGTCGCCACCGTGGACGCGCAGCTCGCGCTGGCGCCGAACGGCCCCGACCCGGCGGCGGTGGAGCCATTCGCCCGCGCGCTCGTCGATGGCCGCGAGCGGGCGCTGCTGTCTCCTGAACCGTTGCTGCCGCTGTTCGCCGCCGCTATCGCAGGGGCGGATATGGCGACGCAGCGCCGTTTGTGCGTGGCCCGGGCCGGCGTCGTCGCGCATGGGCTGAGCCTCGCCCGCGCCCATTTCCGGCTCAATGCGGCGCAGGTGCACAACGCCGCCCGGCTGCGCCTCGGGCTCGATGATCCGCCAGCCGACCGCTCCCGCCGCCGCACCCTGCTGGCGGGAATCGACGACGCGCTCGACGCAGTCCGGCCGCAACCTGTCGATTTCGGCGCGCTGCTGAACGAGCAGTCGTCGGCCATGCGGCTGATGATGCTCGTCGCCCAGGTCGCCAAGCACATCGACCGGCACACCTCGGCGCGGTTCCTGGTTGCCGAGACCCGCAGCGGCTACACCCTGCTGGCGGCGCTCTGGCTGGCGCGGGTCTGCGGCGTTGATCGCCAGGTGGAGATCAGCCCGCTATTCGAGACGGCAGATGCCCTGGAGGAGGGCGTGCGCGTGCTGGAGGAGGCGCTGCGCTCACGGCACTACCGGGACTATGTGCGCGGGATCGGCCGGGTGTGCCTGCAGTTCGGCTATTCGGACTCGGGCCGCTACCTCGGGCAGCTCCCCGCGAGCTACCTGGTGGAACGGCTGAAGCTGCGTCTGGTGGAGGCGCTCGGCCGGCACGGGTTGGGCGACGTCGAGGTCGTGCTGTTCGATACGCATGGCGAGAGCATCGGCCGCGGCGCCCATCCTGGATCGTTCGCGGACCGGCTCGCCTACCTTTCGCCGCCGGCCGCCCGCGCCGCGCTGTCCACCGGCGGCCTGCTGATCCGTGAGGAAAGCAGCTTCCAGGGCGGCGACGGCTACCTGCTGTTCGACACCCCGGGCCTGGCGCTCGCCAGCATCGCCCGGGTGGCCGAGCACGTGTTCCAGCCGCCCCCTACGCAGCCTGATCCGATCTATAGCGAGAGCGACTTCGCCGCCGGGTTCTTCGCCACGGCGTCGAATGCGATGCAGGAGCTGGTGGAGGACCCGGGCTACGCTGCCCTGCTCGGCGCATTCGGCCCGGCGCTGCTGGATACCACGGGCTCCCGCCCCAGCGCGCGGCAGACCGATGCGGGCGGGCCGGCCGCCATCCGGCATCCGCGGGAGCTGCGGGCGATCCCGAACAACGCCATCCTGCAGCAGCTCGGCTGGTGCGCCAACGTGCTGCACGGGCTGGGCGCCGCCGTCGGGCGCGATCCCGAGCTGTTTGCCGAGCTCCGGCAGAGCAGCCCGCGCTTCCGCCGTGCGCTGGAGCTGGTGGAGCACGCCGCCCGGCACTCCGACCTCGACGTGCTGCGGGCGACGGTCTCGATGCTCGATCCCGGCTCCTGGCTGGACCGGGCGGCGCAGGCGCGGCTGCCGGGCCGGGCGGTGCAGCTCGTCGATGTCGCGGAGGCGCTAACCGGTCTAGGGCTATGGATACCGATGCAGGGCACCATGCGGCGGGCCCAGGCGGACCAAGTCCAATTGCGGCGGGTGTGGGCAGCGCTGCCGCGCATGACGGATCGCGAGACCCTGCTGCACGCCTTGCGGCTGGCGATCATCAGCCGGCTCTGGCTGCTGGCGGTGCAGGTGCCGGACTTTTCGCCACGTCACAGCGCCACGCCGGAGGGGCTGCGGGCCCGTCTGCTGCGCCTGGATGTCATCGCGACGCTCGACCTGCTGACCGAGGTGTTCCCTAGGGATAGCGGGGCCACGGCCACACGCGACTTTGGCGAGCCGCCTGGCCCCGGCGCCCACACGTCCTACGCCGGCGAGCATGAACGGATATTCGAGCCGATGCGCCGGCTATTTGGCCTGACGCGCGAGATCACCGCGGCGCTGTCGCACGAGGTGGGAGCCTTCGGCTGATCGGTTCGAGGAGCGCGCAGCTTGGCCTTCGATGAGGCCAGCTTGCTTTAGCGCTGGAGGCGCAGCCGGGCCAGGCGCCGGATGCATGCCGCGCAGGTGACGTGTTCGCCGGGGGGTTCGGCCCAGCCGGAGCCGGGCCCAGGTTCGTCGGCGCAGAGCGACATTCGACAGAACGGCGTCACGGCATGGAATACCGGACTCCTGCTATTCGAGACATGGCCGGACTTCCGCAAGGCGACGAAGACACGATTAGCACGCACCACGGCGTTCCGGGGCAGACTATCCAACATGCGACCCTCCCTACAAGGTGTGTTGCATGGGCTTCTGCCGTAGATTGATAATTTTTGCCACTAAATATTATCAGAATTTTTGATTACTTTAAGTTAATACCTCTTACCGATGTACGATGAACTACGGAATTTCATCTCGAAACGTTATTTTCATTAATCATTTCGACCTACACATTACAGTGTCTTCATGTGTGACGGCGGGGCCGGACGGGCTGGGTCAGGACACGGCGGGAAGCGGCAACATTCATGGCACTGCAACCCCGACCGGCGTTGCGGCATTATCAAAGCTCAGCAACAGGGGGAACACCCATGGCAGACACGACGAAAAGCCCCTCATCCGAGGTCGATGAGCTCCGCAATCAGCTCGACGAGCTACGCGCGGCCGATCCGGCGCCGGCATTGGCGGACGCCAAGCAACGCGCCGCCGCCGCCGTGTCCAGCGCTGCGGCCACGGTGACGGAGGCCGTGGCGACGCCGATCCGTCAGGGCGCCGAGCAGGTGCGCGGCGCGGTCGCCGGGGCTCGTCGAACCGCGGCCAAGGTTGACGCGCAGCGGGAGAGCCTGTCGCAGCAGATACGGTACCAGCCATTCATGGCGCTCGGCGTCGCGAGCATGGTGGGCTACGTGTTCGGCCGCATCGTGCGCTGATCCGGCCGGGTAGGCAGCATGATGCCGCCTGCCCGGTCCAGCGTTGTTGGCGGGGGTTATAGGCCGTCGAGGAAGGGCCGGATCTTCCCCGCGATGTAGGCCTCCTCTGCCGACCCCTTCAGCGGGGCAGCGCCGCCGAGATGCCCGCGGATTGTGGGAATTTCGACGTACTGCGCGTTCTTCACACCCGCAAGCAGCTCGCGGGACAGATAGGCCGGGATCGTGCGGTCGGTTTGGCTGGTCAGCAGCAGCGTCTTTGCCTGCACCCGGCCAAGCGCCGCTTTCATGTCGCCGCCGAACGGCGCGGAGGCGTCGTGGTTGCGTGAGGCCTCATAGCGGATGCGCAGCGCGTTCGCATCCCACACCTTCGACCAGCCGGTGCCGAACGCCATCAGCGCGGCCTGATACTGCTCCGGCGCCCTCAGCGTCTGCAGATATTCGTCACTGAACAACCAGGGAAAGTAGATCATCCCAGCGCGCTTGATGCCTTCAGTCGGGTTCTGGTCGTATTTTCCATCCCGGTAGGCCGGGTCCAGCGTTATCATGCCCGTTACGGCGTCAACGATGGCGTAGAAATGCGGATCGCTCCGCGCCGCGGGGACGATCAGCACCAGGCCCTTCATGAACGTCGGATAGTTGATGCCCCACTCGACACCCTGGAACGAGCCCATCGATGGCCCAGCCACGGCAAGCAAGCCAGACAGCCCGAGCCCCTTCGTCACAAGCTCGTACTCGGTGCGGACCATGTCGCGGATGGTATAGCGTGGGAAATCCATCCCCAGGCCGTTGCTCGGCTGTGACGAGTTGCCGCCGCCAATCACGTCCACGCCAATAAAAAAATACTTGTCGGTATCGTACATCTTGCCCGGACCGACGTAGTCATCCGCCCAGTGACGCCCGCTGCTGGTGCCCGGCACAAGCAGCACCGCGTTGGTCTTGGCGTCGTTCAGCTTGCCATAGGTGACATAGCCGATCTTGACGTTCTCGAGCTGCGGTCCCGCCTCGAACTTGTAGCTCGGGATGGTATATACACCCTCCTGCTGCGCCCACGCCGAGGTCGCCAAACCGACTACCATGGCCATGCCAGCCAGCAATGCTGCCGCCCGCCTGCTGATTACAAACATCGTCCCTCCCTTTCCATGAACCATTTGCACTCTGACGGTGCCGATATGGATTGAGCGTGGCTTACGCTGCAGGCTGCGCGGATGGCAAGCCGGGATGCTGTGGGACCGGCGTCAGCAACGCGTCCGCGACGGTGACGCCCTGGCCTTTCGGGTGCACCAGCACGGGGTTGAGCTCGATCTCCTGCACATGTTTGCGATGTGCTGCCGCGAAGGCGGAAACGTCGGCGATCAGCCCAGCCAAGGCTGTCGTGTCCGCCGGCGCTGCCCCGCGCCAGCCCTGCAGCAGCGGCATAGAGCGGAGATCGGCGAGCATGTCCAGCGCCTCCGCCGGGTCAATGGGCGCCAGGCGATAGCTGATGTCCCGGAACAGCTCGGTATGGACGCCGCCCGCGCCGACCGTGACGATCGGGCCGAACACCGCGTCGTTGATCGTCGAGACGATCATCTCGACGCCTCTTGGCGCCATCGCCTGCACGAGCACGCCGTGGATGCGCGCGTCCGGCTTGTGGCGCGCGACCTCGTCCAGCATGGCGTGATACGCGGCGTCCAGCGCTGCGGCATCCGCGATGTTCAGTGCGACGCCGCCGATTTCGGTCTTATGCAGGATGTCGGGCGACTGAATCTTCAGCGCGACCGGCCAGCCGACCGTGTCGCCGGCTTCGCGCAGGCCGTCCGGACTGGTGACAAGCCGATCGGTGGCCGCCGTGAGGCCCAGCAGCGCCTTCGCTTCGTACTCGCATAGCGGGTCGCGTGCGCCGCGCAGCACGGCGTTGATCTGCGTCGAGGCATCGGCCGGTTTCGATGATGCCGGGCGTGGCGGCTGAAATCGCCCACGCTCGATCAGCGCCCGCAGCGCGCGGGCCGTCCAGGTCAAATGGATGTTTGCCACCAGCCCTGCCCCGGCCAATGTGGCGCAGGCGAGCGGCGACGGACGGGTGTAGCTGTAGTACAGCACCGGCTTGGCCTGCCGCTGCACCACACGACGCAGGCCGTCTGCGTCCATGCTGACGCGCCCTTCATGGGCGAGCGAGCTGACGATGACGATGGCGTCCACCTCGTCCGAGCCGGCGAGCAGGTCAACCGCGAGGTCGAGGCCGCCGTCAAATGCGCCCTGCGCCGTGACATCGACCGGGTTAGCGGCGGACCCGTAGGCCGGGATCAGCTTGCGCACCTCGCGTTGGAAGGCCTCGCTCAGCTCCGGGATCACCATGCCCTCGGAGGTCAGCGCGTCGCTCATCAGCGCGCCGCCGCCGCCGGAGACGGTGATGATTCCCACCCGGTTGCCGTGCGCAGGCGGGCAGGTTGCGAAGGCCGCGGCGATTGCCGTCATCTCCTCGGGGTCGCGGGCGACGGTGATGCCGTATTTGCGGAACACGGCGTCGTAGGCGGCGTCCCAGCCGGTCATGCTGGCAGTGTGGGACGCCGCCGCGCGCGACGCTGCCTGGGAGCGGCCGACTTTGCAGACCACCACGGGCTTGCCGGCACGGATCGCCGCCTCCGCCCCCTCGATGAAGCGCGCCGGGTCGCGTATGCCCTCCAAGAACAGCAGGATCACCGAGGTCGCCGGGTCCTGCGCCATGTGCAGGAACAGGTCGCTCGCGGTGATGTCGGCCTCGTTGCCCGTGTTTACCAGGCAGCTGAAGCCTAGACCGAGCGGCCGGCCGTAGTCGTAGAAGGCGAACCCCATCCCGCCGCTTTGCGAGATTACGCCGACACGCCGGGCGCTGGGCGGGATCACCGCCTGGCCGGGCTTGATCTCGATCGCGGGGCTGAAGGTCGCGGCCACGTGCTCGATCGCGTTGAAGAAGCCGACCGAGTTCGGCCCGCAGATGCGCATGCCGCTGCTGCGGGCCAGTGCCGACATGCGGTCCTGCAGGTCTTTGTGCGCCCCGCCCTGCTCGGCGAAGCCGGAGGTGAGCACGAGGGCGCTGCGCACGCCTGCCGCCGCGCAGTGCTCCAGCACGCCCAGCACGGCGTCCGGCGGGATGGCGATGATGGCGAGGTCGATCGCCGCCTGCACAGCGCCGATCGAGGGAAAGCATCTGAACCCGTCGATTTCGGGGACGCTCGTGGTGATCGGATAGAGCCGGCCCGTGTAGCCCGAGGCGACGAGCTGATGGAACAGCGTGCCGCGTATCTTGGAGCGGTCGGCCGAGGCGCCGACCACGGCGATCGCAGCGGGAGACAGCAGGGCGTTCAGCGAACCACCGATCATGCCCGAGGCGCCTTGCTGCATGATGCGATGCTCATTGTCGTTTGCCCATCCCGACGCTTTTTTGCCGTATTTCGTGCGGCGCCCATTTGCCGGTACAATGTCGCGACGCTGCAAGCGCGACAAGTCAAGCGGCGACCGATTGCCCCTGCTGCAGGTAGCTCAGCACCTGGTCCGCCGGCATAGGCCGCCCAAGCAGATAACCCTGGACGGTGCCGCAGCCTTGCGCCTGCAGCGCTGCAAGCTGCTGCATCGTCTCGACCCCTTCGGCCGTCACCTGCAGGTGTAGGCTCCGCGCCATCGCCAGGATGGCCTCGATAATCGCGTGGGTGCCCTCATCCTGGCCCAGCAACTGCACGAATGAGCGGTCGATCTTGAGCCTGTTGAACGGGAAACGGTGCAGATAGCCCAGGCTGGAGTAGCCGGTGCCGAAATCGTCCAGCGCGATGCCGACACCA
Source organism: Rhodospirillales bacterium (assembly GCA_025351925.1). Taxonomy (GTDB): domain Bacteria; phylum Pseudomonadota; class Alphaproteobacteria; order Acetobacterales; family Acetobacteraceae; genus CAHJXG01. The sequence goes on along the minus strand of JANXVC010000349.1, from coordinate 5,990 downwards.
AGCGCCTTGAGCGCCTGAAGCGACGCAAGCGCCTGGTCGGCGTCCTTGATCAACAAGCCTTCGGTCACCTCCAGCTCAAGCCGGTGCGGCGCCAATCCGGTGCGGCGCAGGATATCCGCCACCTGGTCCGGGAGGTTGCCCGCGCGGAACTGGGCGGGCGACACATTCACCGCGACCCGGCAAGCCATCGGCCAGGCTGTCGCCTGCTTGCAGGCCATCTCCAGCACCCACAGGCCGAGCGGCACGATAAGCCCGGTTTCCTCAGCCAATGGAATGAACATCGCCGGGGGAATCGAGCCGCGCTGGGGGTGCGTCCAGCGCAGCAGCGCCTCAAAGCCGCTGACGACGCCGCTATCGTCGCACGCTACGAGCGGCTGGTAGTGCATCGCCAGCTCACCCGCCGGGATTGCTTGCCGCAGATCCCGCTCCAGCTCCCGGCGTTCACGCTGCGCCAGGTCCATGGCCGGCTCATAGAAGCAGTGCACCCCCCGCCCCTGCGCCTTGGCCCGATACAGCGCCACGTCGGCGTTGCGGAGCAGTTCCTCCGAGCCCGCCCCGTCCTGTGGATACAGCGCGATGCCGATGCTGGCGCCGATGCTGGCCGGCATGCCGTCGAGGGTGAACGGCATGCATAATGCCTCCATAAGCCGGATGGCGAGGACAGACGCCGACTGCGGCTGATCGAGCTCGGTCTGCAGCACGATGAACTCGTCGCCACCCACCCGCGCCACGGTGTCGGAGGTGCGGGTCACCTCGCGCAGCCGCTCCGCGACCTGCTGTAGCAGGCGGTCGCCGGCGGCATGTCCGAGGGTGTCGTTCACCGCCTTGAACCGGTCGAGGTCGAGGCACAGCACCGCCACCTGATTGCCGCTGCGCTGAGACAGCCGCAGCGCGAGGGCAAACTGCTCGCCGAACAGCGTGCGGTTGGCGAGTCCGGTCAGGCCGTCATGGTGCGCAAGGTGACGGATGCGGGTCTCTGCGGCCCGCCGCTCGCGGATATCGCGCACGGCGAGCACCTGGGCCGGCTCGCCCCGGTAGGCGATGGTGCGGGACAGCACCTCGACCGGCAGCGTGCTGCCGCCGGCTGCCTTCACCTCGATCTCCTGCCGCTCGCAGGTATCCTCGGGGTCCGTTGCCGCCCAAGGCGCCGCAGCGCCGAACGGCAGCCGGAACAGCGCGGCGGTTTCCTGCGTGCGAAGCACAGCGAGCGGCACCTCGACCAGGGCGCAGAAGGCAGCGTTGGCGTCCAGCACCCGGCCGCCGCGGTGGATCAGGATACCCTCCATGGTGCTGTCGGCGAGATCACGCAGCCGGTCAGACTCTCGTTCGGCCTGCAGCGCCAGATGGTGGTCCATCACTGCGCCCGCGACGCCCAGCAAGAGCACAACCAGGAAGCACGCCGACAGCACGACCACGACCGGCTCGGTGGCGAGGCTGGCGGGCTTATCTGCTTCCGCCATCCAATCGCTGAACGAGAGGATGGAGAGCAGTCCTGAGATGTTGAGCAGGACCAGCGCGGCCGCCAGGCACAACGCGCCCTGAAGCTGGTGCGAAAAGCTTCGAGGGCCGCCCGAGGCGAGGCCGAACCCGCCCAGCACGGCCGCGAGCAGTACGGTGCCGCAGACCGGCAGCAGTTCGTAGCCCAGCTTATAAGGATGGGTCAGGCTGCTGAGGCTGAGGAACACCATGCAGGCCACGGAGCCCGCAAGCACGGCGCCCGCGAGCAGCAGGTCGCGGTAGCCGCGGCGCGCTTTGACCGAGATGGCGATGGCGCCCACGGACCCGGCCGCGGCAATGCCATAGGCTAAGACGCTCGCACCGAGGTCTGCAGGCACGCCGAGATAGGGGTAAAATCCCCGGACTGCCAGGACATGGGTCAGCACGGCGCCCGCGGCGAGCGACAGGGCGGCCATTGCCAGCCATCTGGGGCGCGCCGAGCCGCTGGTTTCGCCCCGCCGCATCAGGGCATGCCGGCCGCCAAGCGAACCGGCGCAGGCTGCAAGCACGGCCAGCCCGAGCAGGACTGGGTTACGCTCGTGCACCAGCGTCTCATACAGCCAGGTCATCGTGCTGCGCTCCGAACCCGGCTCAAAACCGTGCCGTGGCGCTGAGCAGCAGCCGACGCTCGACCGGCGGGCCGGCGGATTGCACCAGCCGCTGGGCGATGAACTGCTGCGCCGACAGCGCCAGCGTGAGGTGCTCGGTGACCTGGTAGCCGGCCCGCGCATCGACCTGCACATAATTGGCGATCTCGACTGGGCTGGCTGCCACCGTGCTCGCGGCGGTGATCGCTGCGGCGGACGCACGATAATCGCGGAAGCGCGATTGCCAGCGTCCCTGAACGTCGAGTTCGAGCTTGCCGACGCTGTAGCCGCCTCCAGCAACGACAACGTGCGTCGGGGTGCCGTGCTGGAAGTCCTGCAACGCATAGGTCGTGTTTGCCAGCTGGTCGGCTATGGAGATGTAGGCGTAGCTGAGATTCCAGCGCAGACTGCCTTCGGCTCCGACCGGCGATTGTCCGCGTATGCCGATCTCGCTGCCAATTGCCGAGCTATGGCCGGTGTTTGCCGCCACCAGCCGCGCGACGCGCCCGTCGAATGCCGGCACGGCACCGGCCGGGTCGGTGATGACGTCGTCGGTCCGCTGCGCGAACACTGAAACCCGCACCGAAGAATTCAGGCTCGGCAGGGCGCGGTCGTAGCCGAGCTCTAAGTTGGAAACGGCGCTGGCCCGCAGCTTGGGCGAGCCAAGGAAATACACCGGGATCTTGAATGAGCCGACGTCGACGCTGCTCGCGCGCTGGTAGCCGAGGTCGAACAGGCTAGGAAGCTGCAGCCCGCGGGCGGCGGTGAGCCGCAGCGTGTCTTGATTGGTCGCGTGCCATACCACGCCCGAGTTGAAGGAGGGCTCCGTGATGGCGCGGTTCCGATAGTCGGCCGCAGTGAAACCCGAGACCGCCAGCAACGGCCCTGACTGGTTCAGGGTAAAATGGTCCAGTCGGACAGCATTGGTAACGGAAACGGTCGGCGTGACCTGCCAATCCCACATCAGGCTGCCCGACACGACCTCGTATCCGACCTGCCCGACGAAATCGCGCGACGCCGTGGCGCTGCTGTTGCGGTACTCGAGGCCGAGCCGCACGGTGTGGCTGGTCCCGAGCTTCACGGTGTCGCTCGCCTGCGCGACGTAAAGCGTGTCCTGGATGTCGCCGGAGACGGACTTGCCCTGGTAGCTGAAGCGCGACTGGTTGCGGTAGAAGTTGAGCGCTAGCAGGCCGAGCCTGGTATCGGCCGTGAGCGCAGTGCGGACGGCGTTGGTGCGGTAGTAGTCGGTGCTGGAATAAACCGTGGCCGCCTGCTCCGAGGCGCGGAGGTTGACCACCGATGCGTTCAGCACGACCTCGACGCCTGGAGCGACGCGCGCCCGGCCATCGATGGCGAGCGAGCCGCGCTGTGGCGATTGGCGCGAGGCCCGGTCTGCAGCCGATTGGCCGCGCGGGTCGAAGTCGCGGGCGCGGAAGCCGCCGGCCGAGACGCGTACCCCGCCCCAGTTCGCGACCTGAGCGGTGCCGACCGCCGAGAGCTCGCGGTAGCCCTGCGTGCCGACCCGTGCGGTCACGCTGTTGACCCGGTCGCGCAGCGGGTCCCAGGTCACGATGTTGATCACGCCCGAGGCGGCGTTGAAGCCGAACAGGGCGGTGTTGGGGCCTTTTACGACCTCGATCTGGCGGATCTCGTCGAGCTCGACCGGCAGGGCATACCACTGCGTACGGCCGTAATCGTCAAGGTAAACCTGCTGGCCGTTGACCAATACGAGCAGCCGCGGGTTGGCGGGCCGTGCGTAGCCGCGCACGCCGATGTCGGCGGCGGCAATTCCGTAGCGGCGCACGTCGAGGCCTGGCACGAAGCGCAGGATGTCGGGCAGGTTGTCGGCGCCCGAGCGGCGGATCTGGTCCGCCGTGATGATCTCCATGTTGGCCGGCACGTCCGACACGCGCTGCGGTTTGCCGGTCGCTGAGGCGGTCACGGGCTCCCCGAACAGCGCCTCCGACGCGCCGTAGTCGATGGACTGGGCGGGCGCGGTGCCGGGGCGCAGCAGGAGCGCGAGGCAGGCGGTGCCAAGCAGGGTGAGGCGGTTCACGGCTGACATCGTGCGGGTCCGGCTCATAGCTCGCGCACCATCATGCGAAATGCAGCAGCGAAGCCGAGGTCGCATGATCGGGCCGCTGCCTGGTTGATGACGATCTCGACCCGCGGCTCCGAGCGGACCCACATGGTGCAGTGGCCAGCCTCGACCTGATCGAGCGCCGCGGTGATGCAGATGATGTGCCCAAGGCGTGCGGCTGCCATGACGACGCCGACAGGCGCGCCAATGGCTGCGATCAGGGCGGCAGGATTGCCGGCGCTTGCCAATGCATCGGCACTGACGGAACGGGCGCTCAGTACGGCATGGCCGGCGCGGAGGCCGGTTCCGAACAGCGCGGCGACACGCTCGGCATCCTGTCGGCTGGCGGTGTCGCCGGGCGCGAATACCACGGCAACCCAGGCATCGTTCGAGGGCGGCGGCTGTAGGAAGCCGAGTGCGCGCGCGACGACTTGCACATCCCGCCCAGTCATTGATGGGGCAGGCTCAGCGAAGGCGGAGCTCGCGCAAATAAAGACTGCGACCGCGACGGCAGTCCCTAGAGCGCTCGCTGTCCTACCAATCGGCCGATGGTCTTTTGCCATAATGTGTCCTGTGTCGGTCGGGACCAGAATGACACGAAATAATGAATATTACGTTTCCGTTATGCTCTACCGGCAAAGATGTTTTGGCTGCACGGCTCACACTGCGGCTGTTGACCTCGCTATGGGCGTCGCCTACCAACCCGCTGCGACCCGTATGGCCCGGCCATCCACAAGAGTTAGCGTGCAACTGGCCCGATCCGCCCGGCCCCAGGCGCTTAGTCGGCGCTATCATCCAGTTGCACGCAGACAGGAGGAGATAAAATATGTCAGGCAAAAGCCCCCTAGGTCCCCCTCGCGAGACGGGTTCGGCCACAGCGCATGACGATCGGCACGAGGCCGCACCCACCTGGGATAGTGCTGGCTCAGCGACGATGCTGCCGGGTCCGGAGATGATGCTCGGCCTCTGGACGTCGTGGGTTGAGTCGGCCTCGAAGCTGGGGAGCGGCATGGGTGCGGCGGCAGGCGGCATGCCTGGGCAGGCAGCCTGGCAAATGCCGGCCGACCAGCTCACCGGGAACATGCTGCAGGGCGGCATGAAGCAGCTTGGCGAGATGCTGGCCAAGGATCCGATCCTGCGCGCGACCGAGGACGCGCTCAACGCGAACCCGATGCGTCAGGTGATCCCGGTTGATTGGGCGGAGATCGCGCGGGCGCTCCGCACGGTTTGGCTGCAGTCCGTCAGCCGGCCTGAGAAGGCCATTGCGGCCGCGACCGAGTTCAACACGCGGCTCTGGCAGTCGGCGATGGACACCTGGAACGAGGCTGGCCAGCGTTGGTGGGGCCTGGGGCAGAGCGGTGGGGCATCCGGCGCCGATGGCGACAAGCGTGCTGCCGGCGGCAACGCGGATAAGCGGTTCGCAGCACCCGAGTGGCAGAACAATCCCGCCTATCGCACGCTCAAGGATCTGTATCTGCTCGCCTCGGACTGGCTATTGCGGCAGGCGAGCGAGTCGGACGGCCTGAGCCTGGCGGAGCGGCAGCACCTCGACTTCCACCTTCGCCAATTCGTCGATGCGATGAGCCCGACGCTGCAGCTTGCCTCCAACCCGGCAGCGTTGCGCCGGGCGATGGAAACCGGCGGTGCGAGCATCGCGGAGGGCGCGCGCAACCTCATGCACGACGTGAAGGAGGGCAAGCTCAGCATGGTGGACGTCACGGCCTTCGCGCCGGGGCGCAACCTGGCGCTCTCGCCGGGCAAGGTGGTGTTCCGCAACAAGCTGATCGAGCTTATTCAATACGAGCCGAAGGGCGGATCGGTGCACG
>JANXVC010000284.1 GCA_025351925.1 Rhodospirillales bacterium | reverse complement strand
GCCAGCACTCGCAAACCAGACGCGTCGAAGTCACTGCGCAGCGGTGTCGTCATGGCAAACCTCATCCGTTCGCCACTTTGAATCAAATCGTCGTCGCGTCGGGCAAAACACGATTGAGTCAACCGCCGAGGGACTTGGTATCAGGGAGTAGAATGGGTTGCACTGATCTACCAGGAAACATATTGCGCAATTATGCCACGGTTCACCGTTTGTCGTTGGCGTGAGTATGTTGGATTATTCGTGAGATGGATGGACGGGACTAGCTCGACCTTCATTCACACCGACCTATGTTCGGTCTTGGACATGATCTCGCACATCGCTTTCGAAATGGCAGGGGCGTATCTGGCGACGGTGCCCATGCAGGGGTGGGCTGACATCAAACACTGATCGGGCACCATTGCCTTCTACGTCCTAACAAATCCAAACTTGTCTTACGAGGTCGTAATATCCGATTTATTTGTCACAACCCGCTTAAGGCGAACGCCAGTGCTGCACAGTGAGTCCCCCATCGCGCTTCGGTTCACTCAGGCACAAGTCGCGACGATCGTCTCATTCAACAATTGTGACCCTTGTGGATTCTATATTGGAGTTGTTGCGGAAACTCCAGACGAAGCACAAATCGCCGAAGTATGGCGCCACGATCCGACCGTCGTTTTGTTTTTCATCATGCCTCTGCCTAGCGGGGATGTGGGCGTCTATGACGTTTCGCGCGAACGCTACGAAAGCGGCCCACTAACGGACGTTCTAGCGTCGATTATAGAGGCCGCGAGCATCCCGGCTTAGCCTAACAGCGCACGCTGGCGCAGTCAGTTCGGGTGGCATTACAGCAGCCTGGCTGAATGCTGGGATAAGTCGAGGTAGCCTAGCCAGTCAGGCAACTCGATTACTCCACAAAACCTAACTTGCTTCACGGAACCGTGACATTGAATGTTCCTGCCGTAACCTGTTCAAGGCAGAAATCTCATGCAAAACATAGAACCCGCAACCGGCCCGCGGTTCAGCTTAGAGCAAATTGCAGCGTTCGTGACGGCCACTGAGGGCAGCCCATGGGGATTTCACGTCGAAACCGATATCGCTGACCCGCAGATGCCAGAGATAGCCGAAGTGTGGCGGCATAGTCCGAGTCTACTGCTATTCTTTGTCACACCGCTGCTCAGCGGCGATGTTGAGGTCTATGATGTTCTACGCGAGACCTACAGGAGTGACACAATTGAGGCCGCGTTGGCTTCCATTGTTGAGCCTGAGAGCGTCTCGGCCTAGCTAGGGCGTGTCTGCAAACGACGGGACGTTTCGGGTATGTGATTCCATATTGATGGGGTGAGACGAAGAGAGTTGATAGACACGCAGTGGCTGCATTTGCAGCCGTTGCTGCCCCTGAGAAGCTCTGGACAGGGCGGCCCAATGTGGATCACCGCCGTATTCTGAACGGCATACTATGGGTGCACCGGACAGGAGCGCCCTGGCGCGACCTGCCGCTGCACTACGGCCCGGTTGGCACGGTGTCGAGCCGGTTCTATCGCCGGCGAGCAGCGGGGATCTGGGATCAGGTTCTGCTTGCGCTGCAATCGGAGGCCGATGCTCAGGGCGACGTGGATTGGGACCTACATTTCGTCGACGCGACTGTCATTCGTGCGCATCAGCACGCAGCCGGTGTCCGCCGGGACGGCGCTGGCGGGGATGGGGAGAACGTCGAAGCGTTGGGCCGCAGCCAGGGCGGGTTCTCGACCAAGCTGCACTTGCGGGCCGAGGGCGGCGGCAAGCCGATCGTCGCCGTGCTGACTGAGGGCGAGCGGCATGAGCAAATCGCCTTGCAAGCGCTGCTGGACAACGGCGCAATCCGCCGTCCCGGTCGGGGCCGTCCTCGCCTGCGGCCACGGCGTGTGGCCGGCGACAAGGCCTACAGCAGCCCGACTGCTCAAAACCGCCGGCGCCGGCGGCACATCCGGCCGGTGATCCCCAGCAAAAGCAACCAGCGCCGGCAGTCCCGCTTCAACCGTGAGGCCTACCGCCAGCGCAACCGCATCGAGATGGTCTGATCGCAAATGACAAATTCTGCCTGAGCCGCTTCGGGCGGCTGCGGCTGACTTGGTGGCGCTTGCCGTTGCGTGCGCGTCGGGCTGGACCTGCAGTGTGTTCCCGACCGCAGGGTCTGCCTGCGGCGGGAGGCAACCATGCGGGATTGGCGCGTGCGCCGGACACTACAGCCTCATCCGGCCGGGCAACGGCACTGGGACCGAACCTACCAGCAACTTTTGGCGTGGACGCAGCCGATGGACGCCCACGCCGCGGTCCCGGCCGGCCCCGAGCCTCCCGAACAGGAGGTCAATCATGAGGACCGCTTTCTACGCACGAGTGTCAACGCAGCGCCAAGCCCAGGCCGACGGGGTCGCCCAGCAACTGGATCGCCTGAGAT
>JANXVC010000212.1 GCA_025351925.1 Rhodospirillales bacterium | reverse complement strand
ATGCCGTCGGCGACGGGGTAGGCGCAGCTTGCGATCGGCTTTGGTGCCTTCTCGACCTCAACCAGGCACATGCGGCAGTTGCCGGCGACTGAGAGCCGCTCGTGGTAGCAAAAGCGCGGGATCTCAACGCCGGCGGCCTCGCACGCCTGCAGGACGGACGCGCCGTTCGGAACCTCGACGGCCATCCCGTCCACTGTCAACTTCGCCATTACACTGTCTTTCTGTATGCCGCGAGCGCGGGCACTATCTATTCCGCTGCCATCGGCAACGGCCGCGGGGTGCGCGCTGCCTTGTAGCTGGCGATGCGCTCCTCCATGACGGGACGGAAATGGCGGATCAGGCCCTGGATCGGCCATGCCGCCGCGTCGCCGAGGGCACAAATCGTGTGGCCCTCGATCTGCTTCGTCACCTTCTCCAAGATATCGATCTCATCCAGCTCTGCCCGGCCCTGCACCATGCGGTGCATGACCCGCATCATCCAGCCGGTACCCTCGCGGCACGGCGTGCACTGGCCGCAGCTCTCATGCTTGTAGAATTGCGCGAGCCGGTCGATGGCGCGGATGACATCGGTCGATTTGTCCATCACGATCACGCCTGCAGTGCCCAGGCCGGACTTCACATCGCGCAGGCTGTCGAAGTCCATCAGCACGGTGTCGCAGATGTCCTTGGGCAGCAACGGCACGCTGGAGCCGCCGGGGATGACCGCAAGCAGGTTGTCCCAGCCGCCGCGCACACCGCCGGCATAGGTGTCGATCAATTCGCGGAGTGGAATGCCCAGTTCCTCCTCCACGTTGCACGGCTTGTTCACGTGGCCGCTGATGCAGAAGATTTTGGTGCCGGTGTTCTTTGGCCGGCCCAATGCCGAGAACCAGGCGCCGCCACGACGCAGGATCGTCGGCACGACAGCAATTGTCTCGACATTATTAACCGTCGTCGGACAGCCGTACAGCCCCACCGCCGCCGGGAACGGAGGCTTTAGGCGCGGCATGCCCTTCTTGCCTTCCAGACTCTCCAGTAGCGCGGTTTCTTCGCCGCAGATGTAGGCGCCTGCGCCGCGGTGTACATACAAGTCAAAGTCATAGCCGGACCCGGCAGCGTTTTTGCCCAGCAGATTTGCTGCGTAAGCCTGGTCCACTGCGGCCTGCAAGTTGCAGGTTTCATTGTAATATTCGCCGCGGACATAGACGTAGCAGGCCTGCGCGCCCATCGCGAAAGAGGCGATCAGGCAGCCCTCAATCAGCTTGTGCGGGTCATGCCGGAGGATGTCGCGGTCCTTGCATGTGCCAGGCTCGCTCTCATCGGCGTTCACTACGAGGTAGCTGGGCCGGCCATCTGGCGACGGCTGCTTCGGCATGAACGACCACTTCATCCCGGTCGGAAAGCCAGCGCCGCCGCGCCCGCGCAGCCCAGACGCCTTCATCTCATCGATGATCGCGTCCCGGCCACGGGCGATGATCGCCGCCGTGTCGTTCCAGTCACCACGCGACTGGGCGCCCTCAAGCGACCAGTCATGCTGGCCATAAAGATTGGTGAAAATTCGGTCCTGATCGGCAAGCATCGCGCTACTCCCCGGCGATCGGTATCGTGGTCAATGTCGTCGGCCCGCCCTCGGGCGCCGAAGTAATCCGTCCGATCGCGGAGCCCGCTGCCGGGTGCTCGCCCTGACGCAGCGCCCGCAGCAGTGCCACGGTGCGGTCGTAGTCGAGATCCTCGTGATAGTCGTCATCCACCTGCAAGATCGGCGCGTTCACGCAGGCGCCGAGACACTCGACCTCAGACATGGTGAACATTCCGTCCGCGCTAGTCTGCCGCCAACCCTTGATGCCGGTCTCGTCCCGGCAGGCGCGGGTGATCTCGTCCGAGCCGCGCAGCCAGCACGGCGTTGTGCCGCAGACCTGCAGGTGAAAGCGGCCGATTGGGTTGGTGTTGAACATCAAATAGAACGTGGCGACCTCATAGACGCGGATCGGCGGAATCTCCAGACGCGCCGCCACTACGTCCATGGCGACGCGTGGCACCCAGGCGCTGCCGGTCTCTCGGCGCATCTGATGCTGCACAACATACAGCAACGGCAGCACGCCGCTCGCCTTCCGGCTTGGCGGGTATTTAGTCAGGATATGGGTGATCTCCGCCTCGCTTGCCTCATCGAAAGTAAAATGTGTTGGCTGTGCCGCGCCCTCGCCGCTTGACCCGTCGCCAATATTTTCCGCGGTGCCGTTGCCGATCTGGGACCCGTGCGGTCCGCCTAGACGCTCCGACATGCTCTACCTATCGATCTCGCCGAACACGACGTCGATGGAGCCAATAATGGCGACCGCGTCGGCCAGCATGTGACGCTTGGACATATGCTCGATAGCCTGCAAATGGGAAAAGCCGGTCGGGCGGATCTTGCAGCGATAAGGACGGTTACTGCCATCGGCGATCAAATACACGCCGAATTCGCCTTTGGGGCTTTCGGTTGCGGTATAGGTCGTGCCCGCAGGAATATGGTAACCCTCGGTGTAGAGCTTGAAGTGATGGATCAGCGCCTCCATCGACCGCTTCATCTCTTGCCGCCGGGGCGCCGTGAACTTGCGGTCCTCGATCTTCACCGGGCCGGGCTGCATTCGCTCTAGACATTGCTGGATAATATAGACGCTCTGCCGCATCTCGGCCATGCGGACCAGATAGCGGTCATAGCAGTCGCCGTTGCGCGCCACCGGGATGTCAAAATCAACGCTCTGATACATGTCGTATGGCTGCGACTTCCGCAGGTCCCACGGGAC
>JANXVC010000180.1 GCA_025351925.1 Rhodospirillales bacterium | reverse complement strand
CAGAAAGGGAACGGCATCCTACCACCCCTTCAGATTATCGAAGTGTACCAACGCCTCATGCCAGCGTCGGCCTGCGCCGCCGACGCATTCTGCTTGCAGCTTGACCTAACGTAAAGTGCGAGAGAACCTAATGTCTTCGGATACCTCAGCTCCCTGGCTACGCCGGGATCACGCGCAGCACCGCCCGCACGATCGACTCAGGCTTAGCAAGCCCTGCCACCATGATCCAGCGATGCAGCGGCTCGTTGCCGATCCGGACCGTGCCGGTGTGTTCATCGGGGTTCGCGTCCTGCCGCGGATTGGAATCGACGAAGCCTAGGCGCGCGCGAAGCAACTCGACGTCGGCCTTCTTGCCCGTGAGAAACAGCCAGCCGGGACCGATTCCGAACGGCGCCGCATACTGGGCCAGCTTCTCCGGCGTGTCGGTCTTTGGGTCGATGGTGATCGAATACATGAAGATATCGCGCCCGACCCGGTCGCCGAGCAATGCCTGGACCTCGGTCAGGTTCTGTATCATGCCCGGGCAGACGCCGTCGCACTCGGTGAACATGAAATTGATCATGGCGACCTTGCCCTTGAGCAGATCGTCGTAGAACCGAACGGTCCGTCCTTCATGCGTCTGCATTGGGACGTTGGTGAACCAGGCTTCGCCGAACTGGTGTGTCACCTGCGCATGGGCGGGCTCGGGCGCAAAAAACGGTGCCAGGGCTCCTGCGGCGCCGGCGGCAACGAAGCCTCGTCTGTTCATCGGAATTTCCTGTCCTGTCGGGTTTAGGCATTACGAGGGAAAAGGAAACGGCCGGGCGGCATCTCAACGCATCGTCGCTCGCCGTTTAAACAATATCGAAGCGCAGCATCATCGCGTGGTCCTCATGAACCACGTTATGGCAGTGCATGACGTAGCGACCCCGCATATCACGGAACCGGAACAACACGCGGTATTCGAAGTTGTTGGCCAACGGCACAACGTCAGTTCGCGAGTACTCAATCCGGCCATCGACGGATACGTTGGGCTGCGGTGCCACGCCATTTCGCTCAAGAATGCGGCATTCCTCGAAGTGCGCGTGGATCGGGTGCGCCCATCCGCCGCCGCCATTCTGGAAGACCCAGACTTCCTCTGAGTCCTGGGGCGGGTCGGCGAGGATCGAGTTCTCGTCCCAGAGCTGGCCGTTGATGTTCCATTGTCCGTTGCCTCGCCCGAACTTGAAAACCCGCGTCTTCAGCTTTTTCGCCTGGGCCAGCAGCAGATTGAGGTCCGGGTCGGGCAATTCGCGCAGCTTGTAGGGCCCAAGCGACGGATCGGCGGGGTCTCGGCTGTGGTCCGGCGCCGCAGCGCCGATATTAAACTGCAGATACGGAATGCCAGGCGTCAGAATTTTGCCGGTGGGACCGCGGCCATTGACCTGCTCCAAGCGGTTGACGAGATAGAGTCTCGATGCCGCGTATTTGCTGAAATCCACGATGATGTCGACACGCGCCGCGACTGGCAGGCGGACACTGGTGACCCGCACGGCCTGCGGCAGCAGGTTACCGTCGTTCGAGATTTGCCAGAACGGCAGGAAGCTCTTGCCGTCAAACAACGCGAACTCCGTCCATCGTGACGGGCCAGGGTTGTACAGCCGCAGCCGGTAGCGACGTTTGTCCACGTCGAAGAAGGGCTGGATCGCCCCATTAGCCGTGAACCGGTCGCCGAGGATACCGTCGAGGTTGAACAAATCGAAGACCAGCTGAAAATGCCGGTCGAACAAGAAATCGTTGAAGAAGATCGGCACGTCATAGGCGCCGCTCGGCAGGCGCAGCCCGGTGGTCTCGTCGCCGGTGTCCACTTCATCGTGGATCACGTAGGGGCCCGCCATGCCCTTGTAGACATTCTGCGCGGTGAAATCGATGTGGTGATCGTGATACCAGAGCGACCCCAGCCCCTCGCGGCTGTCACCCACGCTGCCTGCCGAGGCCGAGAACCCCGGATAGGCGCTCAGGTAATGATAGTCTTTGAAACCGCCGGGATTGACGGGGTTTGGGTCGTTCACCGAGTTGACGGTATCGGTGGGAAAGCCGTCGCTCTCCGAAGGCGTGTGGGCGTTGTGCAGGTGGGTCGCGAACTCGGCGATGCCGAAATCGACCGGCTTTTTTACCGACGGCAGGCGGTTGTGGATGCGCAGCAGCACCGGTTCGCCGATGGTTGCCTGGAGCAGCGGGCCGGGATAGCGCCCGTCGAAGCCCCAGATGGTGGTCGGTCCATAGTTGGGATGGAGTTGCGCCTGCGCCTCCTGCAGGAAAAGCTCGTAGAACCGCCGCGGCGGGAACCGGCCGCCATAAGCGCCGGTTTTCGGATCGAACGTGAAGAACTGGTGGTTGATCCGCGCCGTCGCCGCCTCGATGACTGTGGTTCCGTCCGGTGCGCCGCCCTGCATGACCGCCGGGGTGGTCTTCGGTTTCAGGGGAATGCGGGGCATGGGCTGCACCCAGGGCCGCGCTGGCGGGCTGGCCGGAAAAGCGTCCGCGCTGCTCAGCAGGCGGTCGTCGGCGTTCAGCTTCCCGTCGGTGGCGCTCGTGACACGGGCGCTCAAGCCCGGCTTGGCGATCAAGGCCCCGCCGGCCGTCACCAGGCCGAGTCGGGTCAACTCCCGCCTGCTGAGCTTGGCCCTGACGATCTCCTGACGGTTCTGTTGCGCCGTCAACGCCAGCCTATCCTGCCAATCGACCATGATACGACTCCTGGTTTGCAGCGGTCACCCGATACCGGCATCCCCATGGGGTCCGAAGACCCGAGAACGCGGAAACGTACGGTAGCGGTCCACACGAAATGTAAAAGGCCGGGGTGAGCGTTGCCGCAAACCCTCGGCCCAGCACGGTCCTGATAACACGAAATAGGACTCGAATCCCGAATCTAGATGCAACCTCAACTGCCACATTCGAACCAGGATGCGTTGCGTGTGAGACTTTTCACGTCAATTCGACATCCCAGCCAAAGCCTCAGACATTTTATACCAAGTCCGTTTAATCGTGACCTGTCCAAGCCTAGTCAGCGCTTGACAGTTTGCGACTTCTTTGACCGGGGTCGATGCACGCACAGGTTCTGATTAACGAGCCTTGGTATTACATTCGCACCTAATCAATCAGATTTATATAACGTAATCAAACCAAAATTCTTTGGATTGAGGCACTTTTGGCACGGTGGTTACGATAAGCCAATGCCGCCACACCTCGGCAATTTCTTGTATCTGCAGGTCAGTCAAGTCGGTTTCTAGATGAAATCCCTGTAGCTGCTCAACCCTCTTGCGAGTTGGCGTGATTGAGGCTGTGCGCGAGGCGGCTTGACGTAACCCTGGCGCTTGGGATTCAAGGCTGGGATGACCGAGCGTCCTGATCTCAGCCAGCTGACGCACGAGGAAAAGGATG
>JANXVC010000151.1 GCA_025351925.1 Rhodospirillales bacterium | reverse complement strand
CTCGCGACCGAACGCGTCGGCATGGCGCCGGCGGCAACGCCTTGAGCAAGCGCCGCGACGGCGGCTTCACCTTGCTGGAGCTGCTGGTGGCGCTCGTGGTGTTGGGTTTTATCCTCGCCGGCCTGAGCCAGGGCGTGCGCTATGGCCTGCGCGCCACCGATTCGCAGGCGCGCACCCTTGCGGAGCGGAGCGAGCTGGATGCGGTGGACCGTGCGCTGCGCCGGCTGATCGAGCAGATGGACCCCGGCACCGCCCGCGACGGCGCCGGAGTCCAGGGCAGCGCCGGCCGCCTGGTGTTCGTGTCCGAGCTCCCATCGGCAAGCGGCCTGCCCACCCGCCGTGCCGATATTGCGCTAGGCGTAGATGGGGCGCTCGGGGTCGATGGCGCGCGGCGGCTGGTCCTGCGCGCGACGCCGCGTCCGGCCGGCAAGCCGTTCGGCCCGCCGCCCTTGCCGATTGAAACCGAGCTGCTGCGCGACGTGGACCATATCGAGTTCAGCTACCTGGCCCGCGGCCCAGCCTCCACCTGGTCGAGCGCCTGGAGCGTCAAGGATCTTCCGTTTCTGGTGCGGCTTCGGGTAGTATTCCCGAAGGGTGACCGCCGGCATTGGCCGGACATCGTCGCAGGCCCGCGGTTGGAGCGGTCGGCGGGCGTGTGATACAGCGTGCCGGGCAGCCGGCGGCACGCATCCGTCGCAGCCCCTAACCGGTATATTCACTTGCGGCACCCTGTCGGTTGGCGTCCATAACGTAACATGCTGAATGAATTCCTTCTCTGGTGGGCACAGCAGCTCAAGGCAGCTCTGCCGGCGCGGCTTGTGCAGGACGGCGCCGGGCCGGAGGCGCGTGCGCTGGTCGTAGCGCTGCGCCTGCCGCCCGCCGGGCCGCACAGCTTCGATGTCCTGGTGCGGCGCAAAGGACGCGACACGCCGCTCGGCCAATTCAACCTGGACCCGGAAGGGATCGCAGCTTTGCGGGCGGCGGTCGCCGGACAGGGCACCGCGGCGGTCCTGCGTCTGCCGCCCGAGCTGCTGCTGGAGCAGCAGGTGGCGTTGCCGATCGCCGCCGAACGCGACCCGGAACGGGTCCTGCAATATGAGATGGACCGTATCACCCCTTTTGCCGCCGATGAGCTGTTTTGGGCCTGGACCATCGAGCGGCGGGACCGTGCGCAGGGCCGCCTGCACCTCCGCCTGTCGCTCGTGCCCAAGGTACGCCTCGGCGCGGCGCTCGATGCGCTGCGGCAGGCCGGCCTGCGTCCCATGGCGCTTGAGGCGTTGACGCCGGGCGGCCCGCCACGGCGCGTCGCGCTTGACCGCCCGCAGCCGGTGCCTTGGCGCAGACGCGGCCTGGCGCTCGCCGGTGGAGCCTGCGCCGTGCTGGCCGTCACCGCTATCGCGCTGCCGTTTGTGATGCAATCGGTCAAGAGCGCCGAGGTCGAGGGCCAGATCGCCGCACTCCGTTCCCATGCGGACGAGGCTGAGGCGCTGCGCCGCCGCATCCTCAGCAGCGCCGCCGGCACCGACGTGTTCACGGAGCAGCGGGCCCGGGTCGGCGACGCGCTCGGTACGCTGGCGACGGTCACTGACGTACTGCCGGACGATACATTCCTGAGCGAGCTGACTCTGCGCGCCCGGGTGTTGACCATCAGCGGGCAGTCGGCCGGCGCGGCCAAGCTGATCGCCGCGCTGGCCGCCGAACGCAGCATACGCAACCCGGCCTTCGCGGCGCCGGTGACCCGCAACGAGGGCACGCGCGGCGAAGGGTTTGCCATCCGTGCCGAGGTCGGGCCGTGATCGAATCGCTGCCGACCGGCCGGCGGGGCCAGGCACTGGCGGTGGCGCTGCTGCTCATCGTGCTGGCTGCGGCTTGGCTGGCGGTCGCGGCGCCGCTGCTTGATTGGCATGCGAGTCGGGCGGAGGCGTTGCAGCAGCGTAGCGCCCTGGCCCGTCGCATGGCTCAGGTCGCGGCTGGCCTGCCAGACCTGCAGCGCCAGGCGGCTGCGACGGCGGCGGCCGGCCCGGTCGCGGCGACCTTGCTCGAAGGCTCGACCGACGCCGTGGCTGGCGCCACGCTGCAGCAATTGATCCAGGACATGGCGGCCCGCGGCGGCGCCACGCTGTCCAGCACCGAGGCGCTGCCGGCCGAAACGGCGGCGGCCTATCGCCGAATCGGCGTGCGGGTGGCGCTATCCGCGCCCTGGGGCGTGCTGGTGGAGCTGCTGCGCGCTGTGGAGGAGGCCTCGCCGCAAATGCTGGTGGACGATCTGCAAATCCATGGCACGAGGCGGTTCGGCACGGCCGGCGAGCCGCCGCTGGAGGCCTCGTTCACCGTGCTGGGGTTCCGTGCGCCATGATGCAGCGTGGCTTGATCGGCCTAATCGGGCTGGCAATTTTACTTACCGGAACGATATCGCTTGAACTGACCGGCAGAGTCGCGGATGACGGTAATATGATCGCCAGCACTCCGCGCCCGACTCCCGCGTTGCCGAAACTGGCAGCGCCGTCCTCCGCGCTGGAGGAGGATCGTCAGGCGCTGCTCGACAGCATCCTGGCCCGCCCGCTATTTGCCTCCACTCGCCGCCCGGTCGCAGCGCCGTCTGGTCCGGCCTCAACGCCTACAAGCCTGCCGCGGCTCGCCGGTATCCTGGTGAACGGCAGCGCCCGCAGCGCAATCTTTGCCGCATCTGGCGGGGGGAAGCCTGTCGTTGTGCAGGTCGGCGCCAAGATCGGCGGCTACACCGTGCAGTCGATCGAGGCCGGGCAGGTCACGCTTGGCGGCACTGGCGGCGCGCAGGTGATACGGCCCACCTTTGACGCACGGCCGCAGAGCGCCGCTGCCGGCCCAGCCGCCGGACCAGCTGAGATACCCGCGCCGTTCGCGGCGGCCACCGATGTCATGCAGTCGCTGCGGGGCCTGCCCGGCTTCCCCGGCGCCGCCCGATGAGGCGCACTGCTTTGCTTGTGCTGATCGGGCTCGTCGGCTGTGAACGACCGGGCTTGCCGGCGCTGCGGTCGCTGCCGAGCCTCGGCGGACCGACCGTTGGCGCGGCGCCGCGGGTGAACGGTCCCGTAGGGTCGCCCGACGCACTGCCCAACGCGCAGGTCTCGGTCGGCCAGGTGCGCAGCGTCGCGCTCCCGGCGGGCAGTGCCGGGGCAGGGGGCGGAGACATCTCGCTCGACTTCGTGGACACCGACCTGCGCGAGGTCGTAGCGCAGGTGCTCGGCACCATCCTGCGGGTGACCTACACCATTGACCCGGCGGTGCGCGGCACCGCGACGCTCCGCACCGCGACGCCCGTGGCGCGCTCGCAGCTATTGCCGGCGCTGCAGGCGCTGCTGGCGCAGAACGGCGCGGCTCTGGTGCAGTCCGGCGAGATCTACCGCGTGGTGCCCGCCGCCGCGGGATCGCCGGTGCTGGCCGGCAGCGACGGCACGTCGGGCGGCGGGATTGTGCCGCTGCGCTACGCTTCGGCCGAGGACCTGGCGAAGGTGCTGCAGCCCTACGTCGGCGCCGGCGGCAAAGTCGTGGCCGACGGCGGGCGCAACGTGCTGCTGATCAGCGGCGACGCGCCGACGCGGGAGGCGCTGGTCTCGCTGATCCGCGCCTTCGACATCGACATCCTGGCCGGCCAGTCCTACGCGCTGTTTCCCGTGACGTCCGGCGGCGCCAAGGACTTCGCCACCGCGCTGGCGGACACGTTCCGCAGCGGCAGCGGCGGCGCGCTGGCCAACGTGATCCGCGTCGTGCCGATGGAGCGCATCAATTCCGTGCTGCTGGTATCGAGCCAGGCGCGCTACATCGACCAGGCGCGGCGGGTCTATGGGCTGGTCGAGCGTGGCCGGCGGCAGACGCTGCGGAGTTGGAACGTCTATTATCTGCAGAACAGCCGCAGCAACGACATCGCCTTCGTGCTGCAGCAGGCCTTCACGCCGAACAAGGTGACGGCACAGCCGAGCCCGCGGGCGGTCGGTTCGACGGCGCCGGGCCGCGGCTCCCGGCAGTCGGGGTTCAATGGCGGCGACGAGTCGGGCGGCGGCGGTTTCGGCGGCGGCGGCGGCGGCTTTGGCGGCGGTGGCGGTGGCGGTGGCCTTGGCGGTGGCAGCCGCGGCTGGGGTGGCGGCCTCGGCGGCGGTGGCGGGCTCGGCAGCCGGGGCGGTGGCGGGATGGGTTCCAGCTCGGGAGGCGGCGGCCTCGGCCAGCAATCTGCCGCAGCACAGCCCGACCCGGCGCAGAACCCGGCCAACCCGCTGCTCGGCGGCCTGGACCCGACGGGCGGCTCGGGCGGCGGCTCCGGCGGCGGTGCCGAGGACAACAACAGCATCCGCATCATCCCGAACGGCCAGAACAACGCGGTCCTGCTGTATGCCACCGCCCCCGAGCGCGACACGATCGAGGCGATGCTGCGCAAAATCGACATCCTGCCGCTGCAGGTCCGCATCGACGCAACCGTCGCCGAGGTCACGCTGAACGACAGCCTGCAGTACGGCACGCAGTTCTTCTTCAAGGCCGGCATCAACGGGGCGCTCAACTTCAACCCGGCCGCAGCGGCAGGCGGGGCGGCTGCGAACATCCTCCAATCGGGCTTCCCAGGTTTCGTGCTCAGCGGCCCCAACAACGGCAACGCGGCGCTGAATGCGCTGCAGGCCGTCACCGACGTAAAGGTATTGTCCTCGCCGCAGGTCCTCGTGCTGGACAACGAGGCCGCGCGCTTGCAGGTCGGCAACCTAGTGCCCTATTTGACGCAGAGCTCGCAGAGCCAGATCACCGCCAACGCCCCGGTCGTCAACTCGATCGACTACCGGGAGACGGGCGTCATTCTGGAGGTCACGCCGCGAGTGAACAGCGGCGGGCTGGTGACGCTCGACGTTTCGCAGGAGGTCAGCGACGTGGTGCCGGGTCCGAGCGCGGCAGGCATCAACTCGCCGACCTTCTCGCAGCGCAACGTCAGCAGCCGGGTCGTGGTGCAGGACGGCCAGACGGTGGGACTCGCGGGGCTGATCCGCGATACCGCCAACCAGTCGAGCTCTGGCATTCCGTTCCTGAAGGACATCCCGTTGCTGGGGCTGCTGGCCGGCAGCCAGAACAACGCGCGCCAGCGGACAGAGCTGCTGGTGCTGATCACGCCGCACGTGGTGCACGACCAGCGGGACGCGCGGGCGCTGACCGAGGACCTGCGGGACCAGCTGATCAACGCCGCCCGTGTGCCGGATAGCCTGCAGCAGAGCCGGGCGTCGGGTTCCGCCGATCCGCAACGCCTGCTGCGTAAGGGTCTCCGGCTGGAACAGTGAACGCGTTTCGCCAGACGATGCGGGCGGCGGTTCAGGGCGACGATCGGGGCTTCGCGCTGCTGATCGTGCTGTGGGCCGTGGTGCTGCTGACCCTGCTGGCGACGCAGCTCACCGCGGCCGGGCGCACCGAACTGCAGCTTGCCGCCAACCTGCGCAGCGCGGCGGCAGCCGAGACGGCGGCAGACGGCGCGGTCTATGAGGCGGTTTACCACCTGCTCGACCCGTCGGACACTTGGACGGCGGACGGTACGGACCGGATGCTGCGCGTGCCAGGCGGCCGGGCAATTCTGCGGATCGAGAACGAGGCAGGCAAGATCAACCCCAACAATGCGCCGCCGGAGCTGCTGCGGGCGCTGCTGCGGCGGCTGGGGGCGGACCGCCGCGTCGCCGACGGCATCGCGGCGGCGATCGTGGACTGGCGCTTTCCCAACCGGCAGGGGCAGCCCGGTGGCGCCAAGGAGCCGCAATACCGCGCCGCCGGCCTCGACTATGGTCCTGCCGGCGCACCGTTCCGCAGCGTGGCCGAGCTCGGCGCGGTGCTGGGCATGACGCCCGAGCTGCTGGCAAGGCTGGAGCCGAACGTCTCGGTGCTGACCGACGCCGATCCTGACCTGCTGGCGGCCCCGCCGGTGGTGCGCCAGGTGATCCAAGACCTGCGCGGCGCGCGTTCAGCGACGTCGCGCCGCAGGCCGCTCCGCACCGTTGCCATCACTGCGCAGGTGGTTGGCGACGCCGGCGGACGGTTTGGCCGCCGGGCCGTGGTCCGGTTGGGCGTCGCGGAGAA
>JANXVC010000149.1 GCA_025351925.1 Rhodospirillales bacterium | reverse complement strand
CCGACGCCGATCCCGACCTGCTGGCGGCCCCGCCGGTGGTGCGCCAGGTGATCCAGGACCTGCGCGGCGCGCGTTCGGCGACGTCGCGCCGCCGGCCCCTCCGCACCGTCGCCGTCACCGCGCGGGTGATTGGCGACGCCGGGGGGCGGTTTGGCCGCCGGGCCGTGATTCGGTTGGGGGTCGCGGAGAAGGAGCCGCTGTTCCAAATCCTGACCTGGACCGCGGTCGTGGATTGACACTAGGGGTTGCATATCAGCTCCGGCCCGCTGTCGCCCGTCTGGTTGTTGGGGCCGCGGGAGCATAGGTCGAAGTCATGGCCGGGCCGGCTGGCCGGGCTGCGATACAGATAGGGCCGGTTCCAGGGATCGAGCGGCTGGGCGTCGCCCTTCAGATAGGGGCCGCCCCAGCTTACCAGGCCGGACGGGCGGTTGTTGAGCGCCGCCAGGCCCTGCTCGGTGGACGGATAGTTGCCGACGTCCAGCTTATACAAATCAAGCACGGAGGAGAGCCGCTCGATCGACTGCTTGGCCACCGAGGTCCGCGCGCCGCCCAGCTGGCGCAATGCGGCCGGGGCGACCAGCCCGATCAGCAGGCCCAGGATCGCGATCACCACAAGAATTTCCAGCAACGTAAAGCCAGCATCAGCCGGCCGCTGCGGACGAGAGTGGCGTTGTATTGAAGACTGCTGCATCATAAACTGCTTTCTGCTACGCCGATGTTAGAGCATCGTCCGATCGATCTGCTCTTTCGATTGGACAACGATGCTCGTTGAAACAAAGCTCTAGATAGCCGAGAAAAGGTGGTTTGGGCCATGCCGGCAAACCCGGGAAATGCCGCCTGATGGCGGTGCCTTATCTGGCCTGCATGGCGTTGGTCGCACAGATCTACGGCCTGCCGCCGCGCGTGCTGCCGGCGATTCACGCGGTCGAGGGCGGTGGACCCGGCGTCATGCACCGCAACACCGACGGTTCGACGGACCTTGGGGTCATGCAGATCAACACGCTCTGGCTCCCGGCACTGTCCCGCTATACCAGCCTCGACTCGGCCGAGGTATGGGACCGGCTGCTATATCGACCGTGTTTCAACATTGCGGCGGCGGGTCTGATCATGCGGACCTATCTCGATGAGACCCGGGGCGACCTGATGCCGGCGATCGGCAACTACCATTCCCACACGCCTCTGCTGAACCAGGGTTACCAAGCGAAGGTGCGAAAGTCCGCGGCGGCTATGTTCGCGGCCCATCCGGCCGTGATCGCTGGGCGTTAGACCAATGTCGTCCTGACTGGAAACGCACTTGCGTTGCCAGTCAGGCCGGCAAAATTGGTCGTTCAACCAAATGCTTGACCGCGCCCTGACGCAGTCAGAGCTACCGCGGTCTAGCGCGGCTCGCCCACCGCGTCCACGAACAGCCCATTGCGGCCGGCGCGCACGGTGAACTCCAGGGTCGATAAGCGGACCTGCGGCACACCGCCGTAGCGGTTGGTGTCGAAATAGGTGGTCTGGATCCGCACCGAGCAACGGAACGTGTCAGGCCGGGCGGTCGGAACCTCGCCGACGCTGCCGGGCATGATCACGGCGGTGACGCCACGCTGTGCGATGTCGTCGGCCACCACATTCAGGACCTCATTGCTGCCGCAAATTGGCCGGGGCGGCACGGCGGCGTGCGCGAGCGAGCCCAAGCCCGCGAGGACCATGGCGGCCGGCCAAACTCGTCGCATAATCGGCAAGAGACCTCCGGAAGAGCGTGGGCGGACCAGCATGGCCCACCCACCGAGTCATCGATAGTGCATTTCAGCGAATCGTGCCGTTCATCTGGTTCGGCAGGAAGCCGCCGCCGAACTTATTGCCGTTATACACGATGTTCAGCACCTCTGTCGTAGTGCGGCGGAACGCGAGCGAGTCGGAGTCGGACGGCGAGGTGTTGAATTGCAGGTTGGCGCCGACCCGAAGGCCCTGCTCCTTGCCGCCGCCTGCCTTGGCACGGACGGCGGAGATGGCGTCGGCCGCGTCCTGCTGGCCGAACGCACCCAGCACGGTGCGGACCGTGCCAGCGTGATAGGCCTCGATCGCCAGGATGCTGGCGGCCGCGTCCAGGAAGTCCTTGTTGACCAGCAGCCGCGCCGCGCCGCCGTAGGCCGTGACGCCCACGTCCTCGAAGATGAACGCGCCGAGCAGGAAGCTCGTCTCATCTGCGAACGGGTTGAACTGCGTGCCGGCCGGGATCAGGCCCGCTGCGACGCCCAGCGCGTTAAAGCTGTTCAGCAAATCGATGTTCGGCTGCGCCACCGCTTGGGCGCCGAGCACCCGGCGCAGGAAACGGACGTGGTTGACCTCATCGATCGTGATCTTCTGCGCATAGGCCGCGACCGACTCGGTCTGAAACGGCACAGCCGATCCGCCCAGCACGAAGCCAGGCGCGCCGCCGACACCGGTCGTATCAGCAGCGTCCAGAGGCCGGCCTAGAAACGCCGCGATGTAGTACTGCGCTTCAACGTATTCGAGGTTGAGTGCGAAATTCAGGATGTCGATATCGGTGATCGCCTGTGCCTCGGCGGGCTGGCTGCTGAGCGCCACACCGCCAGCAGCGGCGGCGCCTACGGCCATGATGGTGGCAGCGCCGGCGCCAAACTGACTGATGAGCGAACGGCGGTTGACGCCGTCCTGTGCCTGTTTGGCAGAGTCGAGTTGATCGTTCATGAACGTTAACCTCCGACGTGATGCGCGACCGCCAACAGGCGGCTCCTCATATACGCCGCGTAACGAACAACAGATGCTTGTCCGATATAATACTGAATTCTGTTGCGGTAACGAATTCGTGATGTGCAACGTTCGAATATCAGGCTGGCGACAGAACGTGGATCATCCGGCTGACCAGCATATCCTTAACCCGCGCCCCATACGCCACCATGTGCGGCGCGGCCGCGTGCGCCGAGAGCGCCGCCGCGTCCTGCCATTTCTCGATGACCGCGAAGCTGTCCGGTCCCAGTTTCGCCACCCAGGACGGGCCGTTGTCTAGATCGATCGCCGGCGCGTATTCGATGCAGCCCTGCTCGGCCAGAACGGCCGGGACGTTGGCGCGGAACTGTTCCAATACGGCATCGCGCTGGCCGGGCCTGGCGGTGATGATGGCCAGGACGTGGATCATAATCGTACTCCCCAATGTTCGCTCCCTGCCAGTGTCCACCCGCCAAGGTCTGGTTGCAATTCACCGCGCTTGCCCGCCGCCGCCGCCGTGTGTTTGTTAGTGGAAATGCAGCATTTAACTGGACGGACAAAGTTGGCGGGCGTGGTCGGGTGGCCGGTGTCGCACTCCCGGTCGCCGCGCCTGCACAATCACTGGCTGGCGCGGCACGGGATCGACGGCGCCTACGTTCCGCTCGCGGTCGCACCTGCGGACCTGGCGGTGGCGATACGCGGGCTGCGCGCCGCGGGCTTTGCCGGGGTGAACGTGACCGTGCCGCACAAGGAAGCCGTGCTGGCCTTGTGCGACCGGGTGCTGGCGGCCGGGCAGCGGGCTGGGGCGGTGAACACGCTAGTGTTCGGGCCGGACGGCATTTCCGGCACCAACACGGACGGAACAGGGTTCGTGGCGAATCTGCGGGCGCATGGCGTCGATCCCGCCGCCGGGCCGGCACTGCTGCTCGGCGCCGGCGGCGCGGCGCGGGCCATTGCCGCGGCGCTGCTCGATTTGGGGGCACCGGTGACGGTCGCCAACCGGTCGGCGGACCGTGCGGCGGCGCTGGCGGCGACGCTGCCGGGCCTGCGTGTGCTCCCCTGGGCCGATCGGGCGGCGGCGCTCGGCGATCAGGCGCTGCTGGTCAATACGACGGTGCTGGGGATGACGGGGCAGGACGCGCTGGACCTGCCGCTGGATCGGGCAGCGTCCGGCCTGGTCGTGTCGGACATCGTCTATGCGCCGCTCGTTACCCCATTGTTGGCCGACGCCGCGGCGCGCGGGCTGATCGCGGTGGGCGGCCTCGGCATGCTGCTGCATCAGGCCGTCGCGGGCTTCGCGTCGTGGTTCGGCGTCACTCCCGTCGTCGATCAGGCGACCTTCGATCTGATCGTCGCCGACTTGTGAAGATCATCGGCCTGACCGGCGGCATGGGCATGGGGAAGTCCACCGTGGCCAAGGCGTTCCGGCGCGCCGCCATCCCGGTGTTCGACGCCGACGCCACGGT
The DNA here is from genome assembly GCA_025351925.1 of Rhodospirillales bacterium. Taxonomy (GTDB): domain Bacteria; phylum Pseudomonadota; class Alphaproteobacteria; order Acetobacterales; family Acetobacteraceae; genus CAHJXG01. Next base: position 23,963 of record JANXVC010000149.1, on the reverse strand, counting down.
GCACGCGCTGCAGGGCCGCGGCGGCCGGGCGGTGCAGGCGATCGGCAAGGCATTTCCCGGCACGGTCCGGAATGGCGCCGTGGATCGCGCCGCCCTGCGCGTCCTTGCCATCCCTGATCCCACGGCCATGCGCACCCTGGAGCGCATACTGCACCCGATGGTCCGTGCCGCCGAACAGACGTTCCTTGCCCGTGCCCGGCGGGCAAGACGGCCGGTTGCGGTGCTGGACATTCCGCTGCTGCTCGAAACCCACGGCGAGCGGCGGGTGGACCTTGTGCTCGTCGTGTCGGCGCCCCGCTCCGTGCAACGTGCGCGCGTCAGGAAGCGCCGGCGGATGACGAACGCCGAGATCGATAGCATTATCGCACGGCAGATGCCCGACGCGGAGAAGCGCCGTCGCGCCGACATCATCATTTCGACAGGATTGTCCCGCCACCATGCCCTCCGCCGCCTTCGCCGCTTAATCCGGGAATTGCAGCCTTGAGCCGTTCCGTGCTGTTCGACACCGAGACTACGGGCCTCGACCCGCTGAAGGGCGACCGCATCATTGAGGTCGCCTGCCTAGAGCTGCTGCGCGACCTGCCGACCGGCCGCGCCTTTCACCGTTTCGTCGATCCCGAGCGCGACATCGATCCGGACGCGAGCCGGGTGCATGGCCTGACCCGTGCGGACCTGCGCGGCAAGCCGCGTTTCAGTGAGATCGCCGACGAGCTGTTGGAGTTCCTCGGCACGTCGCAATTGGTCGCGCACAACGCGCCGTTCGATTTTGGTTTCTTGGACGCCGAGCTGGCCCGCCTGGGCCGTCCGTCGTTGGGACGCGACCGCATGATCGACACGCTGGCGCTGGCGAAGGCGCGGTTTCCCGGCCTGCCCAACAGCCTCGACGCGCTGTGCCGCCGCTTCGGCATCGATTTGTCGGAGCGCACAAGCCACAACGCCCTGTTGGACTGCCGCCTGCTGGCCGAGGTGTATATCGAGCTGACCGGCGGGCGTCAGCGCGGGCTGCTGCTGGCAGACGACGCGGGCGACACGCTGCCGGCCATCGCCTATCAGTTGGCCGGGCCGCGCACGCCGGTGCTGGTGCAGCCAGACTCGGCCGCGCTGGCCCGCCACGCGGCGTTCGTCGCCCGCTTGAAGGAGTCGTTGTGGCTGACCTGAGGTCGTTCAGCATGTGGCGGGCAGTGCGCTGGCAGGCCGCCGTGCTGCTGCTGGTGACGCTGCTGTTGCTGACGGCCGCCGTATTATATGAGCGCGAAGTCGGTCAGTCGATTAGGACGGCGATCGACAGCACCGCGCTGGCGCGCATGCAGGCGACTGCCGCGCGGCAATTGTTTTCGGCCGCGCAAGACGCCGAGACCGGACAGCGTGGTTATCTGCTGACCGGCCGGACCTACTACCTTGAACCCTACCAGCAGGCGGAGGCGCGGGTGGGCTCCGCGCTGGATCGCCTAGACGAACTCGACGATCACACCTCGTGGCTGCGGGAAGAGACGGCGCCGCTGCGTGAGCTGGTACGGCGCAAAATGACAGAGCTGGATCAGACCGTGGCGTTCGCCCGCGCCGGGCAGCAGCAACTCGCCCTGGACTTGGTGCTGACCGACGCCGGCAAGGCGCTGATGGACGAACTCCGGCGTGTCGTGCAACGCATTGTGGACCGCGCGGAGTCTGAGCGGGCCGCGCAGGTTACGGTGCTGTTGGCCCGCCAGCGCTCTGCCAGTGTAAATATGCAGATCGCCGCGGCGCTCGGATTAATGGTGCTTGCGGGCACGGCGCTGGCGCTGCTGCTGGGCCGGGCGCGCCTGCTGGACATCCAGCGGCGGGAGCGGCTGCTGGCCGCGCAGTTGGAAGCAGCCGTCGAGCACATTCGCGACGGCGTCGCGGTGTTCGGCCCCGAGGACCGCCTGCTGCTGCGCAACAGCCGCTTCGCCGAGACGATCGGCCTGCCGCCCGAGGTCGTGCAGCCCGGCGTGCCGCTGGCCGACCTCGCTGCGGCGCAGCGGCTGCACCCGCCGCTGCTGTCCGAGCCCCGCCCGGGCCTCAAGCCGGTCGTGGCCGAGGCGCAGCAGGAAAACCGCCGGCTGGAGATCTGGCGCACTGCCATGCCGGATGGCGGCCAGATGGTCGCGGTCGCCGACATCACCCGCCGCGTCCAGGCCGAGGAGGTCGCCCGGCAGGCGCAGAAGATGGAGGTGCTCGGCCAGATGACCGGTGGGGTCGCGCATGACTTCAACAACCTGCTGCAGGTTGTCTCGGCAAACCTTGAGCTGGTGTCGCAGCGATTGGCGAAGCGCGAGCCGCCGGATGGCTGGCTGCAGGCGCGGATGGACGCGGCCCGCGCCGGAGTGGTCCGCGGCGCCCGGCTGACCCGGCATTTGCTCGCCTTTGCCCGCCGTCAGCCGCTGGCGCCCGAGCCGCTGGATCCCGCCCGCGTGCTGATGGGCATCGAGGATATGATGCGCCGTACCCTGGGCGGGGCGATCGCGCTGGAGCTGGTGGTCGGCGGCGGCCTTTGGGCAGTGCGCGCCGATCCGAACCAGTTGGAGAACGCGCTGCTGAACCTCGTGGTCAACGCGCGCGACGCGATGATCGGACCGGACGGCCAGCCGCAGGGGCGGCTGACCATCGAGGTGGCGAACGCCTCGCTCAACGAGGAGTACGCGGCGCGTGCCGCCGAGGTCACGCCGGGCCAATATGTGATGTTCGCCGTGACCGACACCGGGATCGGCATGACATCGAACCAGCTCCGCCGCGCCATCGAGCCGTTCTACACGACGAAGGGCGAGGGCAAGGGCACCGGGCTCGGCCTGTCGATGGTGTTCGGTTTTGCCAAGCAGTCCGAGGGGCATTTCCAGCTGTACAGCGAGCCCGGCCGCGGCACCACGGCGCGCCTCTATATCCCGCGCACCATCGCAGCCGTGCGGGCCCCGTCCGCCGAGCCTGCGGCGATCGCCGTGTCGCAGGGCGAGCTTGTGCTGCTGGTGGAGGACGACCCCGGCGTCCGTCAGGTCGCCGCCGACGCGCTGGTGAGCCTCGGCTACACTGTGCTGGCGGCGGCGGACGCCGAGGCGGCGCTGCACATATTGGAGGGCGGCGCGCGTCCAAACGTGCTGTTCACCGACGTCGTAATGCCCGGCGCGTTGTCGTCACGCGGGCTGGCGGAGCAGGCACAGCGCATGCTGCCGGGCCTCGCGGTGCTGTTCACCTCTGGCTACACGCAAAACTCGATCGTGCATAACGGCGAGCTCGACCATGGCATCAATCTGTTGAGCAAGCCTTGGCGGACCGAGGACCTGGCCCGGCAGATGCGTGCGGTGCTGGACCAGGCCCGCAAGCCCCGCCTGGCCCATGCCCTGCGCGTGCTGCTGGTGGAGGACGAGCCGCTGGTCCGCATGACAACCGCTGGCATGCTGGCCGAACTCGGCCATGACGTGATCGAGGCTGGGACCGGTGCCGAGGCGATGGCCCGGCTGATACAGGGCGTGGATCTGGTTGTTTGCGACCTTGGCCTGCCGGATATGGACGGTTTGGCGCTGGTGGACCAAGTGCGCGAGCGCCTGCCCGGCGTTCCGGTGATTGTAGCGTCCGGGGCTGCCGGAGCTTCTGGCCGCAACGTGGTGTGGCTCGGCAAGCCGTATGACGAGTTTGCGCTGCGGGCGGCGCTGGATCAAGCTCTGGCGCCCTCTACCAGCGCCGCCAGCGCCGCCTAGTTTAAGCGTTCGCTGTCGCTTATTGATGATTTAAGCGGTCGCTGTCGCTCCTCGATGATCTAAGCGGTTGCTGTTGCTCCTTGGGCACGACGGCTCTGCCATAGCGAGACGAAGTCGATCGGCTGCAGCAGCACGGGCGGAAAGCCGCCGTCGCGCGTTACGTCTGCCAGGATATTGCGGGCGTAGGGGAACAGCAGGCGCGGACACTCAACCAGCAGCACCGGCTCGACCGTGTTCTCCGGCACGCCGTTCAGGGTGAACACGCCGGCATAGGAGAGCTCGGCGATGAACACCGGGCGGCCCTCAGCGGCCGTGCCGTTCGCGGTCTGACCGTTGGCTGCTGGCACCTGCGCTTCGGTCGCCTCCGCCTTGATCTGCAGGATGACCTCGAACACGTCCTGCCCTTCTTGGATGCGACGCGCCTGGACGTCCAGGTTGATGCTGACGTTCGGCTGGCTGCGCAGCGTGGTGTAGATATCCGGCGCGCCGGGCACCTCGAAGGACAGGTCCTTGACATATTGGATATTCACCGTCAGCGGCTGGACCGGCTGGGCTTCGGCGGCAGGAGGGGCGGTTTCGGACATAATATTCCTCGCGATTGGGGTATGCTGAGCGATACTGGGTGCTGGCGCGCCGGGTAGCATGGCCGACGCCGCCACGCTACCCAAACGCGAGGATCGGGCGGTGACTTGCCGGGTGGGCTCCGTCCTAACGGAGTGCTAATGCTTCCAGATGATCTCGGCCGGCGGCGGTGCGGTCGGGTCGCAGCGCGACCAGTCCCCGTTCATCACGCTGCGGCCCGTCAGCGACAGGATGAAGCCCCAATGGCTGACCACGAGCGTCTGCGACCAATCGGGCAGCGCCGCCATCTCGGTGCGGAACAGGCCGGCGCGCCCGATCACCTGGTCAGCGGGCTCCTCGGTCAGCGGCCACCAGACGTCGTCAATGCCGGAAAAGTCGTGCTCCGGCCAGGCAGCTGCCAATTTTGAGCGCGGGCTGCCGATGTCGCAGGTGAAGGCGTAACGCTCCCGCACGATGGGATTAATCGAGATGGGCACGCCCAGCGCCCGGGCGATCGGGGCGGCGGTCTGCAGCGCGCGGGTATAGGGCGACGCCAGAATGCGGGTGATGCCCTCATGGCGAAGCGCCTCGGCGGCCGTGGCGGCCTGCTCGTGACCGAGCGGCGTCAGCTTCGGGTCGCGTATGCCGGGATCACGCCGCGTGGCGGTGAAATGCAGATTGAATTCGCTTTGGCCGTGACGGAGCAGGATCATGCCCCCATCTATGGCTCTGGATGACTGCCCGCAACAGCAAGCTCATTGCAACCGTTGTGCTTCATTGTTCCGACGCACTGATGACCCTATGTATAGCCGGTAGTGAGGATTGAGACCTATGGGCGGCGGCGGTTTTCCAATCGATCTATTGCTGTTCGGCATGATTGCGGCATTCCTGGTGCTGCGTCTGCGCGGCATCCTGGGCCGCAAAACGGGGTTCGAGCGTCCGGCGCAGCCCGATGCGCCGCAGGCCGCTGTCCCCGGCATGGGCCGTACGGCGCCTACGCCGATCTTCGATGGCCGGGTGGAACCGGTAGCCCGGCCGTTGCCGGACCCAGCGACTCCAGCCGGTGCCGCATTGGCGCAAATGCGCGCGCTCGACCGCAACTTCGACCCGCAGCATTTCCTGAATGGGGCAGAGGCAGCATTCCGCCTGATCGTGGGCGCGTTCGCCGCCGGCGACCGTGTGGCGTTGCGGCCGTTGCTGGCGGACGACACCTATCGCAGCTTCGAGGCGGCGATTGCGGCGCGCGAGGACGCGGGCGAGACCCAGCGCAGTGAGATTCGCGGCATCGAGAGTCTCAACATCGAGGAGGCCGGGCTGTCCGGCAACCAGGCCGTCATCACGTTGCGCATCGTGTCGGATCAGGTCTCGGAGACGCTGGCGCGCGACGGCCGGCCGGTTTCGGGCGCCGATGCCGTGGCCGAGATCACCGACATCTGGACGTTTGAGCGCATCCTGGCCCAGCCTGACCCGGCCTGGCGGCTATCTGCAGCGCGGTCCGGCTGAAGCGTGCCGGCTGCGGCGACGGGACGGCACGCGCTGCACTGTGCAGACTGTCTGGATTTGCTGCCCACACTGCCGGAAGCCTCGGTCGATGTGATCGTCACGTCGCCGCCGTATAATCTCGGCATCGGCTACAGCAGCTATGACGACCGTAAGAGCGAGGCGGACTATCTTGACTGGATGGCCCGGGTCGCCGCTGCCTTGCGCCGGGTGCTACGGCCGGACGGATCGTTTTTCCTGAACGTGTCGGGGTCCTCGTCGCAGCCGTGGTTGCCATTTGAGCTGATCGTGCGGCTCCGTCCGCTATTCGCGCTGCAAAACCATATCGTCTGGGTGAAGTCCATCGCCACCGCCGACGACGCCGTGGGGCACTTCAAGCCGGTGCCGGGCGAGCGCTTCCTGCATCGCAACCACGAGCACCTGTTTCATCTCACCCAGCACGGCGACGTAAGGCTGGACCGGCTGGCGGTCGGCGTGCCGTTCAAGGACAAGTCCAACATCGCCCGGCGCGGCCATACGCGCGACCTGCGCTGCCGCGGCGACACCTGGTTCGTGCCCTATCCCACCGTGCGCAGCCGGACGCAGAAGTTCAGCCATCCCGGCACCTTCCCGATCGACCTGCCGCGCTGGTGCATCCGCCTGCATGGCAAGATCGCACCTGTGGTGCTGGATCCTTTCGCTGGTACCGGCACGACCCTGCTGGCTGCCGGACTGGAGGGCGGGCGCGGCATCGGCATCGAGATCGACCCCGACTACGTCGCCACGGCCCGGCAGCGTCTGGCGGAGACGACCGAGGCGGCATAGACTGAGCGGTATGCTACAGACCCGGCCCCGCGTTGCTCTGTTCGTCACCTGCCTCGTGGACCTGCACCGGCCTACAATAGGGTTTGCCGCCATCAAGCTGCTGGAACAGGCGGGCTGCCAGGTCGAGGTGCCGCGCGCCCAGACCTGCTGCGGTCAGCCCGCCTATAACAGCGGCGACCGGGCGACGGCGCGTGAGATCGCCTACCAGGTGATCGAGGCGTTCAGCGGCTATGACTACGTTGTGGTGCCCTCGGGCTCCTGCGGCGGGATGATCAAGCACCATTTACCGCATCTGTTCGACGACGATCCCAACCTCCGCGCCCGGGCAGAATTACTGAGCGGACGCACCTACGAGCTGATCGGCTTCCTCGCCGACGTGATGGGCGTGGAAACTGTGCCGGCCAGCTACCCTGGGGTCGTCACCTATCACGACAGCTGCTCCGGCCTCCGGGAGCTCGGCCTGAAGGCGCAGCCGCGGGCTTTGCTGGCGGGGGTCGAGGGGCTCGAGTTGCGGGAGATGGTGGAGCCCGAGGTGTGCTGCGGCTTCGGAGGCACGTTTTGCGTGAAATATCCCGAGATCTCGACCCGGATGGTTTCGGACAAGGCGGCGGACGTGGCGGCGACCGGGGCGGACACGCTGCTGGCCGGCGATCTCGGCTGTTTGCTGAACATGGCCGGACGGCTGTCACGGCAGGGCAGCGCCGTGCGGGTGCGCCATGTGGCGGAGGTGCTGGCCGATATGACCGCCGACGTGCCGCCGATCGGCCAGGCTCGCGCCCCAAGGCTGTAGCCAAACCACGTTGTGACTAAACTATAACGTCACGGAGTCGATACCGCTGCCTATGATGCGCCTGTTGGGGAGGCGGTCAATGAAAGCCATGAATGAACTGATGCTGCATTTTATGCAGGACATCTATTACGCCGAGAAGCTGGGCGTCCGCTCGATGGCGAAGATGGCCAAGGCGGTCGAGAGCCGGGAGCTGAAAGAAGCCATCCTAGCGCATCGCGAGCAGAGCCAGCATCACATCGAGCGGCTGGACCAGGTGTTCGAGGCGCTGGGCAAACGCGCAAAGGGCAAGACTTGCGCCGCGATGAACGGCCTGGTTGAGGAGGGCGAGGAGGCGGTTGACGAGTTCGAGGATGGCCCGGTGCTGGACGCGGCGCTGATCGCCTGCGGCCAGGCGATCGAGCATTACGAGATCGCCCGCTATGGCGCGATGGTGGCCTGGGCCAAGCAGCTGGGCCTGACCGAGGCGGCGGGCCTGCTGCAGCAGACGCTCGATGAGGAGAAGGCCAACGACGCCCTGTTGAACGATATTGCCAAGCGCGCAACGAATCCAGCCGCTGCCGAGGAGGAATCAGACGACGAGGACGAGGACGATGAGATGAAGTCCGATGCGCCGAAGGCCAAAAAGAAGCCAGCTAAGAAGTAGTTAGCCCTTTGTCGCTCAAGCGTCGGTCCAAGGGGTGGGGCTGGCGCATTGCGACGGTCGCGCTAGATAATGGAGGTGTCCGCCACATCAGCTGCCTGTGGCCTGGGAGACGCCCATGCTGACCACCTCGCCGGAGTTCAAAACCAACGCGCATAACGCCCTGGCGGACGCCGGGCTGCAGAAGGCGCTTGCATTCAGCAAGCCGCAGTTCATGGCCCGGCGCAGCGCTGCCGTCGCCAACTTGCCGGAATTCGAGAGCCTGCGCGACATCGGGCGCGACATCAAGAATCACGCGCTGGCCAACCTCGATTTCTACCTTGAGACGTTCGAGGACAACGTGCAGCGCGCCGGCGGCCACGTGCATTGGTGCAGCACCGCCGACGACGCCCGCGCCGCCGTATTGGAGATCTGTCGCAAGGCGGACGCCCGCACGGTGACTAAAGGAAAATCAATGATCTCGGAGGAGCTGGGCATCAACGCCCATCTCGAAGCGAATGGCATCGCGCCCATTGAGACCGACCTCGGCGAGTATATCATCCAGCTCCGGCACGAGACGCCGAGCCATATCATCGCGCCGGCTTTCCATTTGAACCGCGAGGACTGGGAGGCGCAGTTCCGCCTGTCGCACACCGACCTGCCGGTGGACCGCGTGTTCGCTGAGCGGCGTGACATCCTGACCGAGGCGCGCGGCAAGCTGCGGGAGAAGTTCCTGGCTGCCGACGTCGGCATTACGGGCGCCAATTTCCTGATCGCCGAGACCGGCAGCAGCGTGATCGTGACCAACGAGGGCAACGGCGACCTGACGCAGACGCTGCCCCGCGTGCACATCGCGCTGGCGAGCGTCGAGAAGGTGGTGCCGACGCTGGAGGACGCGACGAGCCTGCTGCGCATCTTGGCACGCTCGGCGACCGGGCAGGATTTTTCGGTATATACGACGTTCAGCACCGGCGGGCGGCGGGCAGGCGACCTGGACGGGCCGCAGGAATACCACGTCGTCATTGTGGACGCCGGGCGGTCGGCGATGATGGGGACCGAGTTCCAGGAGATGCTGCGCTGCATCCGCTGCGCCGCCTGCATGAACCACTGCCCGGTCTATGGCGCGGTCGGCGGGCATGCCTATGGTTGGGTGTATCCGGGCCCGATGGGCAGCGTGCTGACCCCAAGCCTGATCGGCGTGGACAAGGCCGGGCACCTGCCGAACGCCAGCACGTTCTGCGGCAAGTGCGAAAGCGTGTGCCCGGTGAAGATCCCGCTGCCCAAGATGATGCGGCACTGGCGGGAGCGCGAGTTCGAGCGGCACCTACAGCCCGGCGGCATCCGCACCAATTTGGCGCTATGGGCGTATTTTGCCCGCCGCCCGGGGCTGTACCGCTTGGCGACACGGATGGGTGCGGCGGCGATGGGCCTGATGGGCCGTCGCCGCGGGCGTTTTTCCAGCTTGCCGCTCGCCGGCGGCTGGACGGCCGGGCGGGATTTGCCAGCGCCTGAGGGGGACACGTTTTTCGCCCGCTACGCCCGTGAGCAGCGGGCCAGCCCCGTCGCGGAGCGGCAAGCGAAATGACGAAGGAGGCGATACTTGGCGCGATCCGGCGCGGGTTGAAGCGCGGCCCGCTGCCCGGCGATCAGGCAGCAATGCTGCGTGAGCGCATGGCGCATCCGCCGCGGCACTTGATCCCCGCCCGCAGCCAGGTGCCGCGCCCCGACCAGATCGCGCTGCTGGTCCGCAACATCGAAAAGGAGTTCGGCACCGTCACCCGCGTGGCGGATAGCGGCGAGGTGCCGGAGGCGGTGGCGGGCTACCTCGCCGGGCAAAACTTGCCGTCGAGCCTCGTCATGGCGCCGCATCCGGAGCTGCGCGCCATCCCGTGGTCCAGCCGGCCATTGCTATTGATCCGCGAGGGCCGGGCGGAGGCGACGGATCTGGTCAGCCTGCAGCACGGCTTTGCCGCAGTGGCGGAGACCGGCACGCTAATGCTGCCCAGCGCTCCGGAGCGTCCGACGACGCTCAATTTGCTGGCCGACACCGCTGTCGTGGTGCTGCGCGCCAGCCGGGTGGTGGGTGCGTACGAGGACGCTTGGGACCTGCTGCGGGCCGAGAACCACGATGCACTGACCGGTGGGTTCATGCCGCGCAACGTCATGTTCGTGACCGGGCCGTCCCGTTCCGCTGATATCGAGCAGACGCTGGAGTTGGGCGCGCACGGTCCCCGCCGCCTGCATGTGGTGCTGATCGAGGACGATCCGGCCGCTCGCGCCGCCTGATGCGCACCCAGCGCCGCCGGGCCTTGTCCGAGCACGACCGCGCCACCTGGGCGCTGTATGTGCGCCATGTCTCCCCTTTGGCCGGTGTTGCCATGCCGGATGCGCCGCCGGAGCCGGTGATGACGCCGCTGTCAGCGTCCCAGGTCGTGCCGTCCGTAGCGTTGCCGGTGGTCAAGCGGCTGGCGGCGCTGCAGATCGGCCATGCTCCGCCCGGCGTCGATAAGGCGACCTGGAGCCGCTTCCGCACGGGCAAGCTGTCAGCCACGCGCACCCTTGACCTGCACGGCCGCACGGCGCAGCGGGCGTTCTTTGCGTTGCAGGATTTCCTGGGCAGCGCGCACGCCGAGAAGCTGCGCTGCGTCGAGGTGATCACCGGACGCGGCAGCGGCGAGACCGGCGGGGTGATCCGGCGCGAGTTCCCGCTTTGGCTGAATGCACCTGAGCTGCGTCCGCTGGTGCTGGCAGCGGCGCATCCGCACGCGGCGAATCCGGGGTCTGTGCGGTTGTTGCTGCGGCGGGTGCGGCCGGTGAAATAGCGCGCGTGCGCTGGGTGAATGGGCTATTATGGCACAAAGCCTGAAAGGCACCGCATATGAGCCAATTGCAGCACATGCCGATGACGCCTGCCGAGTTCCTCGCCTGGGAAGCCAAGCAGGAGCTGAAATGGGAGTTCGACGGTTTTCAGCCCATTGCAATGACGGGCAGCACCGACGCCCACGCGGCCATCCAGGGCAATCTTATCACAGCTTTGACGATTCAGCTGCGTGGGAAGCCCTGCTATCCCCGCGGTCTGGATATCAAGGTCGAAATTGGCTCGAAATATCGCTATCCCGATGCTTTTGTATCGTGCACTCCGGTTGCCCGTGGGGCTACCATCGCCGCGGACCCAGTAGTGATCTTTGAGGTGCTATCTGAAAGCACAGCAAGTACCGATCGTACAACGAAGTTGATGGAATACCGGTCGCTTCCGTCCCTTCAACACTACGTTTTACTGGAACAGGTCGCACCGCTCGCCACAGTCATCACGCGATCCGATACTGGATGGAGCATCGAGGTGCTGGACGCGAACGGCACACTTTCAATGCCGGAAATCGACGTCGAGATCACCATGGCTGAACTCTACGAAGGATTGGAGCTCACGCCCCTGGACCTGTAGCAGGCTCGGCCGCCACCTTCGCCTCAATGCTATCCCAAATCGCCGCTGCCAGATCGATCCCGTCGAACCGAGCAATCTCCTGCAGGCCCGTCGGCGAGGTCACATTGATCTCGGTCAGATAGTCGCCGATCACGTCGATTCCAACGAAAATCAGCCCGTGGTCGCGCAAATACGGCCCGATGCGGCGGCAGATCTCCTCCTCGCGCCCGGTGAGCTGAGACTGCTCGGGCCGGCCGCCGACGTGCATGTTGGACCGCGCCTCGCCCGCCGCCGGCACGCGGTTCACCGCACCCATGGCGACGCCGTCCACCAGGATGATCCGCTTGTCGCCCCGTCGCACGGCAGGCTCGTAGCGCTGGATCATCAGCGGCTCGCGCGACCGTGCGAAGTGCATCTCCAGCAGCGACGCCAGGTTCTCGTCGTCCGGCTTGATGCGGAACACCCCGGCGCCGCCGTTGCCGAACAGCGGCTTTACGATGATGTCCGCGTGCTGCGCCCGGAAGGCGCGGATCGCTTCCGGGTCCCAGGTGATCAGCGTCGGCGGCATCAGGTCCGGAAAATGCGTCACCAGCAGCTTCTCCGGCGAATCCCGCACGTATTTCGGGTCGTTCACGACCAGCGTGCGCGGGTGGATGTGCTCCAGCATATGCGTCGCGGTGATGTAGGCCATGTCAAACGGCGGGTCCTGGCGCATCAGCACGGTATCCATGCCGGCAAGGTCCAGCGTCTCCATATCGCCGAACCGGTAGTGGTCACCCGTCACGCGCTGCACCTGCACCGGGCGGGCGCGGGCCAGCAATCGGCCAGTCCTCGACTCTCCAATACCCTCATGCAGCGACATGCTGCGCACGTCGTAGTGCCACATGGCGTGGCCACGCCGCTGAGCCTCCAGCATCAAAGCAAACGTGCTGTCGCCGTCAATGTTCACGGTCTCGATCGGGTCCATCTGGACCGCGACCTTCAACGGGCTGGTCATGCTGCGCCTCGGGGTTGCCGCACGCTTGCTAGCAGACGTTCAGGCTACCGGCACGCCCTTGGTGGTCGAGTACTCGAAATGCAGCGCCGTGCCGGGGTGCACGATCGGGTGGATCGCGTGCGCCGCCATCGCACCCTCGCTGAACCCCTGCAGAATAAGCTTCAGCTTGCCCGGATAGGTCGCGACGTCGCCGATGGCGAACACGCCGGGCACCGAGGTCTCACAGCTCGCGGGCGTGACCTGCACATGGCTGTGCTCGATGTCGAGGCCCCAGCCAGCGATCGGCCCCAGATCCATCGACAGGCCGAAGAACGGCAGCAGCACGTCGGCCGCGAGGTGCCGGGTCTGCCCATCCATGGTCGCGACCTCGACCGTTTCCAGCGCGCCGCCGGCCCCGTGCAGCGCGTGGAGCTGGTACGGCACAATCATCTCGATTTCGCCGCGGGAAGCGGCGGCGTCTAGCTGAGCCGATGTCTCCGGCGCCGCGCGGAACTTGGCCCGGCGGTGCACGACATACACTCTTGCCGCAACGTCCTTCAACGACAGCGCCCAATCCACCGCACTATCGCCGCCCCCCGCGATCACGACGTGCCGGTCGCGGAAATCCTCCCGCCGGCGGCAGGCGTAGCGGACCGCTCCGGTAGCCTCAAACGCTGCCAGCCCCGCAAGCGGCGGGCGATTCGGGCCAAAGGCACCGGCGCCGGCGGCCACCAGCACCGCCTTACAGCGGATCTCATCCCCCCGGTCGGTGCCCAGCACGAAATGCCCGGCCTCGCCATGCAGCCGGTCCACGCGGCGCCCCAGCAGGCGCGGCACTCCGAACGGCTCGATCTGCTGCTCCAGATTGCCGATCAGGTGCCCGGCCGCGATCGCGGGGTGCGCCGGGATGTCGTAGATCGGCTTCTCCGGGTATAACGCCGTGCACTGTCCACCGACCTCATCGAGCGCGTCGATCAGCGTAGAGCGCAGCTTCAACATGCCGCACTCGAAGGCGGCGAACAGGCCAACGGGGCCCGCACCGATGATGGCGACGTCGGTCTCAATTTGATCGGACATGAACTTGAATTAAACACTATGCGCGGGACATCAAGCCATTTGCCGGACGTTGCCGAAAGGCGCAGATTACCGGCGTGCCGACCCTCGCGATTCCATTGCCCGACCTCGCCGCGACCGAGGCCCTGGCCAGCCGCATCGCTGCCCTGCTGCAGCCGGGCGACGCGGTCCTACTCGAAGGTCCCCTCGGCGCTGGCAAAAGCGCCTTGGCCCGTGCGCTGCTCCGCACCTTGTTGGCCAATCCGGAGCTTGATGTGCCGAGTCCGAGCTATACGCTGGTCCAGCTCTATGACGCGCCGTTGGGCCCGGTGCACCACTTCGACCTATGGCGGCTGGACGGCCCCGTCGCCACCGCGGAACTCGGCTGGGATGACGCGCGCGATGGCGTGGTCCTGGTCGAATGGCCCGACCGGCTCGGCGCCTTGCGGCCTGACGACGCCCTCACCGTGACCCTCGGCCTCGCGGATGGCGACGCCCGTAACGCCGTGCTGACCGGATGGCCCAGCCGGCTGGAGCTTTTGGCATGAATCTGCATACCATCCCGCCGCACGTGCCGTTCCTGGACGCGCTGGCGACCTATTGGCTGCAGCGCGCCGGCGCCGATCCGCTGGCGGTGGCGGACGGCCTGATCCTGCTGCCGACCCAGCGCTCGGCCCGGTCGCTGAACGACGCCTTCCTCCGCCAATCCAACGGTCGCCCGATTCTGCTGCCGCGCATCGCCGCTTTAGGCGCGCTCGACGAGGCGCCGCTGGCGCTCGCCGGTGCCCTCGACCTGCCGCCTGCAGTGGACAGCGCGCGGCGGCTCGCGGTGCTGACCCGCCTGGTCATGGCGCTCGACGGCCAGTATGGGGCGCCCGGCACCGCCGACCGCGCCTGGCAGCTTGCGATGGAGCTGGGCGGTCTGCTGGACGAGGCGCACCGCTCCGAGGTGCGGCTGGCCGACGCGCTCCCCGCCGCCGCCGAGGCGGGCTATGCCGAGCACTGGGGCCGCACCATCGAGTTCCTGCAGATCGTCACGACGGCCTGGCCGGCCTGGCTATCCGATAACGGCCTGCTGGACGCGGCCGAGCGCAGCATCAGGCTGCTGGATTGCCAGGCGGCGGAGTGGTCGCAGAACCCGCCGGCCTGCCCGGTCATCATCGCCGGCACCACGGGCGGCATCAAGGCCGTCGCCCGGCTGATGCGCGTCGTCGCTGCCATGCCGGGCGGCATGGTGGTTCTGCCGGGCCTCGACCTCGCGATGAATGACGCCGTGTGGGAACAGCTCGAAAGCGGCCATCCGCAGGCCGGGTTGCGGCGGCTGCTGATCAACCTCGGCGCCACCCGCGGCGATGTGCGGCCCTGGGCCGAGCCGGTGGTGTCTGCTCAACGCCCATCGATCCGTCCCAGCCGTTGCGCGGCGCTTTGGCAATCGCTGATGCCCGCCCAGGCGCTCGGCGATTGGCGCGTGCCGGCGGTCCCCGACATCCATGGCCTGATGCGGCTGGAGGCCGCCGACCAGCAGGAGGAGGCGGTCGCCATCGCCCTCGCGCTGCGCGACGCGCTGCAGGTGCCGCACGCTCGCGCCGTGCTGGTAACGCCGGACCGGCAGCTTGCGGCGCGGGTGGCGGCGGAGCTTGGGCGTTTCGGCGTCGTCGTCGATGACAGCGCTGGCGAGCCGTTGGCCGATACGCCGCCGGGCGCTTTCCTGCGGCTGCTGGCCCACGCCGTAGCGGATGGCCTGGCACCGGTGGCGCTGCTGTCCCTGTTGAAGCATCCGCTGGCGGCGCTCGGCCTGCGCCCCGCCACGACGCGCCAGGCGGCGCGCCGCCTGGAGCTCGCCTGCCTGCGCGGCCCGGCTCCAGCGCCGGGCATCGAAGGGCTGCGTGTGGCGCTTGGACAGGATAAGGTCCATCGGGCGGTGACGGATTTGCTGGACCGGCTCGAAGCCCGGATGCAGCCGATCTTCCGCATTGCCGCGCGTACGGACGCGACGCCGGCTGAGGCGCTGACCGCGCTGATCGAGTGCGCCGAGGCGCTCGCCGAGACTGACGTGCTGCCCGGCGCCGCGCGCCTGTGGTCGCGGGAAGAGGGCGAGGCGCTAGCGACCCATCTCTCCGCGTTGGCCGCCGCATTACCCATCCTGCCGGCGCAACCCGTCGCCACCTTGCCGGGCCTGCTGGACGCTTCGATGGAGGGCGCCGTGGTGCGCAGCCGCCGGGCGCTGCGTGGTCTCGAGGGAGACGAGCACCCGCGCGTCGCCATCCTGGGCCTACTTGAGGCGCGGCTGCAGACCGCGGACCTGATCGTGCTCGGCAGCTTGGCTGAGGGCGTGTGGCCGCCGGCGACCGATCCGGGGCCGTGGATGAGCCGGCCGATGCGCACTGCCGCCGGGCTGGAATCGCCGGAGGAGCGGGTGGGCCAGATGGCGCATGACTACGCGATGCTGGCCTCCGCCGCGCCCGTCGTCGTGCTGTCCTGCCCGCGGCGGCGGGACGGCGCGCCGACGGTGCCGGCCCGCTGGCTGGTGCGGCTGGAGGCGTATCTTGCCGGGCATGGCGTGACGCTGCCGCCGCATCCCGCCGCCGCCTGGGCGCGCCTGTTGGACCAGCCGCCCAGCGAACCCTGCCCGGCGCCGCCGCCGCAGCCGCGCCCGCCGGTGAAGGCCCGGCCGCGCCGGCTCAGCGTGACGGAGATCGAGACCTGGCTGCGCGACCCCTACGCCATCTACGCCAAGCACGTGCTGCGGCTGCGCGCGCTGAACCCGTTGGAGCAGTCCGCCGACGCCGCCGATTACGGCAGCATCGTGCATGCGGCGTTGGCCGATTTCCTGACCAACCTGCCGGCGACCTACCCGCGCAACGCCGAGGCCCGGCTGCACGCCGCCATGGACCGCGCGCTCGATGCGGCGCGGCTGCGGCCCGCCTTGACCGCATGGTGGCGTCCCCGCTTGGCCCGCATCGCCGACTGGGTGGCCGAGGCCGAGCGCCAGCGCCGGCTGCAGGGCCCGATGGCGCATGTGCGGTCGGAGGTGGACGGCCTGTGGTCGGTGCCCGGCGACCATCCATTCACGCTGAGCGGCCGCGCCGACCGCATTGAGCGGCGGGCGGACGGCACGCTCGCCATCCTTGACTACAAGACCGGCGCGGTGCCGACCACGGGCCAGGTCGAGCAGGGCCTGGCGCCGCAATTGCCGCTGGAGGCCGCGATGGCGGCTGCCGGCGTGTTCGGCCCCGAGCTCGCCGGGCGCACCGCCGAGCTGACCTATTGGCACCTCTCCGGCGGCCTCGATCCCGGCAAGGAGACCAAGCTGTTTAAGCACGACGCCGAACGCACCGCGGCGGAGGCCGTAACCGCGGAGCGCGCGCTGATTGCCTTAATCGCCGCCTTCGACGACCCGAGCCGTGCCTATCTGTCCCGGCCGCATCCGGGCGCCGCGCCGCGGTTCTCCGACTACGCGCAGCTCGCCCGCGTCGCCGAGTGGGCCGCATTGGAGGACGACGAATGAGTGTCCTTCCGACCGCCGCCCGCGAGCGGGCCGAGGCGGAGCAGCGCCAGGCGTCCGACCCGGCCGTCTCCGCCTTCGTCGCCGCCTCGGCGGGGTCCGGCAAGACCAAGCTGCTGACCGACCGCATGCTGCGCCTCATGCTGACCGGGGCGGACCCGTCGCGCATCCAGTGCCTGACCTTTACCAAGGCGGCGGCGGCGGAGATGGCGCTGCGGCTCCAGCACCGCCTGGGCCGCTGGGTGACGCTCGACGATACCGCGCTGGATAGCGAGCTCGCCGCACTCACGGTGCCCGGCGGCGACGAGGCCCGTACGGCGGCTCGCGCGCTGTTTGCCCAGGTGCTGGACCTGCCCGGCGGCATGCGCATCGGCACCATCCACGCCTTCTGCCAGTCGCTGCTGCGGCGTTTCCCGATCGAGGCGGCGATCTCCCCGCATTTCCGCCTGGTCGAGGACGCGGATGCCCGCACCGCCATGGACCAGGCGCGCGAGGACGTGTTGGCCCACTATCCCGCGGACGCCTTGCTGGAGCTGGCGGGGCTCACCTCGGCGGAGGGCTTCGCCCGGCTGGTCACGGTGCTCGATGCGAAGCGCGGGCTGCTGGAGCCGGCGCTGGCGCTCTCGGCGCCGCAGCTCATCGCGGCGATGCGGCGGGCGGCGGGAGCCGGGGCAGGGGACGAGACCGCCCTGCTCGCCGCCGCGGTCGAGTGGCCCGAGCGGGAGGCCATCGTTGCGGTGCAGCGCATCACCCAGGCGCATGGAACCCTTGCCGTGCAGCAAAGGGCGGAGCGCATGCTCGGCTGGCTCGGCCTGCCGCCCGAGCTGCGGCGGGAGCATTGGGCCGAGTGGCTGACGGAGCTGCTGACTGGCGCCGGCGAGCCGCGGGCGACCAGCGCCTTTGCCGGCAAGGCGCTGGCGGCCAAGCATTCCAAGATCATCGAGACGATGGCGGCGGAGCAAACCCGCGTATTGGCGGTCGAGGATCAGCGCCGGGCGCTGCGGGTCGCGGCGGCCTCGACGGCGCTGCTGCTGCTGGCGGCCCCAGTGTTGCGGGCTTATGCTGGGCGCAAGGAAGAGGGCGGGCTGCTGGACTACAGCGACCTGATCGGCCACACCTCGGACCTGCTCCGCGACCCCGGCGCCGCTTGGGTGCTGTACAAGCTCGACGGCGGCATCGACCACTTGCTGCTTGACGAGGTGCAGGACACTGCGCCGGAGCAGTGGCAGATCGCCCATCGGCTGTCCGAGGAGTTCTTCGCCGGGCTGGGCGCGGCGGCGGAGGCGGGGCGCAAGCGCACCTTCTTTGCGGTTGGCGATCCCAAGCAGAGCATCTACTCGTTCCAGGGCGCCGACCCCGCGGAGTTCGAGCGGTCCCGCGCCGAGATGGCCGCCCGCGTTGGCGAGGGCGAGTGGCGGGACGTGACGCTCGACGTGTCGTTCCGCTCGACGCCGCCGGTGCTGGCCCTGGTCGATGCCGTGTTCGCCGATCCGGAGGCGGCGCGCGGCGTCGCCGATGACGGCCCGCTGCATCATTTCGCCGATCGCGCCGGGGCGGCGGGCCGGGTCGAGCTGTGGCCGCTGACGCCGGTGCCCGAGGCGCCATTGAGCGAGCCTTGGACTGTGCCGGAGCGCAACATGGGCCTGGTCTCGGCGCCGCAGCGCCTGGCGGACGCTCTGGCGGGCTGGATCAGCGACGCACTGCGGACCGGGGTGCGGCTGGAGAGCCGGGACCGCCGGCTGGCCCCGGGCGACGTCCTTGTGCTGGTGCGCCGCCGCGACGATTTCGCGACGTCGCTGGTGCGGGCGTTGAAGGCGCGCCGCGTGCCGGTGGCTGGGCTGGACCGGCTGGTGCTGGGCGAGCAGGCGGCGGTGCAGGACATGCTGGCGCTGTGCGACGCCGTGCTGCTGCCGGAGGACGACCTGGCCGTCGCCTGCGTGCTGACCAGCCCGCTTGGCGGCCTCACCGACGACGACCTGATGCGGCTGTCGGTCGGGCGCCCGGCCACGCTGTGGGAGGCGCTGCGCGACCGTGAGCGGGAGCACCCGGTCTGGCACCAAGCCTGGACCCTGCTGTCCACCCTGCGGTCGCGCGCCGACTTCGTCACCCCGCACGCCTTGGTTGCCGAGGCCTTGGGCCCGCTCAGCGGACGCGCCCGGCTGCTGGCCCGGCTCGGCCCCGACGCCGCCGAGCCGCTCGACGAGCTGCTGAATGCCGCTTTGGCCTATACCGCGCAGCGCGCGCCGTCGCTGCAGGGCTTCGTCCATTGGCTGCGCCGGTCGGGCGCCACGGTGAAGCGCGAGGCAGAGGGCGCCGGCGGCACCGTGCGGGTCATGACGGTGCACGGCGCGAAGGGCCTGCAGGCGCCGCTGGTGATCCTGCCGGACACGACGGCGCCGCCGCCCAAGGAGGAGCCGTTCGGCTGGTGCGCCGATCCCACGACCGGCATCCGGCTGCCGCTCTGGTCGCCGCGCAAAGAGTTCCGCTGCCTTGCAGTGGATCAGGCGCGTGCAACGGAGCAGGAGCTTAAAACCAGGGAATACAATCGCCTGCTGTATGTCGCGCTGACCCGGGCGGAGGACCGGCTGCTGGTCTGCGGCTGGGAGACCCGCAAGGGGGTGCCGGAGCAGAGCTGGTATCGCATGGTCGAGCGCGGTTTTCACGCGCTCGGCGCCGAGGCTTCGGCCTTTAATGCCGTGCTGGGTGCCTGGGCTGGCAAGCTGCTGGGGCAGGATAGCGAGCAGACCGCGCCTCACCGCGGCGCCGTCGCGCGGTTCACGGCGGTCGCGACGCCGCTGCCGGCCTGGGCGGGCCGTCCGGGCGCCTGGCAGCCTGACCCACCGCCGCCGGAGCCGCCGGTGCCGGTGCCGCTCGCGCCCAGCCGGCCGGACGGCGCTGCCCTCGGACCCGTCCCAAGCTCCGCCTCGCCGCTGCTGTCGCGGGAGGACGCGGGGCAGCGCTTCCTGCGCGGCCGGCTGGTGCACACCCTGCTCCAGCATCTGCCCGACCTGCCGGAGCCGGCCCGGCCGGCCGCGGCGCGGTCGCATTTGCGCCACGTTGGCTTTGGGCTAACTGCCGCCGAGGTTGAGACGCTGGCGGAGCAGACGTTGGCGGTGCTGGCCAATCCGGAGCTGGCGCCGCTATTCGGCCCCGGCAGCCGGGCGGAGCAGCCGCTGACTGGGTTGATCGGCGGTGTGGTCGTGAGCGGCGTCGTTGACCGCATGGTCGTGCTGCCGCAGGAGATCCTGGTGGCGGACTACAAGTCGAACCGCGCGGCGCCCGCGGACGTCGCCGACACGCCGGTGCGCTATCTGCGTCAGCTGGCGGCCTATCGCGCTGTGCTGCGCGGCGTCTATCCCGGGCGGCCCGTCCACTGCGCGCTGGTCTGGACGGACGAAGCCGTGGTCACCGCGATCCCTGGGCCGCTGCTGGACGCCTACCAGCCCAGCGCTTGATCCCATCTCGGGCGCGCCCCAAATCCATCGAACCAAGCAGGAGATTAGCATGAGTGAAAATACCGTTGCCGTCGGCGATGACACGTTCAAGGCGCAGGTCCTCGACTCCAAAGAGCCTGTGCTGGTCGATTTCTGGGCAGAGTGGTGCGGTCCGTGCAAGATGATCGCCCCGGCGCTGGAAGAGATCGCGCTGGAGTACAAGGGCCGGGTGACTGTCGCCAAGGTAAACATCGATGAGAATCCGATGTCGCCCAATACCTATGGCGTGCGTGGCATTCCGACGATGATCCTGTTTAAGGATGGCAAGCCGGCCGCGACCAAGGTGGGCGCCGCGCCAAAGAGCGAGCTTAAGCAATGGGTCGCCAGCAACATTGGCTAGACCAAAGGCCTGCTATGAGCTGAGGGGATACTCGTAGCGAATAAAGCCTGAGTGCTTCGCCAACCGGTCGTAAAGCAGCCGAGCAGTCGCATTGTCGCTCTGTGTCATCCAGTAAAGCCGCACGCTGTCCCGCATACGGGCGCGTGCGGCGACCGCCTCAATCAACGCGCGGCCCACTCCATTGCCCCGCGCCGCATTGTCCACGAATAGGTCCTGAAGGTAGCAAACAGGTGCCATCGTCCAGGCGCTTTCGTGGAACAGGAAGTGGGTAAGCCCCGCAATCCGACCGTCGATCCGAGCCGCCAGCCCATGTATTGCGGTGTCATTCAGCAGCCGGGTCCAGGTGTGCTCAAAGACCTCGTCGGGCAATGATAGCTCGTAGAACGCCAAATAGGCAGTCCAGAGCTCGGTCCATCGTGGGCGGTCCTGCGACGTCAGCCCAGTAACCTCAACGATGCTGCGAGCGTGCTCAGTCACCGGTGCTCGCCGCCCTCCGGCCCATAAAAAATAATCCACGTGGCGAAGTCGTCAGAAAAATTCTCGAAGCGGTGTACGGTCCCGGCCGCCACAAACAGCGCGTCACCGGGTCCGAACGGGACGCGCTCCTCGCCTTGGATCGGCAACGCGGTATCATCAAAGGGATGGCTTTCCACGGCCCGCATAAACGTGCCGGTGCCAGATATGACAATGTAGAGCTCGTCCCGGTCGTGCGGCGTTTGCGGATCGGCCTGCTTCGGAGCAAACCAACGCAGCTCCATCGTCCCATGAGCCATGGTCAAAGCGGTCGCACGGCCCACGTCGTTGGGCGTCAGCCTTGCATCGGCAGTCGTCACACGCAATTTTGCCGGTGCCGGCACTTCTGGACCGTCCATGACCAGCTCCACGATGTCGAAGGATGCGACCTTGCCGCCTCGACTACAAGTGTTGGGACGTTCTGCCAGACGCCAAGTCCCCCGTGCCAGCTTATTCCTCGCTGTCCGCCTTTAAAATCTCGCCAGCGAGATACAAGCTGCCGCAAATCAGCACACGTGCAAGCGGGAAAGGTGATAGTCTTTGCAACGCCTCGGCGACCGTCGGGCCAGGTCTTGCGACGCCACCGGACGCCGCCACGATCGCCTCAACCGGTAATGCGAGATATTGCCCGGGTTCCTGCACCGCGAACACCTGCGCAGTGTGCGGCAGCAACGGCTGCAGGAACTCGGCCGCGTCTTTTGCCTGCTTCATGCCGACGATCAAATGCAGCGGACGATCCGCCCAGCCAGCTGCATGCTGGGCAAGTGCCGCACCGGCGCCAGGGTTGTGTCCGCCGTCCAGCCACACCTCCCAGCCCAGCGGCGCCAAGCGGGCCAGCCGCCCGTGCAGAAGCTGCAGCCGTGCCGGCCACTCGGCACGCGCAACGCCGGCCCAGGCGGCGTCGGGCACCCGCATCGCAGCCCGCAGTGCCGCGACGGCAATGCCGGCGTTGTCGATCTGGTGAGCGCCGGGCAGGGACGGCGGCGGCAGGTCGATCGTCCCCTGAGCATCGGAAAACCGCAGCCCGCCGCCGGTTGCGGCAATCTCCCACTCGCGGCCGCGCGCATGCAGCGGCGCGCCGGCCCGCTCGGCGGCGTCCGACAGCGCGGCAAATGCCTCGGCCGGCTGGGTACCAGTCACCAGCGGCACGCCACGTTTGGCGATGCCGGCCTTCTCCATTGCGATCGCCGACAGCGTGTCGCCAAGCAGCTCCCGGTGGTCGAGCGAGATCGACGTGATTGCGCAGGCCGCCGCCGTCTCGATCACGTTTGTCGCGTCGCCGCGCCCGCCCAGCCCCACTTCGAGCACGCATAGGTCCGCCGGAGTTTGCGCAAACAGGTGAAACCCGACGGCGGTGATGACCTCGAACACCGTGATGGCGGCGCCGTCATTGATCCGCTCGATGGTCTCCAGCGCCTCCGCCAGGGCCGCGTCGGACACCAGGCGGCCAGCGATGCGAAACCGCTCGTTGAACCGTACAAGATGCGGCGAGCTATAGACGTGGACGCGTAATCCCACTGCTTCCGCCATCGCGCGCAGGAAGGCGCAGGTGCTGCCTTTACCGTTGGTCCCCGCCACATGGATGGTCAACGGGAGACGGCGCTCCGGATGGTCCAACTGCGTCAGCAGGCGCTGCAGCCGGCCAAGGCTGAGGTCGATGAGCCGGGGGTGCAGGCCATGCAGCCGGTCAATGATCGGCTCGATTCGGTTGCTCGGCCGGGTTTGGGGCCGGGTTTGGCTCACGCGGCGGCATGCTCCGGCAACGGGGCGGCCGGCAGTTCAGGCGGTGCTTCCGACATCGGCTCGGGCGCCTGCTCATGTATGCATAGCAGGCCGATCAGCCGGGCCAGCGTCTCCCGCATTTCCGTGCGCGGCACCACCATGTCGAGGATGCCGTGCTCATGCAGGTACTCGGCGCGCTGGAAGCCGTCCGGCAAGGTCTCCCGCACCGTTTGCTCGATCACCCGGCTGCCAGCGAAGCCGATCAGCGCGCCGGGCTCTGCCAGCTGCAGGTCGCCCAGCATGGCAAAGCTCGCGGTGACGCCGCCAGTGGTCGGATCAGTCAGCACGGTGATGAACGGCAGCCCGGCGTCCTTCACCAGGCGGGTCGCAATGGTAGTGCGCGGCATCTGCATCAGGCTGATGGCGCCCTCCTGCATGCGGGCGCCGCCGCTGGCGGTGAACACGATCAGCGGCGCCTGCTGCAGCACTGCCAGGCGCGCGGCGGCGACGATCGCCTCTCCCACCGCCGCGCCCATGCTGCCGCCCATGAACTCGAACGCTTGGGCTGCCACAACGGCGCGGTGCCCGCCGATGGTGCCGTGCGCCACCAGAATCGCGTCGTCGAGGCCGGTCTTTTCCCGAGCCTCCTTCAGCCGGTCAACGTAGCGCTTGCTGTCGCGGAAACGCAGCGGGTCGGCCGGCGCGCGCGGCAGTTCGATGCGGGCGAAGCCGGGGTCAGTGTCGAAGGTGTAGGCCAGCCGCTCCACTGCCGTCGGCCGCATGTGGTGACCGCAGGCAGTGCAGACCTTGAGGTTGCGTTCCAGGTCAGCGGAAAACAGCATCTGCTGGCACTCGGGGCACTGGACCCAAAGGTTGTCCGGCACCTCGCGCCGGCCAAGCAGCGTGCGGATCTTCGGCCGGACGTACTCGGCGAGCCAGCTCATGCCTTACTCCTTAA
>JANXVC010000141.1 GCA_025351925.1 Rhodospirillales bacterium | reverse complement strand
GCCGGCAATCGAGGACGGCGGCGCGGTCGTTGTCAACGCGCCGGAAATGACCTCGGCCGCTGGCCTCGCCAGGTGGCAAACATCGCAACCGCCGCTGCCGCCATGACCGCCGTGGCGAGCCATCCAAGCACTTGCAATGTGCTCCCAAGGGTAAACTGGCCCATGACCGCCGGTCGGCACGCCAGCACCAGCATCGCCCCATGATCGGGACCGCCACCACGCCGTTTACCACGGCGCTCCAGAACAGCGCCTTCACCGGGTCGAGGCCGACGACGTTCAGCACCGCACCTACCCCGGTTGCAGCGGCGATGGCGACGTAGAACGCCCGCGCCCGGCCGGGTCGCCGCGCCAGGCCGACGTGCCAGCCGAGCGCTTCGCCCGCCGCATAGGCGGCCGAGCCCGCCAGCACCGGCAACGCCAGCAGCCCAGTGCCGATGATGCCGGCCGCGAACACGATGAAGGTGAACCGCCCGGCAATCGGCTGCAGCGCCTCGGCCGCCTGCGAAGACGTCTCGATGTTGATGACATTCGCCAACACCATCAGGCCCACGACCGCATACATCACCGGAGTCGGCACGTACCGCCGCAGGTTGCCGGCCAGGCCGCGCCCGGTGACCCGGCCAATCCAGTCGGAGATTAGCTGGATCGCTGCCATCAGCGGAAACGTCAGCAGCAGCGTCCAGCCAAGGTCGTAGCCGAACTGCGCGCCGGCCTGCGAGTAGGTAGCAATGCCGCTCGGGTCGTCGTCCGAGGTGCCGGTAATCAGGCCCGGTCCCATGATGTCGCGCAGCCGCGGCCACTCGGGCTGTTTGACAATGGCCGGGTCGAATGGCGCCATGAGTGGTCCTGTGCTGGAAGGCTACTCCCGGCTCGGCCACCGCCAGTCGCGGATCTCGGGCAGGTCCTCGCCGTACGTCTGCACGTGGTGCCGGTGCTCCACCAGCTTGTCACGCAGATGCTGCTGCAGGTGCGCCGCCACGTTCATCAGCCGGGGTACCCGCTCGACCACGTCCATTGCAAGGTGGAAACGATCCAGGCCGTTCAGCACGGTCATGTCGAACGGCGTCGTGGTGGTGCCCTCCTCCTGGTAGCCGCGCACGTGGAAATTGTCGTGGTTGGTCCGGCGATAGGTCAGCCGGTGGATCAGCCAGGGATAGCCGTGATAGGCAAAGATCACCGGCGTGCTAGCGGTAAACATGCTGTCGAATTCGAAGTCCGACAGCCCGTGCGGATGCGCCGACTTCGGCTGCAAAGTCATCAGGTCAACGACATTGACGACCCGGATGCGCAGCTCCGGCAGATGCGTGCGCAGCAGGTCCACCGCCGCCAGCGTCTCGAGCGTCGGCACGTCGCCGGCGCAGGCCATAACCACGTCGGGCTCGGCGCCGGCGTCGTTGCTCGCCCAAGTCCAGATGCCGGCGCCGACGGTGCAGTGCCGGGTCGCCGACTCCATGTCGAGCCATTGCGGCGAGGGCTGCTTGCCAGCGACGATGACGTTGACGTAGTTGCGGCTGCGCAGGCAGTGGTCGGTGACGGACAGCAGGGTGTTGGCATCCGGCGGTAGATACACGCGGACGATGTCGGCCTTCTTGTTCATCACATGATCGATGAAGCCCGGGTCCTGATGGCTGAAGCCGTTATGGTCCTGGCGCCAGACATGGCTGGTGAGCAAATAGTTCAGCGAGGCGATCGGCCGCCGCCAGCGGATGTGCCGCGTCACCTTCAGCCACTTGGCGTGCTGGTTGAACATCGAATCGACGATGTGGATGAACGCCTCGTAGCACGAGAAGAAGCCGTGCCGCCCGGTGAGCAGGTAGCCCTCCAGCCAGCCCTGGCACAGATGTTCGCTGAGCACCTCCATCACCCGGCCGTCGCGGGAGACGTGGTCGTCGCCCGGCAGGATCGTGGCGACGGAGGTGCGGCCGGTGACTTCGAACAGCGCGCCCAGCCGGTTCGACGCGGTCTCGTCGGGGCCGAACACCCGGAAGTTCGCGGCGGCGGCGTTGGCGGTCATGATGTCGCGCAGGAAGGTACCCATGACCCGGGTGGCCTCCGCGTCGATGCCGCCCGGCGCCGGCACATCGACGGCGTAGTCGCGGTAGTTCGGCAGGATCAAATCGCGCAGCAGCAGCCCGCCATTGGCGTGCGGGTTGGCGCCCATGCGCCGGTCGCCGTCGGGCGCCAGGGCGGCGAGGTCGGCCATCAGGCAGCCCTCCGCGTCGAACAGCTCCTCCGGCCTGTAGCTATGCATCCAGTCCTCGAGCAGCTTGAGATGGCCGGGGTTGGTGCGCACCTCGGCGAACGGCACCTGGTGCGCGCGGAACGTGCCCTCGACGGGCTTACCGTCCACCGTCTTCGGACCGGTCCAGCCCTTTGGCGTCTTCAGCACGATCATCGGCCAACGCGGTCGGGTCGTGTCATCCCCCGACTGCGTGCCTCCCGACTGCGTGCCCCCCGACTGCATGTCCTGAGTACGAGCCTTCGTCTGAATGGAGCGAATCTCCGCCAGCACGGTGTCCAGCGTGGCGGCCATCAGGCGGTGCATCGTCACGGGATCATCGCCAGTGACGAAGTGCGGCGTGTAGCCGTAGCCGACCATCAGCGCCTCCAGCTCGCTTTCGTCGATGCGGGCCAGCACGGTCGGGCCGGCGATCTTGTAGCCGTTGAGGTGCAGGATCGGCAGCACCGCGCCGTCGCGTGCCGGGTTGAGGAACTTGTTGGAGTGCCAGCTCGCGGCCAGCGCCCCGGTCTCTGCCTCGCCGTCGCCGATCACGCAGCAGGCCAGCAGGTCCGGGTTGTCGTACACGGCGCCGTAGGCGTGCAGCAGCGAGTAGCCGAGCTCGCCGCCCTCATGGATCGAGCCCGGGGTCTCCGGTGCGACGTGGCTCGGTATCCCGCCAGGGAAGGAAAACTGGGTGAACAGCCGCTTCATCCCCGCCTCGGTTTTCGAAATATCCTGGTAGTATTCGCTGTAGGTGCCTTCGAGGTAGGTGTTGGCGACCATGCCGGGACCGCCGTGGCCGGGGCCGGCAATGTAGATGACATTCAGGTCGTCGCGTCGGATAACCCGGTTCAGGTGAACATAGATGAAGTTAAGCCCGGGCGTGGTGCCCCAATGGCCAAGCAGGCGCGGCTTGACGTGTTGTTTCTGCAGAGGCTCCCTCAGCAACGGGTTGTCCATCAGATAGATCTGCCCGACCGATAGGTAGTTGGCCGCGCGCCAATAAGCATTCATGCGACGGACCTCGTCGTCCGAGATCGATTGATCCTTCAGGCTAATCACGCTCTGCTCATTCATTGCTTTGGTCTTCCCTTCAAGTCATTTGGGCTTATCCATGGTGGCCAGGGTGTGCCGGGCGATCATCAGCTCCTCGTTGGCTGGGATCACCCACACCGCAATCCTGCTATCGGGCCGGCTGATGCAGGGATCGCCGCGGTCGTTCGCCGCATCGTCGATCGCGACGCCCAGCCAGGCCAGGCGCTCGCAGACCTGACGCCGCACGGCGGCGACGTGTTCGCCGATCCCCGCGGTAAAGACGAGGCCGTCCAGCCCTCCAAGCGTCATCGCCATCGCGCCGGACTCGCGGGCGATGCGGAAGGCAAACAGCTCGATCGCCTCCCGGGCGTGCGGATCTTGGCTTTCGATCAAGGCCCGCATGTCGCTGCTGACGCCGGACACGCCGAGCAGACCGGATTGCGCATAGAGCAGGTGCTCGACCGCGCCCGCCGTCATGCCTTGCGCCTGCAGCAGATACAGGATGACGCCGGGGTCCAGCGCGCCGCATCGCGTGCCCATCACCAGGCCGTCGAGCGCGGTGAAACCCATCGTCGTATCAACGCTCTGGCCGGCGGCGAGGGCGCAGAGGCTGGCACCGTTGCCGAGATGAGCGACGATGACCTTGCCGGCTGCCAGGCCCGGCGCCGTCTCCGGAAGCCTGGAGGCGATGTACTCGTAAGACAGCCCGTGAAAGCCGTAGCGCTCGATGCCCTGGTCCGTCAGCGCGCGCGGCAGGGCGATGCGCCGCACCACGCCAGCGTTGGTGCGATGGAACGCCGTGTCAAAACAGGCGACCTGCATCAGGTGCGGACGCAGCGCCGTCACGGCGCGGATCGCACTGAGACTATGCGGCTGGTGCAATGGCGCCAGCGGAACCAGGCTGTCCAGTTGCGCCAGCACGGCCGCGGTGACCTGGGCCGGGGCCGTGAGCCGACGTCCGCCATGCACGACACGGTGCCCGGCCGCGACCAGCCGTGCCTCGCCAAGATGACCGTCAATCCAGCGCAGGAGTTCGGCAAAGACCGCCTCGTGGGTAACGCCAGGGTCGGTCCAGCGGCGCTCAGTCAGGACGGCGCCGGCCTGGTCCCGCGCTAGGAAGTGCGGCGTGGTGCCGATCCCCTCGATCTGGCCGTGGTTCAGCAGGCGCGGATCACTTTCTGATCCGATCTCGAAAAGGCCGAACTTGATGCTTGAGGAGCCGGCATTGATGGTCAGCACGGCATCAGGCATGGCCGTCAAACCCAGGTCTTGGTCTCGATCACGGGACCGGCGAGGCGTGCCTTGTCAATGATGTCCATGGCACTGCTTCTCCGGGGCCTCAGGTCGATCGGTCAGGCATTCTCTTCGCGCGCTGGCTTTGCCGTCACCGCAGGGATGTTACAAATCGATGGTGCGGAAGCCGGCAACGCAGCTTTGACAGCATTCCATAGCCGACGAGCCGTGTGGATGGCGGACCCGAGTTCGGCGACCGACTATGCAATTACGCACGCGGGTGCGGGCGAGCCGGCTGCTACGGGACCGTGCCGGCCGACGGATGGAAAAGCTGCTGGCCCGCGACAGCATAGCCGCCGATCGCCGATTGTCCATCCGCGGATGCCAGCCAGTCAGCAAGCTGCCGCGCGGCGTCGTTCGAAGCGGCAGGATGCTGGCCCGGTGCGAGCAGGATCACATCGTAACGGTTGATCAGGTTTGGCGCACCTTCGATCAGGATGCACAGGTCCCGAGG
The DNA here is from genome assembly GCA_025351925.1 of Rhodospirillales bacterium. Classification (GTDB taxonomy): domain Bacteria; phylum Pseudomonadota; class Alphaproteobacteria; order Acetobacterales; family Acetobacteraceae; genus CAHJXG01. The sequence continues at coordinate 8,037 of JANXVC010000141.1, read as the reverse complement.
ATTGCCGAACGCCAGCCAGGTGCCGCGATCCGTCAGCGTGTAGCCGTCCATCGCGGCCGCGGCGTTCAGCGCCGCGCCCATCCCACCCCCGATGTCACGATACCAGCCGCCAGGCGCCGTCGATGGCTCAAGTCCGGCGGCACGCCAGAGTTGGCGTTCCCGGGCGCTCGTGCCACTGCCGTCGCCGCGCGCGACGAAGGGCGCCCGTGCCGTCCAGATCGCTTGGAGGGCCGCCGCCGCGTCATGCCCGCCGCTGATACGGGCCGGGTCCGACGCTGGACCGACGATGACGAAGTCGTTCCAGGCAATCTCATGCCGTTCGACGCCATAGCCCTCGGCCATGAAGCGCTGCTCGGCCTCGGGGTCGTGCACGAGCACGATGTCCACGTCGCCGCGCGCCGCGGTGGCGAGCGCCTGGCCGGTGCCCTGCGCCACCACGCGGACCTCGATGCCGGTGAGTGCGGTGAATCGGGGCAGGATATGGCTGAGCAGCCCGCTGTTCTCCACCGACGTGGTCGAGCCCAGCACTAATGTCTTCGTTGACGGCTGCGCAAACGCGGGCGCCGCAGCTAGGACCACGGACAGCCCGGCCGCCGCAAGCCAATCGGGCGGGCGCATCAATTTGGGACCTGCTTCCGCCACTCGCGCGTGCGGCTGGATAATAGAAACGCGGCGCTGCTGACGCCGACGCTGATGCTGATGCTGATCAGCACAAAACCGAGGGCCATCGCGTAGGCCAGGTGACCCTGCTTGTCTCTAAGGTAATCGCTGTCATCATGGTCCGGGTGTAGCCGGCGACGTTGCCGCCGACCATCAGGATCGCGCCGACCTCGGAGATGGATCGCCCGAACCCGGCCAGTATTGCGGTCAGGCTCTCGTCGCGGCTGATGCGGAGCAAATGCGGCATGGCCTGCAGGCGGGTGAGGCCGAGCGCCAGGAAATCATCGCCGTAGCGTCGCCAGAGCGCGGCGTACGTGCAGTGGCCGAGTGCGGTGACGATGGGCAAGGCGAGCAACGCCTGCGCCGCGATCATGGCGGCTGGCGTAAAAAGCAGGCCGAGTCCGCCGAGCGGTCCCGAGCGCGACAGCAGGAGATACAGCGCCGGCCCAACCACGACCGGCGGCAAACCCAGCAGGGCATTGGCGAGCAAGACTAGCGCCCGCCGGCCTGGCACCGGATAGAGCGCGAGCATAGCCCCCAATGGCAAGCCGACCAGACCGGCGATTGCGGTCGCTGCGAAGCTCACGCCGAGCGACAAGCCAGTAATGAGCAGCAATCCAACGTCTGGGCGCAGGAGGAGACCAATGGCCGGTCCCGCTGCTTCGTTAATCTCAGCCACGAATGTCGGTCTTCAACCCGTTGTCGGCTTTATCCACCTTCGTAGGGTGGCTTGGACCATACGGCCGTGACCAGGACGCTGACAATGCGCACTCTCCACCCTACCACGATGAACGATACCATGTGCGAAATCGAAGAGACGGGTGGAGCATAACTTCCAAGCGCCGAACTGTGCCCCGGCGACATGCTGGTGGTCCGCGCCGGCGAGCGCATTCCGACCGATGGCAACGTGCAGGCATTGCGGTTCCTGCGGTGGGCGCGATCCCTGGGCTTCTCCGTCCCGCAGATGCGTAAGCTTTTGACGCTTTGGCGCGATGAGGTCCGGGCCAGTGCTGACTTGAAGCGCCTCGCTTCGGCGCATGCCGCCCAACTGGAGAAATAGGCTCGCGCTACTGCCGAAATGAGCAGCGCCTTGCGCCATCTTGCCAATCAGCGGTCGCATTGCCCAATTCTCGATGGTTCGGCAGACGCCGGTCCCAGCGGCTTGCAATCTGTTATGCCCGGCGCTTGACGGCGAGGCTGGTTCAGGCGGCTATGGTCAGCGCCGTCGAATCGATGTCCCTGAAATATCGGTAGCTCAGATAGCTGACGATATCCCCGAGGGTATCAAACTGCTCGACGGCGTTGTTCTGCAGCTCAATGTCAAAAAGCTCTTCAAGGCAAACCGCAAGCTTTAGGCGACCGAAACGACCGAGTGCCAGATCATCCACGAGGCGGGTCGTTTGCAAAAGGTCTGCAGTCTCGGTGTGCATGACCTGTTTGATGGCCAGGGCCACCTTGATGAAAACGGAGCTGTTGAAAGCGGTTTGCATGTCAAATCTCCTCGATCACGATATTGTGAGGTAAACACATCACGATATCGTGTGCAAGAGTGTTTGCTTGCTTTAACGAAACATAAATCTCCTGTGTCGTCGCTGCATGTCCGGAGGCAGCCACCCGGCTCCAAGGGCTGACCGGCGGCCCGATGCGCGATCATCCGCGGTTGGCGACGGCCACGCCGGCTGCGGCGACGGCCATCCCGGCGACCTGCAGCGGCGAGAGCTGTTCGCCGAACAATGTGAAAGCCAGCACCGCCACAACGGGCGGCACCAGGTAGAACAGCGCGGCGACGCCAGCCACCGCGCCGCGTTTAATCAGCACTAGCAGCAGCGAGATCGCGCCGAGCGAAAGCCCGCACACCGCCCAGGCAAGCCCGCTCCACGCCTGCCAGCTTGCGTCGAACCGCCCGGCTTCGGTCAACAACGCCGCCGGGATGGTGACCACGCCGGCGCCGATGAACTGCACGGCGGCGTTGGTGCGCAAATCGGCGGTGGACGCCGTGCGTTTTTGCCAAATGGTGCCGAGCGTCATCCCGACCATGCCGGCGCCGCACGCCAGCAGCGGCATGAGCAGCGCAGGACCGGTCAGCGCGCCGCTGGACCCAGGACGCAACTGCGGCTGCAGCACCAGCAATGCGCCGGCGAAGCCGAGGCCGATACCGGCCCAGCGGCGCGCGCCCACCCGCTCGCCCAGCAACGGAAACGCCAGCAGCGCCGTCAGCAGCGGCTGCAGCCCGGTAATCAGCGCCGAGATTCCCGCCGGCAACCCGTGCCGCACCGCCCAGAACACGCCGCCAAGATAGATCCCCTGCATCAGCACCCCAGCGACCAACGCATCACGCCAGCCGCGTAGGCCGCGGGGCCAAGCGGCACGGGCGACCAGGGCAATGCCGGCGAACGCAGCCGCGCTGAGCACGAAGCGCATCGAGAGGAAGGTCAGTGGGTCCGCGTGCGGCGCCACCAGCCGCGCCACGATGAAGCCGGTCGCCCAGATGCCGACGAACAGCAGTGGCATCGCGCCGGCGGCCGTCACTCCTGGTGGATGGCCGAAGGATGCTGGCCAATCGGGGTCACGGTGATGTCCATGAACGGGAACAGCGGCAGCCCGGACAGGATGGCGTGCAGCTCGTCATGGCTCGCCACGTCGAACACGCTGATGTTGGCGTAGCGTCCGGTTACACGCCATAGATGCCGCCACTTGCCGCTGCGCTGCAGTGCCTCGGATCGAGCTTTTTCTTCCGCTTTAAGTCGGTCGAACACGACCGGGTCCACGTCGTGCGGCACCCGGACGTCCATCTGCACGCAATAAAGCATTGTTCCGTCCCTATGCGCGCGTGTGGGCGCGGAGCTTGTCCGGGTCCAGCGTGACCCCAATGCCGGAGCCGGCCGGCAGGTGGACATGGAAATCCTCAAAGCGCAACGGCTCGGTCACCAGGTCGCCGACCAGAATCTGCGGCCCGAAATGCTCGCAGCCCCAGGCGAGTTCGCGCAGCGTCGCAAACGCCTGCAGGTGCGCGGCGGCGCCAACAGAGCTTTCCAGCAGGCATCCGCCATATAGCGCAATGCCCGCTGCCTCGGCGACGGCGGCGACGCGTTTCAGCGCAAGCAGGCCGCCATGCTTTACCAATTTCAGCGACACGGCGTCCGCCGCTCCGGCCGCGCCAACGGCCAGCATATCGTGCACGGTGAACACGCACTCGTCGGCCAGCAGCGGTGGCGTGTGCGGGCGGGCGCGCAGCCGGACCATGGCGGGCAGGTTCCAGGCCGGCACCGGCTGCTCCACCAGGCGCACGCCCATCTCGTCCAGCTGCGGCAGGCAGCGGGCCGAAACCGCTTCGTCCCAAGCCTGGTTGGCATCGACGATCAGCTCGGCCCGGCCCTCCAGCGCCTGCGCCAAGTGCCGCATGCGCGCCATGTCGGCAGTAGGCTCCAAGGCGCCGATCTTGACTTTGAAAATGCGATGCAGCCGGGCTTCCAGCTTGCGCTCGGCCTCCTCGACCTCCTGGACGGGATCACCGGATGCCAGAGTCCACAGCACCGGCACACGGTCCCGCACGGCGCCGCCCAGCAACGTCGTTACCGGGAGGCCGAGCGTGCGGCCGAATGCGTCCCAAAGCGCCGTCTCAATTGCCGCTTTGGCAGCGTTGTTGCGTTTGGCCGCGAGATCCATCTGCGCGCCCGCGGTCTCGATCAGGTCGGCGCGCCGGCCGAGCAGCGCGGGTGTCAGATAGGCGTCGATCGTGGCCTTGATGCCCTCGACGCTCTCCTCGCTCCAGCGCGGTCCGCCGAGCGTCGCGGCCTCGCCGATGCCCTCCGCGCCGTTCGCCAGCCGGACCTGCACGATGACGTAGCTTTGCGCGGTGACCGAGGTGTTGGACAGCTTATGCCGCCGCACCGTGGGCACATCGACGATCGTGCTGGTGATCGAGGCAACCGCCAAGTCCCGGGCGAGGTTGCCCGGGACGGCGTGCAGCGGGTCCGGCAAAAGCCTACGCCGCCTTGGCGTGCTCGCGCACCACCACGGTGTCCGGCAGGCTGGCCACTTCGCGGTTCAGCGTGAAGTCAAACTTGATCTCCGAGTATGGCGCGTTCAGCCCCTCGATCTTTGGATCTGTCCCATCCGCGTGACGTGTGATCGCGGGGATCAGCTCGTCCCGCGTCGCGAAGGCGAAATCGTCATACAGGAACTTGTCGCCGGCGATGTTGATCTGCGTCGTGAGCTGCCGATAGCCCGGCGCCGAGACAAAGAAGTGCACGTGCGCCGGACGCTGCCCATGCCGTCCGAGCTGGGTCAGCAGCTTCTGCGTCGGCCCGTCGGGCGGGCAGCCGTAGCCGGCCGGCAGGATCGACCGGAAGCGGTAGCGGCCCTCGGCGTCGGTCTCGATGCGGCGGCGCAGGTTCCAGGGCTGCTGGCTCGGGTCGAAGAACGAGTAGCCGCCGAGCGTGTTGGCGTGCCACACATCGACGACCGCGCCGGCGACCGGCTTGCCGTCGGTGTCGCGCACCTGGCCTTCCATGAACAGCACTTCGCCCTGCTCGTTGCCGTCATCCAGCCGGGCCTCGCCCTTCGACATGGGCGCGTCGGCCAAATACAGCGGCCCCTCAATGGTGCGCGGCGTGCCGCCCTCCAGCCCGGCCTGCTTTTCCTGCTCGTCGATGCGCAGGTCGAAGAAGTGCTCGATGCCCAGGCCCGGAGCCAGCAGGCCGAACTCGTTGCGCTGGCCGACCTCGGTCAGGTAGCTCATGGCGGCCCAGAACTCGACCGGCGTGATATCAAAATCCTCGATCGTCTTGAACATGTCGGAGACCACGCGCTGCACGACGTGCTTCAGGCGCTCATTGCCGCCGGGTCCGTCGAGGCCGCTGAGCTTGGATAGGAGGTCCTTGGTCGGGCTGTTTTCGAGGATGGAGAGTGTCATAGCGTTCTTCCCTTGCTATTTGGTTAGCCCAGGTCGCCGCCTGCCACGGGCAGGGTGACGCCGGTGATGTAGGACGCCTCGTCGGACGCCAGGAACAGGATGGCGGCGGTCTGCTCGCAGATCGTGCCGTAGCGCCTAAGGAAACTCGACGCGGTCGTCTGGTCAACCACCTGCCGATACCAGGCCTGTTCCTGCTCGGTCGGCGATGCCGTGTTGCGCGGGATGCGGCGGGGCGGTGCGTCGGTGCCGCCGGGGGCGACGGCGTTCACCCGGATGCCATGCTCCGCGTACTCCCAGGCCAGCCCGGCTGTCATCGCGTTCACCCCGCCTTTCGCCGCCGCATACGGTACCCGGTTCAGCCCTCGGGTCGCGACCGAGGACACGTTGACGATCGCGCCGCCGCCCTGCGCCAGCATAACCGGCAGCACTGCGTGGCAACACCACAGCGTTGGAAACAGCGAACGGCGGATCTCCGCTTCGATCTCCGCCTCGGCATATTCGCCGAACGGCTTCGCCCAGATTGTGCCGCCGACGTTGTTGACCAGGATATCCACGGCCCCAAACCGATCACGTGCGGCCGCCATCAGGGTACTGCAGTCGGCATAACGCTCCATGTCCGCCACCACGGCGAGCGCGTCGCCCGCCTCGCGCGCCGCCTCGTGCACCAGGTCCGACCGGTCAGCCAGGACAACGCGCGCGTCCTCCCGTGCCAGGCGCAGCGCCACGTCGCGCCCGATGCCCTGTGCTGCCCCGGTCACGACGGCGACCTTGCCTTGAAATCTGCCAGGCCAGGTAGCCGCGCCAACCATGTCGCCTAGACCGAGCCCGTCACGACGCCGCTCGGTGAAAACTTCTCGAAATGGAAGCTCGTGGGTGCGATGCCCTGCTCGCCGAAATAGCCGCGCACGGCTTCGACCATGGCGGGCGGCCCGCACAAATAGACATCGACGTCCCCGGCGTTCAGATGGCTGGCGTCGAGATGCTGGGTGACGTAGCCCTTGCGCGGATGGGCGCTGGCAGCGTCGGCCACGCATGTCTCGAAGGTGAAACTGGGCAGCCGGGCGGCAACGGCCTCCAGCCGGTCCACCTGCACCAAGTCGGCGTCGTGCGTTACGCCATACACCAAATGGACCGGGTACGCTGTCCCGATTGCTGCCAGGCGCTCCAGCATCGACAGGAACGGCGCAAGCCCAGTGCCGCCGGCCAGCATCAGCACGGGACGCCGTACATCTCGCAGATAAAAGCTGCCGACCGGGCCAGTGAAGCTCAGCGAGGCACCGGGCTGGACGCCTTCGAGGAAGCTGGTCATCAGGCCGCCGGGGATGTTGCGCACCAGGAACTCGGCCTCCGACGCGCCCGGCGGCGAGCTGAAGGAGTAAGAGCGCTGCTGCTCGCTGCCGGGCACCTGGATGTTGACATACTGGCCCGGCAGGAAGGCGAGCGGCCCGGCGCCGACGCGTACCGAGAACACCGTCGTGCTGTCCGAAAGCCGGGTGAGGCTTGCAATCTCGGCTGCGTGCGTGGCGGGCCGGGTTTTGCAGGCGTCTGCGCAGGCAGCGACGCGCAGCACGAGATCCGATTTGGGCCGCATCTGGCACGCGAGGCCATACCCCTGCGCCGCCTCCTCGTCGGTCAGCGCGTCCTCGATGTAGTCGCCGCCGTCATAAGCGCCGGACTCGACGAACGTCTTGCAGGTGCCGCATGCCCCGTCCCGGCAGTCGAGCGGGATGTTGATGCCGACGCGATACGACGCGTCTGCGACCGTCTCATTGCCCATGCAGTCGATGAAGCGGGTCACCCCGTCCTCGAAGTTGAGCGCGACCGTGTGGCCCATGCTGCCTCTAGATATGATAGACGTCGATGACATGATGGATGTAGTCGTTCTTCAGCACGACCCGCTTGTCCTTGATCAGCGGCGACGCGCCGGAGGTGTCGAGGGTGTAGTAGGACGTACCGAAGTAGGTATCCGTCGTTTTATAGCGGAAATTAAGCGTCAGCCAGTTGAACCGCAGCTTACAAACCGTTTCGCTTTGCTCGATGATCTCGACGTTGCTGACGTTGTGCGACGTGCGCGGCTCTGGCAGGCTGGTGGCGCTCGATCGCTCGGTGCGAATCCGAAAAACCCGATCCTCCAGCCCGCCCTTGTGCGGGTAGTAGATCAGCGAAACCTCGCGCGCCGGGTCGCTGACGAGCTTGTCGTCGTCGTCCCAGGCCGGCATCCAGAACTGCGCGTCCGCCGCATACAGCGCCAGCCAGCCGTCCCACTCCTTGTCGTCGAGGAAGCGCGCCTCGCGGTAGAGGAATTGGCGTACGTCCTCGATCGTCATGGGCATGGAGTAGTTCCCCGCTGGTTCGGATGCGTGCGGCGCGGCTCAGGCCAGCGAGATGCGGTCCTTGGCCAAGGCGCGTTGCATGGTGTCCATCCAGTAGCGGTGCTGCACGGCGAACAGCCCCTCGTCCTC
>JANXVC010000139.1 GCA_025351925.1 Rhodospirillales bacterium | reverse complement strand
TCCTTCTCCTCGTGCGTCAGACAGCTGAGATCAGGAAGCTCGGTCATCCCCGCTTTGAATCCCAAGCATCAGGGTCACGTCAAGCCGCCTCACGCGCAGCGCCAGACATTCCAGATCAACGGGGGAGATGAGCAGACACCGGGTCGATGCCGCCGCTTGTCCCGGTATCGGCCTCCGTCAAGACGTGGCACGCCTCACATCAAGGTGGTGGGCTGCCATGTCGCTTCACGATGGCCTAATCGGCTCGGCCCGCACCCGCGACGGGCAACCTCGCTCGCAGCCGCTGCCGTGCGGCGACCGTCCCTCAGGGCTGCACGGACACTGCTTCACCCGCGCGACTCGGGCGCTGCTGTTGGCGGACATCGTCGAGTCTGTGCGCCTGTATGAGCAGGACGAGGACGGAACCCTCGCGCGCTGGCTCGGTCTGATCCGGCACTTCGAGTTCGACGTCTTGCCGGCGTGCGGCGGGCGTTTGGTGAAGAACCTCGGCGACGGCCTGCTGCTGGAATTCGACTACGTCTCGGCCGCGCTTGCCGCCGCCTTCGCGCTTCAGCACGCGTGCCATCGTGACAACCTCGGCCAGCCGTCGAGCGGCCACATCCTGCTGCGCATCGGCATCGAGGTGGCCGACGTGCTCGTCGTGCAGCACGACTTCTTCGGACACGGCGTCAACTTGGCCGAGCGGCTCAGCACACTGGCAGGGCCCGGCGAGACCGTGGTCTCGGCACAGGTCCGCAAGCAGCTAACCTGAATAATTCTTGATGGCTGGCGGGCATAGTACAAGCTTCTGATCTGGCTTAGAATTTGGTTCTCGATGCCAATTCTACAGATCCGGAGCGCCATGCCCGCCAAGGTTGTATTTACTCCCGCACTGCCTGGCCTGACACCGGTCAGCGGCAAGCCCGTGATCGCCCGTTTCGACGGCGGCCATTTGTCATCCGACGGAGGATTGCTGGTGCTGCGTGAGGTGGAGCAGCGCCTCGATGTCGCGGGACGCTTGGCGGCCTGCATCATGGACCCGCGTGATCCGGGGCGCGTCGTGCATGGGCTCGACGAGATCATCCGCTTCCGACTGCTGATGGAGCGAAGCTCCGCTTCCTCCGAGATTGCGGCCGGCTACGAGGACGGCAACGATGCCGACCGGCTGCGCACGGACCCGATGTTCAAGCTCGCCATGGAACGGCTTGGGGACGAGACGGCACTGTGCTCGCAGCCGACCATCTCGCGCCTGGAGAACCTGCCTGACACGCGCGCCTTGCTGCGCATGGGTCAAACCATGGTCGATCTTTACTGCGCGTCATTCCGCCAGGTGCCGCGCCGGATCGTGCTGGACGTGGACGACACGTTCGACGCCGTCCATGGCGGGCAGCAGATGCGCTTGTTCAACGCGCACTACGACGAATACGGCTTCCTCGCCGGAACCGCGTTGCGGTTCGCGGCTGTCCCATCGTGGTGTTCGACGGCGACGGCCGGTTCGTCACCGCCGTGCTGCGCCCGGCCAAGCGGCCGAGTGGACGCGAGATCCGCGCTTTCCTGCGCCGCCTCGTGCGCCAGATTCGCGCCAACTGGCCCCGGGTCGAGATCCTGCTGCGGGCCGACAGCCACTACTGCGCGCCTGAGGTGCTGCGCTGGTGCCGGGCGAACAAGGTTGATTATCTGTTCGGCGTCGCGCCGACCAGCACGCTGCGCCGTCATGTCGAGCGCCTGGAGGCCAGCACCACTGCCCGCTTTGCCGCCTCGGACGGCCGCGCCAAGCTCCGCCGCTTCACCGAGTTCTACGACGCTGCCGCAAGCTGGGATCGGGTCGAGCGCATCATCGCCCGCGTTGAGGCCGGGCCCGACGGGACCGACACGCGCTTCATCGTCACCAGCCTGCCCAGCGGCTCAGCCCGCGCCCTCTACGAGCGGCGGTATTGCGCGCGCGGACAGGCGGAAAACCACATCAAAAGCTGGAAGCGCCACCTCGCCGCCGACCGCACTTCATGCACCAAGGCCACCGCCAACCAGTTTCGCCTGTTCCTGCACGGGGCCGCCTACTGGCTCGTGTGGAGCCTGCGCACGCTCATGCCGCGCCGCTCGTCGTGGCGCACCGCCCAGTTCGACACCCTGCGCTTGCACCTGATCAAGCTCGCCGTCCGCGTCGTCGAGATGAAGACCCAGGTCAAGCTGCACCTGCCCAGCACCGCACCGTGCCAGTCCATCTTGGCCTTCGTTCTCGGTCGCGTGCCGCGCCTGATCAGCTGAACTGCGGGGCAGCGCGCCCCGCCGTCATTCGTTTCGTCAACCCCCAGCGCCGCCGAACCGAGCCGACAGCATGCCATCCCCGAGGTGGCAGCGATCCCGCACGCCCGCACAACCATCACGCGAGAAACGCCTGTCTCAGCAAGGTATCGCTCCGGGCTGATGAATAATGGCGGCTAATTGGGAATGGCCTCTTGGCTCTATTGCAAAACCCCGATCAAATTGAGATTTTACGTAAAGATCCCGGCCTTTGGTCTGCTGCAATACAGGAGTTGTTGAGATATGCCAGTCCACTGCATGGTGTTCTCCGAACAGCCACAGACGACCTGATTTTTGCTGGAAAAGTAATTCGGAAGGGTGACCGAGTATCGATTTGCCTTGCGGCTGGGAATCGCGACCCTGCAATGTTCCGAAAACCTGAGCAGCTTGATATCGGTCGCAGACCCAACCATCATCTTGCCTTTGGTCTAGGAATTCACCGGTGCCTAGGTTCTCGGCTCGCCGAGACCGTATCCCTTATTGCGATCAGGGAGATCCTGCGCCAGATCCCGACTTTGCAAATTGTTGATCCGAATATTCGCTTTCAAGGGAACTACCTGTTCCAAGGCCAACAAGCACTCCATGTTTATGGTTTTGAATAAAGTTCTTCGGTTCACGTCTCACAGAATGTGGGCTCTTGGCAGCTTTTGGTGAACGGGGCGCTGGCGTTACCATATTGGATGGAGGAATCTCCTTTCTCGCTTGTTGCCGGACCCGGCTTCGGTCCGGCCTGAAACTTGGAGCCTTGAGCCCGCCCCTGCCTCGATCACCGCCACCCTCCGCTCGCGGCCCTATCAGACGCGGTGTCCCCTTTGCAGCAAACAGTCCAGGCGAACTCATAGCCGCTATGAACGAACCCTGGCCGACCTGCCCTGGGGTGAGCATGCCATCACCATGGAGGTGTAAGCCCAAACCGCCGAAAATTCTGCCGACCACTAACGTCGGCCGGCGCTGTGGTGGTTATGCCGTGAAGTTGAAGCTGCTCCCCGTTGTACATTGCACCAGCTTCTCCGGCATTTCCTTCTTCGCCAAGTCGATGAAGTTGGCCCCGCTGCAATGCATTGGCAAAACATGCTCGATGTCGAATGTCTTCAGTTCGGCCATTACCTGGCGCAGATAGTCGTCCGGCGCAGGGGCAAGGTGGAACCCGCCGACAAGCGCATAAATCTTCTTGGTCCCACTAACCTCTTGTGCCCGGCGAAGCGTGTTGATGATGCCTGCATGGCCGCATGAACTGATGACGACAAGTCCTCGGTCGCCTAGACGGAAGCATGTCGCGTGCTCGTGCCAGTGCTGATCGGGCACTGCGGCACCAGCAAGCTCTGCGTCCGTGAAGTGATGGTCGGCGTAGGACTTTGGGTCGCATCCCAAGCTATCCTGGATGCCAAACTTTACAAGCGTTTGTGGCAAAACGTGCTCGATGCTCGTCCTCGGCACGGCTCCGGTTGTAAACGCATGATCCTCAATGACGATGGGAGCTTCGGAGATCACTGGCTCCACATCCATGGCCCGCAGCTTGCGGCGATCTAACGCAAAGCCAGAATTGCTGAGCGACCCGTCTGCCCTGCGATTGAAGCGGTTGCAGAAGTCGTCTTCGCCTCCCAGGTAGAGCTTCAAGTCCTTCCGCATCAGCGGTCGCTGTGCTTCAAGGAAGCCTGTGAGACCCCCGATGTGGTCGTAGTGGCCATGGCTGACAATCATCGCATCAATCTGCGCGACATCGATGTTCAGGATGGATAGGTTGTTCTGGTAGGTCGTTGGCATGAAGCCAAAATCTAACAGGTAGCGCCGCGTCTCCTGTCCCTTTTTGGATTCGAGATGCAGTGCCAACCCCCACTCGCTCTCCAGCGTCTTTCCCACTGAGCCGAGTGGGCCAGTTCGGCCTACCGTGAGGCCAGAGTACTCGGCTCCGTCGAGAAAGACATCGTGCGATCCATCCGTGACCTGACGAATGATGAGTTGTTCAACCGTAGGAACGTTGATTCTTGCCTGTGCTGCGCTTGCGGATCGGTCGAACGGAATACTACAGGCCAAAAACGAACTGCCTGCGATGCCCGATCGCTGCAAGAACCGGCGGCGATTGAACGTTTGTGCCATAAACGTCATCCTCCATGCTGATTTTCTGTGTCTGCTCATCTCCCCCGTTGATCTGGAATGTCTGGCGCTGCGCGTGAGGCGGCTTGACGTGACCCTGATGCTTGGGATTCAAAGCGGGGATGACCGAGCTTCCTGATCTCAGCTGTCTGACGCACGAGGAGAAGGAC
>JANXVC010000116.1 GCA_025351925.1 Rhodospirillales bacterium | reverse complement strand
CTTGCTGGGTGGCCAGAGTATCGGAAACTCCGGAGATCTGCGAGTTGAACGTATCAACCGAAACAAGAGCAACCACGCATATCAGGCCGAGCACGAACAGGCGGATCTGCGGCATCTCCGTCCGCTTTTTTTCCGAGACCGTGCGCATCATGGTTCGAGACCAAAGCAAAACGTTTGCCGAAACCCTATCCGTTCGTCCCAAAATATCTCGTTCATCGCAACATATGAGACACATTACTCCCATGTTGCAATAGGCCAAATTGTTTAGGGTAGGATGACAATCAACTAAAGGGATGACCGTCCGCCGAAGCAAAAAATTTATCGTATAGTCGAAACTAAAGACGAGCCTCGGACTAATAAAACGAAATATTTTTTTCAGAAAATAACATTTTTTCTTGCAAAGACAAGCATTGTTCGTTCTATGCTTGTCATTCCAGCAAAGATGCAGTTCGGCGCTGGCCTTGAAACACCGGCTACGGCGAACTCAGGCATCCCGCGGCACAGGCCGCCCCGCCAGCTTGGCCTGCATGACCACGACGACAAGCAGGAACAACCCGCGGATGACCGACTGCCAATACGCCGATAGGCTGATCCAGCCGCGCCCGTTCTCAAAATTTAAGATATTGAAAATCAGCCCAAGCAGCAACGCGCCAGCCAACGTGGTACCGACAGAACCCTCGCCGCCCGTGAGCAGCGTCCCGCCGACCACCACCGCGGCGATCGCGAACAACTCCCAGCCGACGCCCTCGATCGGCTGGCCCGCGCCGAATTGCGCCGCAAGGATGGTTCCGGCGAGGCCCGCAAGGGCACCGCTGGCCGCATACACCGCCCACTTCGCCCGATCGACCCGCAGTCCCATAAGCCGGGCCGCGTCCTCACCGCCGCCGGTGGCGAGGACGGTCCGCCCGAACCCCGTAAGGTTCAGCACGACCGAGCCGGCCGCATAGGCGCCGAGAGCGATCCAGGCCGGAATCGGCAGGCCCAACGCGTCGCCCTGGCCAAGCCCGGTAAAGCTGCCCTCATAGCTCGCCGAGACGCTTTGGTTATCCGCCAGCAGCAGCGCGCAGCCGCTCGCGGCCAGCATGGTCGCGAGCGTCGCGATGAACGGCGCGATCCGCAGCCGCACCACGAGCGCGCCATTGAGCAGCCCCGCCAATAAACCAGCGCCCAGTCCCGCCAGCAGCCCCGGCGCCCAGCCAAGGCCCGAGGCCAGCGCCGACGCCACGCTGCCGAGCGCCGCCACCGCGCCGACTGAGAGATCGATGCCACCCGACATGATGACGAACGCCATGCCGAGCGACACCAAAGCAAACATCGAGTTGTAGCGGAGGAAGCTCAACACATTGAAAGCGCCTAGGAAATAGTCGTAGCGCGCCGCCCCAAACAGCACAAGCAGCGCCAGTGCCACGACCACGCCGTATCGCCCGGCCAGCGACAGCGCCTTCACGCCACCCGGCCCTGCCGCTGCAACCATACCGCGCCGATGATCAGCCCAGCCTTCGCCACCAAGGCCGCCGCATCCGGCACCCCAAGCGCCAGCAGGATGTACCGCACCATCTGGATCACCAGCGCGCCGACCAACGTGCCGCCGATCCGCGCCCGCCCGCCCGAGAGCGCCGTTCCCCCCACGGCGACGGCAGCGATGGCGTCGAGCTCCATGCCCAGGCCGACGAGGTTTGCATCTGCCGCCGAGTTGATCGCGATGACCACCAGCCCGGCGACTCCGGCGCATAGGCCGCTGATGACATAGACCCGGCGCTTCACCCGGGACACCGGCACCCCGGCAAGCCGCGCCGCCCGCTCATTGCCGCCGACCGCCAGGATCTGCCGACCGAACAGCGTGCGGCGCATCGCCCAGGCGAACAGCAGCACCAGCGCCGCCATCAGCCAGACCTGCACCGGCAGGCCGAGCAGCCGCCCGAGACCGATCACCTGGAAGGCCGGGTTGCGGAATGCCTGCAGGTTGCCGTTGGTGACGACTTGGGCGATGCCGCGCCCGGCGATCAGTAGCACCAAGGTCGCGACAATCGGCTGGATGCGGTAGCGCGTGACCAGCCAGCCGTTGAACCAGCCAAACGCCCCGGTGACCAGCACCGGCACCGTCAGAGCGAGCGCCACGCCGACCCAGGGCGCGGGCAGCGGCACGAGGCGGCCCAGGAACAGCATCGGCGCCAGCGCCCCCGCGATGGCCATGAGCGAGCCTACCGAAAGGTCGATGCCCCCCGTCGCCACCACCAGCGTCATCCCGAGCGCCACGATGACGATGCCCGCGACCTGCGTCAGGTTCACGTTCAGCGTGCGCATCGATAGGAAATTCGGCGTCGCCACCAAGGCCAGCAAGATCAACGCTGCCAGCGCCACGACGGCGCCATGCCGGGCGAGCAGCGCGGTCACGGTCACCCGGCGTACCGGCGGTGCCGCCGGCACCGCGACGCGCTCAAGCATGGGCGTCAAGCATGGGGGCATGCAGTCCCGCGTGGGCGCCGTGCGCCATAGCGTCCATCACCGCGTGCTCGCTTAAACCGGCGTCGGTGAGCCGCGCCACGGTGCGGCCGTCGCGCAGCACGTAGGCGTGGTCCGCGCCCTCGACGATCTCCTCGATCTCCGACGAGATCATCAGCACGCCGAGGCCCGAGGCGGCCAGCGCACGGATCAGCGCCTGGATCTCCGCCTTCGCGCCGACATCAATGCCGCGGGTGGGCTCGTCCAGGATCAGCAGCCGCGGATCGGTGCACAGCCAGCGCGCCAGCAGCACCTTCTGCTGGTTGCCGCCGCTGAGCTGGCCCACCGGCTGCTCCGCTCCAGCGCATCGGATGTCCAACTGCTTGATGAATTGCGCGACGACCGCCGCTTGCCGGGTCTCGTCCACTATCCCGGCGCGGGCGAGCCGCGGCAGCAAAGCGAGCGTGAGGTTCTCCCTAACCGAGAGCTCCGGCACGATGCCCTCGGCCTTGCGGTCCTCGGTGCATAAGCCGATGCCGGCGCGGATGGCGTCGCCGGGTCCCTGCGGCGCGAAGTCCCGGCCGTCCAGCGTGACCCGGCCGCCGTCGCGCACATCGGCGCCGAACAGCGCCCGCGCCGTCTCCGTCCGTCCGGCGCCCAGCAGGCCGGCTACGCCCACGACCTCACCCTGGCCGACATCCAGGCTCACGCCCTGCACCCGCGGACCCGCCCGCAGGTCCTGCACCGCGAGCAATGCCGCGCCGTGCCGGCCGCGCTTCGCGCCGAATGCCGTGGCGCCGGCGCGGGCGACGGAGGATAGATCCCGGCCGAGCATGGTCGCGACGAGTTCGAGCTTGGGCAGCCCATCCATCTGCGACACCTGGACCGTGCGCCCGTCCCGCAACACCGTTACCCGGTCGCACACGGCATACAGCTCATCGAGCTTATGGCTGACGAACACGACGGCGACGCCCTCGGCCCGGAGCTGCCGGATGACGCCGAACAGCACCTGCACCTCGGCGTCGCTGAGCGACGAGGTTGGTTCGTCCATCACGACCAATGCGGCCTGGAAAGCGATGGCGCGGGCGATGGCGACCATCTGCTGCACGGCGGTCGGATAGCTCGCGAGCGTCCGCCGCACATCCACCTGGATGCCGAAGCGGCCGAGCAGGGCGGCGGCCTCCTCATGCATGCGGCGCCAGTGCAGCAGGCCGAAACGCCGAGTCTCGCGGCCGAGGCAGATGTTCTCGGTGATCGAGCGCTGCCCGACCAGGCTGATTTCCTGGTAGATCGTGCTGATGCCCGCCGCCTGCGCCGCCTGCGGGCCGGCCGGAGCAAAATCCTGGCCGCGGAACCGCACCTGTCCGGCGTCACGCCGCGTGTAGCCGGTCAGCACCTTTATAAGTGTGCTCTTGCCGGCGCCGTTCTGGCCGATCAGCGCATGCACCTCGCCCGCTTCCACAGCGAACGAGGCGCCGCGCAGCGCCGGCACACCGCCGTACGCCTTGTCGATGCCGTCCATCTCCAGCAGCATTATGGACGGCCCGCCTGGATCACCCGGTCCGGATCAGTAGGAATCCGCAATCAGCTGCTGCGCATTGCTGCTGTCGAAAAAGCGGTCCTGGTTGATCACCCAGGGCTCGATCGCCTCGCCGCGGGCGTAGCGCTCCATGGTCTCGAACGCCTTCGGGCCGAACTTCGGGTTGCACTCCACCGTGGCGCCCATGGTGCCCGCGATAATGGCCTGCAGCGCGTCCCGGGTGCCATCGACTGAGACGACGATGATGTCCTTGCCGGGCTTCTTGCCGGCGGCCTCGATCGCCGCGAGCGCGCCGATCGCCATCTCGTCGTTATGCGCATAGATCGCGGTGGCCGCGCCGTTCGCCTGAAGCAGGGTCTCGGCGACCTGCCGTCCCTTGTCGCGCACGAAGTCGCCGCTCTGCCCGGCGATGATCTTCATGCCCGGCGACGCCTTGATCGCCTCCACGAAGCCCGCGTGCCGGTCATTGGCCGGCGACGCCCCGGTGGTGCCGAGCAGCTCGATGATCGCCGCCTGGCCCTTCATCTCGCGCACCAGCCACTCGCCGGCCCGATGGCCCTCAAGGATGAAGTCCGAGCCGATGAAGCAGACGTAGTCGCGGCCGGGCTTGGCCTGCGCCTCGTCCACCCGGCGGTCGAGCAGGATCACCGGGATGCCGGCGCGCTTGGCCGCCATGACGGCGGGCACCAGCGGCTTCTCCTCGCGCGGCGCCAGGAAGATCAGGTCCACGCGCTGCGCGATCATGCTGTTGACATCGGCGACCTGCTTGGCGGCTGAGGCTGCCGCGTCGGTGTAGACGAACTGATGGCCGCGCTTCGCCGCTTCGCTGCGCATGCTCTCGGTTTGGGCGATCCGCCATGGGTTATTGCTCTCGGTCTGCGCAAAACCGACCTTGTAGGCGGTTTTTTGCGCGAGCTTGGGCATGCCTGCGTCCTGCGCCTGGATCCGGCTGCCGCCGAGTGCCGTCAGCGCAGCGGCGGCCGTCATCGAAAACATGTCGCGTCGAAGCATGGTGTTTACCCCCTAAGTGCAGGCTTAGCAGATCTTGGAGCTTGCCTTTTTGGCCGGGTCAAAATGACGCAGAACCAAAACGAAGCTAGGGAGGACAGGGGCCGTGTGTCAACGGGCCCGCGTGTCAACGAGGCTGTCAGGCGACCTGCAGGCCCAAATGCGTCACCATCGGCGCAAAGTCGCGGTCATTGTGCAGAAGGACATGGCCGCGCTCCATGCAGAACGTGCCGATGATCATGTCGATCGTCTTGCGGACGGTGACCCCGCGCTCGCGCAGCGCCCGGTAGTTCCCAGCCGCGCGCACCGCCAGGTCGGCATCGAGCATCGGCGCAATCTGGAAACGTCGAAGGTTCCGCTCGATGCGCGCCGCATGCGGCTCGTCCCGGGCGCCCTGCAGCACCTCGAGCAAGATCAGGTCGCCGATCAGAACCTGCTCGTCGTCATCGAGCGCCCGCAGCTTTCGCACGCCCGCGTTGTCGATGCCCCGCAGGTTGTCGATCCACACCGAGCTATCGACGAGGATCAAGTTTTTGGGCGCGCTTGCGGGTCAGCCTCGCGGCCCTCCCGCATCGCGCCCAGGTCGCCCTCCCATCCGAGCCCAGCCATGTCTGCGATGGCCTGCCGCTGATGATTGCGTCGAACCAACCGCCGCAAGGCCTCCTCGACGGTCGCCTTTTTCGTGGGCAATCCAGTCGCCGCCATCGCCTCGGTGATGAGGCCGTCATCGATATCGATGTTCGTGCGCATGGCTACCTCGTGTGTATCATCATAGCATATCATACACATCACCCGGCAGCGGTCTATAGTCAACTGGGGGCCTGGCAACGCAAGCCACATCGACGATTGGAAACCCGGCACCAGTTGGCGATTACCGCCAAATCAGATCGCATCGAAATGGCGCACGGTGGTATAGACACCAGCAGCATCAAAGGAAATCCGGCCGTGCGCGCGCTCATCACCCTGCTTGCCGGCTTTCCGCTCGGCCTCGTCATGCCGCCTGGCGCAGCTTGGGCCGAGGCGCATGGGATCACCGTCGTGAACCACGCCGCGGACACCATACGCAGCATCCAGATCGCGCCCGCTGGCAGTACCTCGTTTGGCGTCAACCGCCTGCGCTCTCAACTGCCTCCCAGCGCCGAGGCGCGCATCGGCTACAGCGCGGGCTGCCCGGTGGATCTACGGCTCGGCTTCGACGGCGGCCGGGTCGAGGACCATCGTGATCTGGACGCCTGCGCCAACCCGCATGTGGTGACGGGCAACGCTGCAACGACCAAGGCCAGCCCCGCACCCGCCAAGCCGGTCGCCGCCGCCAAGCACAAGACCAACGCCTCAGTCGCGCAGGCCACGCCGGTGACGCCCTGGACCGGGCATAGCATCACCAAGCGGTTCGGGGGTATGGATTAGGGCATCGTTGACATAACACCACCCGAACGGAAAACGTGAGCCGCCGTGCCCTATGCGTTCAACCTGACGCTCGATCCCGCAAACTCGCTGCAGATCGAGCGGGTTTACGCTGACCTGGCCGCGCTCGGCATCGAAGACCGTGATCTCGTCACGCAGTATGGGCCCTGTGTCACCATGTTGGTTGTCGCCGACGACATCCATCCCGACGACATTCGCGAGGCACTGGCACGGCAGCTTCCTGCCGCGGGCGCGCTGAGTGTAACGTTTACCGAGCCGTGCGTCATCCTCGGCCGGCCGCCGACCCTCAGCCTGCGGGTCAGCCCGACCAGTGACCTGCTGGCCCTGCACAACGCCATCTTCAACAAGCTGCCGGAGCAGGCGGTGCACTTGCAATACCGCCCGGCTTACTGGCAACCGCATCTGAAACTGGCCAACATCCGCCGCGATCAGGCCGCCGCCGCCGCACTCCTCGCAACGATGAAAGCAGGGTGGCGACAGCTGGACGGCGTGCTCGACCGTCTTGAGGTGATGCAATATCCGCCCGTCCAGTCGATCTGGCAGGCACCGCTCAAGCGGCCGGCGACGCTGACATGAGCAGTGCGGGGACCTGAGCAGCGCGGGGACCTGAGCAGCGCGGGGACCTAAACGGCTGGTCTGGCCCGCTCGATGTAGTCCACGGCGTCGCCCACCGTCCTGGTGTCTGCTCATCTCCCCCGTTGATCTGGAATGTCTGGCGCTGCGCGTGAGGCGGCTTGACGTGACCCTGATGCTTGGGATTCAAAGCGGGGATGACCGAGCTTCCTGATCTCAGCTGTCTGACGCACGAGGAGAA
>JANXVC010000111.1 GCA_025351925.1 Rhodospirillales bacterium | reverse complement strand
TTCTCCTCGTGCGTCAGACAGCTGAGATCAGGAAGCTCGGTCATCCCCGCTTTGAATCCCAAGCATCAGGGTCACGTCAAGCCGCCTCACGCGCAGCGCCAGACATTCCAGATCAACGGGGGAGATGAGCAGACACGCGGCGCGGGCGCTGGAGCCCCTACCTTCAGCAACAATGCGAACGCGACCGGGATGGGCGGCCCGCTCCCTGCTGCGAACGGCGCTTCGCCCGATCGCCCCGCGCCCAATCTGTTTGCCGGGCCAGGCGTGCTGGTTGACACCGACCTACTACATCTTACGGCAGACGATGGAACTCCTGGCAACAACCAGGCCCAGAATAAACAGTTCAAGGACGTTGTCAGGACACTTGGTTTAAACAAGAGCCAGGCACGACGGCTTCATGACGAGATAAGTGGAGAAGATTATAATTTTCATCAAATTCTTGAGATCGGCCAAGGTTTATTCGATAAACAATTTACTGGATTGTATGGTATGATGACATCAATAAACATGAATACATTACCCATTGACTTAACAAATCAGCTTGTTTGGAATGTGCGACGCGGCCACGGTAGCTTTTTAACCATGGAGTTCGGCGCCCCACATCTGCATGTGCGCGAACCGATGCCGACGAGTGCTGCCGAGCCTCCCAATGTTCACGATCTGCTGAAGCACCGACGTGTATCTGTGATCGGTGATTGGCATTTTTGGGTTATGCACAGCAATTGGACGCTGGAGACCCATGGCCGTATGATTAACAGTGACGATCAAGACGTCGCCAAAGTTGTTTCCGCGCTGGCCTATCTTGACGGACAACGCCTTACTTCAATGTCGTACAGAGAAGATGTCCATCATCTAGTGTTTGACTTAGGTGGATATCTTAAAATTGGACGTTTGATAAATGCTGAAATAGACGAAGATCGATGGCAAATGTTTGAGTTAGGTGGTAGCATTTTGGCGTGTGAATACAACGGTAAATTGTCGTATGAACGTAGGTTATCAAATTAGCTTTACGGATACTGACTTGAGCGCGGGGGTGGCTTAGGCAGTAATGATCTCCCGGACTGGAGCGGCGCGGGTGCTGGCGCTCATACCTTTACCAACGATGCGAACGCGACCCGGGTGGGCAGCCCGCTTCCTGCTGCTAACGGCGCGTCGCCCAACCGCCCCGCGCCCAATCTACTCGCCGGGCCAGGTACCCCGACTGAGGCGGGCAGCACGCCTACCCTGCCATCGACAGCCACCTTCGACACAGCCGCTTCCTTGCAGAAACAGCTCGCAGACTTCATGCGCCACCTTGCCGATCCCGCCCACGAGGGGCAACGTCTCGACGTTTACTTCGACATTCGGGGCATTCCCACGGTGGGGGTCGGCCATAAGGTGCTGCCGCAAGACAACCTACGGGTGGGTGACAGGATCACCCAGGCGCAGAGCAACGCCTTCCTTCGGCGCGAAGCGGAACGCGCCCTCGACGCCGCACGCCAGCAGATGACTCAGGCTAGGATCACCGATCCCAACTTCCCCAACTCACTAGGCTTGGTCAATTTCCAGCTCGGCACCAACTGGAACCTGCCACCGAACGGCTTCACGCGAACGTGGGCGGACATCATGCGCGGCGGCTACGACCAGGCTGCGGCCGAAGCCGGCCAGTCCAGGTGGGCCACCCAGACCCCGGTCCGCGTGCAGCAGTTCCAGAACGCGCTCCGTGCTCTACCCCGAGGCAGTAGGCGGCTACGGCGGAGCGGCAGCAAGCTGCTTCCAGCCTGGGCAGTGAGGCTGCCCTGGGCGCACTCCTAGTCGCAACCGGCCCCGCCCTGGCCAACGATTCCGGCCAGGTCGATAACCCGTACGCCGCCGCCGGCATCTCAGACCCAGGGCACGTCACGCAGTTTTTTGCCAGGCTGAAACAGGCCCTGGCCGCCGGCGACCGTGCGGCCGTGGCGGCCATGATCAATTACCCGTTGCACGTCTATGCGCCCGGGAGGGGTTCCACGATTTACTGCGACGCCGCTACCCTGCGCGCCGGCTACGCACGGGTCTTCACGCCCGAAGTCATGGTCGCCGTTGCCGCCGCCACGCCCGGTAGCCTGTTCGTCCGCGACCAGGGCGTGATGATCGGCAACGGCCAAGTCTGGATGAACGAGGTCCACGGGGCGGTGAAGATCATCACTATCAATCACACAAGACGCACTACTAGGATGCAGCAGATGGCCAAGCCCTGTTGATAGACGAGCAATGGGCTGTCTCTATCGTTCTCCCCCGCGCCGATTTCTAGGTAACGCTTAATCCAGCAAAAGGCAGTGCCGTAGCAGACAGGCTGCGGCAAAACAGACTATTTCGGGGCCGGCGACCACTCCAGTCCCCGAGATATCGCACATTGTTAAGGTCGCGGTGCCGCTACCGCCGCCGAAGAAGGGCGAGACGCCACTGAGGCCGGGCGGGCAGAACGTGGGCGAGCGGGGTGACAACTCGAAGATCCGCCTCTTGCCTGATGGAAGTGACATCGGGCTTCGCTATTGCAGCCGCAACTACCGAAGGTTCTATTTTTAAACCGCGCTCCGATACTTCGCCCGCAGCCGCTGCGCATAAACATTCACCACCAACGCCAGCAGCAGCACCAGCCCGCGGATCAGGATCTTCAAGAAACTATCCATCCGTACGTGATCGAGCCCGTTGTTCAGCACGCCCAGCACCAGCAATCCAACGATCGTGTTGCCGATGCCGCCCTGGCCGCCGAACAGGCTCGTGCCGCCCACAACCACCGCGGAGATGGCGTCCAGCAGGTAGTTGTCGAACTGGTTCTGTTGCGCACTACCGAAATACGCCACGCCCAGCATTCCCGCCACGCCGGAGCACAACGCGCAAATCAGCAGTGCCGCACCCACGACGGCCTTAACTCCGACGCCGGAGTGCTCCGCCGCCTCGCGGTTGCCGCCGACCATGTAGATATAGCGCCCAAACCGCGTGTAGGTCAGCACGAGGTGCCCGGCCAGCAATACCAGCGCGGCCACCACCACGATCCAGGGCACCGGGCCGATCGAGCCGGCGCCTAACGTCAGCAGCACCGGCGGCACACTGTAGGCGATCTGACCGCGTACCAGCAGCGCGCAGATGCCGTTGCCGATCTGCAGCATCGCCAGGGTCATAATGAATGATGGAATGCCGATGCGGGTAACACCGAACGCGGTGACGGCGCCGAGCGCCAGGCAGCCCAGCAAGCCGCCAGCGATCGCCAGCGCGCCGGGCAGCGGCAGGTTGGGGATGTTGACGCTCGCGTCCTGCACGGTGAGGAAGGCGACCAGAATGCCGGTCGCGTTGGCAACGCTCGCGACGCTCAGGTCGATCTCGGCGCACAGGATCACGTAGGTCAGCCCGACGGCGATGATGGCGGTGATCGAGACCTGCTGCAGCACGTTGCTCAAATTGGCCAGCGTCGCGAAGGACGGGCTGGTGGAGCTGAACAACGCCACCAGCGCCACGAGCGTCACCAGCGGCGCCAGGTTGCGGAGCTGTCCGCGCAGGCGCGCCCCAAGGCTATCGCGCGACGGGACGGCGACGGATATGGTCATCAGAATCCTCGTTCAAGCGGCGGCGAGCAGGCGGTCCTTGCTGACCGTCTCGCCGGCGAACTCCCGGGTGACGGCGCCGCGCCGCATCACCAGGATGCGGTCGGCCAGCGACAATACGGTCTCGGGTTCGGAGGAGACCACGACGATGCCGATGCCCGCGTCACGCAGGCCGCGCACGATCCGCACCACGTCGTCCTTGGCGCCGACATCCATGCCGCGCGTCGGCTCGCTCAGCAGCAGCACCCGCGGCAGATGCGTCAGCCAGCGGGCCAGCGCCACCTTCTGCTGGTTGCCGCCCGAGAGCTGGCCCACCGGGCGGTCCACCAGCGGCGGACGGATGCCGAGCGACTGCACGTGGCCCTCGGCGATGCGCCGCTCCTCCCGCGGGCGCAGCAGGATGCGGCCAATGCGCTCCAGGATGGCGATGCTGATGTTGCGGTACACCGGCTCCAGCGCGAACAGCATGGCGCGCCGGCTCTCGGGGACGAAGGCGATCCCAGCCCGCTTGGCCGCTGGCGTGCCGCCGCGGAGCCGCGCCGTCCGGCCGTCCACCCGCACGACCCCGCCGCCCAGCGGCAGCTTGCCCGACAGCGCCCGCGCCAGCTCGAGCTGACCCGAACCCATGAAGCCGTAGATGCCCAGGATCTCGCCGGCGCGGACCGCGAGCGACACGTCCTCGAACAGGCCGGGCACCGCCAGCGCCTCGGCCTCCAGCACCACGGGCGCGTTCGACCGCTCGCCGAGCAGCATATTGCCGGCGTGGCTTTCGCCCAGCCGCTCGTGCCCGGCGCCGACCATACGCTCGATCAGCCAGGGCTTGTCCACCACAGCGGCCCGCGCGCTCTCGACCAAATGGCCGTTGCGGAAAACTGTGACCTCATCCGACACGCGCAGCACATCGTCGAGGAAATGCGAAATGAACACGGTGCTTCGCCCGGTGTCACGCAGCCGAGCCAGCAGTGCAAAAAGCCGCTCGACCTCGGGCGGCGAGAGGGCCGAGGTCGGCTCATCCAGAATGATGATGCGCGCGCCGGACAGCAGCACACGCGCCAGCTCAACCATCTGCTGCAGGCCGAGCGGCAGCGAGCCCACGGGGACGCGCGGATCCACGTGAATGCCGAACGCGTCGAGCTGCTGCTGCGCCTGCGCCCGCATGCGCCGCCAGGACACTACGCCCATGCGGGTCGGCTGCGCGCCCAGCAGCACGTTCTCGGCGACCGACAGCTCGGGCACGGTCGAGAGCTCCTGGTGCACCATGCCGATCCCGGCGTCCCGCGCGTCGCGGGCGGAGCGGAAATGCACCGGCCGCCCGTCCAGCCGCATCTCGCCCTCGTACTCCGCGTGCACGCCGGCGATAATCTTCATGAGCGTGCTCTTGCCGGCGCCGTTCTCGCCAACGAGGCCGTGCACCTCGCCGGCGCGCAGGCTGAAATCCACGCCGGACAATGCCGCAACACCAGCAAAACGTTTGGAGATGCCGCGCAGCTCCAGCAAAGGCCCGCCCATCAAGACCGGCTCTTAAATCAGGAAGTGTTTTTCCATCCAGGCCATGCCCGGCGCGTTGGCCTTGGTAACGACGGGTCCGTCGGTGATGACGCTTTTCGGAATGCCGCCCTCGCCGCTCTTTTCGCCCAGCACCACCGCCGCCACGCCCGCCATCACGGCGCCGCCATGGATGCGGCAGGACGGGTTGCGCACCGTCGCCAGCATGCGGCCGTCAGCGACCGCGGCCAAGGCGGGCGGCATGGCGTCGCAGCCGCCGATCTTGATGTCGGTGCGCCCGCGCGCCTTCATGACGTTGTAAGCGGCCAGCGCCATGTCGTCGTTGTGGAAATATGCCGCGCTGATCTTCGGGTGCTTGGTCAGATGGGTGTCCCAGATGCGCGCCACCTTGGTCACGTCCCAGTCGCCCGGCGTCGTGTCGAGCACCTCGACTTTTGGAAACTGCTTCATCACCGCCTCGAAGCCGCGCGCACGGCCCTGCGCTCCGGTGTGTCCCAGCGCGCCCTGGG
>JANXVC010000056.1 GCA_025351925.1 Rhodospirillales bacterium | reverse complement strand
GCAGAACTGGCACACGCAGCTCGTGCAGCGCAACAATGAGCAGACGGCGCTCGGTGTCGAGATCGAGTCGCTGACCGGACGCCTGGTGCAGCGGGAGGCCGATCTGCGGCACGCGCAGGCCGAGGCGCGCAGCCTGGGTCAGCAGCTCGCCAAGCGCCATGAGGAGTATGACAGCCTCGTTGCGGCGAATGGCGCGCTCCTGCAGCAGCGGGCCGACCGCTATTCCCGGCACGAGGCCGCTTATCGCGCCGAGCTGAAAGGTCAAACGGAGCGTTTCGCGGCGTTGGAGGCACGCCTACGCGCACGGCTCGCCAAGGCACAGGCCGAGGCAGCGGGGTGGGAAGGCGAGGCGGCGGCGCATAATGCTCGTGCGGTCGGCGCCGAGCATCAACTGAGAGCGGTGCTTGCGTCGTCGAGCTGGCGCATGACCGGACCGGTGCGCGGGATCGCTGCCCGGCATCCCAAGGCGGTTGCCCGGGCGCATGGCTTGCTGAGCCGCTATCCGCAGGTGCCGCGGGTCGCCACCCGGTCGGTCCGTGGCGCCTGGCGCGTCCTGACGCTGCGTTCCATGCGCACTCCCAAGGCGCTTCCCGGCACACCGGCGACTGAGCTTGAGGTTCCGATAACCGGGCTGCCATCGGAGCCGCCCGCATTGAACGATGCGCCGGCGGCATTTCGGCTGCAGGCAATAGCGCCCCTGGCTGCCTCGCCTGGCTCCGCCCTGCCGCGCGGCCACGGCCGCCTCGTCCTGTGTGTCGGCCACGTGCTGCCCTACCCGCCGCGTGCCGGCAACGAGTACCGCATCCATCGCCTGCTCGCCTGGTTCGCCGACCAGGGTTGGGATGTCCTGCTGGTCGTGTGCCCGCTGCCGCACGAGATGCCGTCCGAGCAGCAGCTGGCGAGTGCGGCGGCGACCTATCCGAACCTGCTCGTTTGCGACCGCACGGGAACCCTGCGTTACCACTTGCCGGGCGACAGTCGATTGCTAGACGGGCTCCGTCTCGGCACCAGGACGGACATCCCGGCCCTGCTGAACGAGGATGACGGCGGCGACCCCGCGCAGGCGAGGCTGCTTGGCCTGCTGCGCACCTTCTGCCCCGATGTGCTCGTGGAGCTGCTGCTGCACTTGCAGGACAGCCCGCGTCCGGATTTGCTGCTGGCCGAATACGTCTTCATGACCCGCCCGTTCCCGCTGCTCAACCCCGGCATCGCCACCGCCATTGATACGCACGACGTGTTCTCGACCAGGGCGAGCAAGGTCGAGCGCTATGGCCTGAGCGACGGCCTAGCCATGTCGGAGCCGGAAGAGGCGGCGCTGCTGAGCCGTGCTGACATCCTGATCGGCATTCAGCCAGACGAGGCACGCGACCTGGCCCGGCTCGCCCCGGACCGCAAGGTTGTCAGCGTCGGGGTCGATTTTGCCGTGTCCGAAGCCGTCCATGCGGTGCCGCCTGGGAGTGCGGTGCTGCTGGTGGCGTCCAGCAACCCGATGAACGTCAAGGGGTTGGCCGATTTCCTCAGTTTCTGCTGGCCCCTCGTGCGCCGCGACGTGCCGGATGCGGAGCTCCTGGTCGTCGGCGCCGTGGGCGACTCGGTCCACCATGCGCCGGAGGGCGTGCGGCTACTGGGCCGGGTCGAGGAGCTCGTCCCGCTTTATGCGGCGGCGCGCGTGGTGATCAATCCGGCGGTCGCCGGAACCGGGCTGAAGATCAAGACCGTGGAGGCGCTGTGCCAGTTGCGCGCGGTCGTCTGCTGGCCCTCTGGAGTGGACGGGCTGACCGAGGAGGCGCGCGCCTTCTGCCACGTCGCGACCGACTGGGTCAGCTTCGCCGTCCACGTCAAGCGCCTGCTCCGGGTCGATGCTGAGGCGTTCGCTATCGAGCAGGCGCACGATCGGCTGCAGCACGCCTTTTCGCCCGATGTGGTCTATGCGCCGCTCGCAGAGGCGCTGCATGACATTTGAGCGGCCGACGGGCGTGCATGCTGGCAATTCGGATGCCTTCCTTTTCGATTATGACGTGTTCGTGGACCTCTCGGAGATTGGGCTGGACGCGGAGGCGACCGCGCGGCACCTCCGGCTGCTGGAGGTGCAATGCGGGTTTTTGCAGCGGGATCGCGGCCTGATTGCATCGCTGCCGCACGACGTCCCGGCGTGCGGCCCGCTGGCGCGGCACGCCGAGGGCAGCGCGCCCATCGCCGCCTGGGCGCGCGCCGTGGCCCACGCGGCGAGCCGCCGTCGGCACCTGGTCGTCATCCTCGGCTGCCTGCTGCCGGGCAACGAGGTCATCCAGCCGCTGCTGGACGAGTTCGGCCTTGACCCGCTGTTCGGCAGCGCCCAGCCGCGCTTTGCCGATGCGGCGACGGACCGCGTCTGGCCGCTGCCAACCGCCGGATTCGAGGCGAACGCCGGATGGACCTCGCGTGCAGCCCTGGCGCGGCTGCCGCAGAGCCTGATCACCGCGGAGCTGCTGGCGGCGGTCACCGTGATCCGGCGCGAGGTCGTGTCCGCCATCACCCCTGCAGACCAATTCAGCAGCTTGCGTGGTGCGGTGGCCCTCGCTTTGTGCCAGGCCCGGCGCCGCGGGTTCCGCAACGTCGTGGCGAACCGCGTTGTCGTCGCCTCGAGCCTGGCGCACGGCGACCTCTATCCGGCGCTTCCGGCGGACGACGCTGCCGGGCTTCTGGCCGCATATCCCGACGCGTCCCGTGCGGCGGCGGAGAACGAGCGGCTGGCGCAACGCCGGCTGGAGCCGTTGCTGAGCGCCGCCTACCCAGGCTCCGGCCCACGCCGTCTGCTGCTCGACTGCCGCGGCCTCACCATGCTGCACAACGGCACTTCGAAATGCGTGCTGGGGATGCTGGACGGCTTCGCTGCACTGGGAGCACCGTGGCACATTGACATCCTCGTCAGCGCCACGGCCATGGAGTTCCACGGGATGGCGGCACGCTATCCCCAGTTCAATCTGCTGACAGACACGGCGCCCGGCTGCTACGCCGCAGCCCTGATGCTCAACCAGCCCTGGGCCGTCGAGACCGTCGCCGAGACGCACCGCCACGGCTTCGTCGTCGGGTTCAACATCCTCGACACGATCGGCTGGGACATCCTCTATCCCGCGCCGGAGCGCCTGGAATGGGCGTGGCGCCTCATCGCCCGGCACTCCGACATCCTGACCTATATCTCGGCGTTCTCCCGCGACCGCTTCCGCCAGCGCTTCCCGGTGGCGCCGGGTGTCACGGAGCGGGTGGTGCACCTAAGCTTCCTGACCGGCGAGCACACGCTGCCGCGGCTCCAGAGCATGCCGGCCGGCGGGCATGTCCTGCTGTTCGGCAACGATTACGACCACAAGGGCATTGCGCCTGCTCTCCGCCTGCTCAGCGAGGCGTTCCCGCTGCAGGCCTTCGCGGTGCTGGGCGGGCGAGGGCCGGCCGTCCCGGGCGTGGAGTTCGTCCCGAGCGGCGAGACCTCCGAGGACGAGGTGCACCGCCTGGTCGCGACCGCCCGGGCCGTCGTGTATCCGTCGTTCTACGAGGGGTTCGGGCTGCCCGTCGTGGAGAGCCTGGCTTATGGCCGTCCGGTGCTGGTGCGAAGCTGTCCGTTGTGGAATGAGATCGCGGCGCACTCCCGCCTGCCGGGCCGCCTGATCGAATTCGACGACCCGGCCTCATTGGTCGAGGCGCTCGGCCGAGTTCTAGCGGGATCGGCCCCGCCGGGCCTGCCATTCGGCGCCGCACTGGGCGAGGCGCAGACGCCCACGGGATGGCGCGACGCGGCGGCGGCGGTGCTGCATAGCCTGGAAGATCGTCTAGCCCATGGCGGCATCGAGCACTGGCGCGCCCGCGACGAGGCGCTGCGGACCGCCAACCTATGAGCGCCCCACGCCTGCGCATCGTCACGCTGCTGGCCCGGCACGGCACCGGCAAGTATCAGGACGCGCTGCCGAGTATCCGGACGCTGTTCGCGCAGCAGATGCCGGAGGCCGCGCATGACGTGCTCATGATCGACAATGCCTTGGACCGGAGCCATGAGGAGCGGTTTGGGCACGGCGTGACGCTTATCGGCGGCGACAACTCGGCCTGGGAGTTCTCCGCCTGGGACCGCGGCATCGAGCATTTCGGCCATCGGCTGGACGGGTACGACTTCGTCCACCTCGCCACCTCGGCGTTCCGGCAGCTCTATGTCCGCTACCTCGACCGGTTCGACGCCGATATGCTGGGCTTGGTCGCCGGGCGCGCCGCCGCGGTCGGCCACATCGACCACTATAACAGCCCGGTCGTGTTGTTCGGGCGCCGGTCGCAGGCGTGGCTGCGCAGCTCGTTCGTGCTGCTGCCGCCGATGGAGCTCCGGCTGCTTGGGTCGCTCGTCAGCGTGATCGACCGGGAAAGCTTCTTCAGCGGTGACCCTGCAGCGCCGTTCCGCATCGCCGCGCCGCTTTCGGCGTCGTACCGCCAGAATATCCTGGGTTGGCTGACCGGCGAGGGCACCGGCCAGGGCATGGAATGGCACTCACGCTTCGTGCTGTCGGAACAGACCCTCGGCTTCTTCGAGGACAAGGCAGCCGCCATCCTGAACGAGCAGATGCTGACCAACCGCCTCCGTGCCCAGGGCTGCAGCATCGTCGATGCGACCTGGCTGGCGACCTGCGCCGCCCAGTCCTACCCGGCCGTCCGGCCGCTGGAGGCTTTGCCCGACTGGCGCATCCAGGTCACATCCCGCGACGCCGATCGCGTCAGCCCAGCCATCCTGCCGTGATGCCCCGCCGGTTCAGCCCATCAGCAGTTCGCGGGCGAACCCGTTATGCCGCTCCACCAACTGACGCAGATCGACGCCGAGCAGCCTGCCGTCGCGCGCTGCCACCCGGCCGTTGATCACGCTCAACGACACATTGGCCGGCTTGCAGAATACCAGCGCCGCGACGGGATCGTGCCCCGCCCCGGCAAAACCGATCGTCTCGGTGTCGAACGCCACGAAATCCGCCGCCATACCCGGCGCCAGGTGGCCGATATCGTCGCGGCCCAATACCTGCGCGCCGCCGCGCGTCGCAATCTCGAGCGCCTGCCGCGCATTCAGCGCCGCCGGGCCAAAGCCGACCCGCTGCAGCAGCATCGCCTGCCGCGCCTCGCCCAGCATATGGCCGGAATCATTCGACGCGCTGCCGTCCACGCCGAGCCCGACATGGACGCCGGCATCCAGCATGGCGCGGACCGGCGCTATGCCGGAGGCGAGCCGCATGTTCGAGCATGGGCAATGCGCCACGCCGGTGCCGGTGCTGGCGAATCGCGCGATGCCGGGCTGGTCGAGGTGCACGCAGTGCGCGTGCCACACATCCGCGCCGACCCAGCCGAGGTCCTCGGCATACTCGGCCGGCGTCATGCCGAACCGCTCCCGGCAATACGCCACGTCGTTCGCGGTTTCGGCCAGATGGGTATGCAGGCCGACCTTGTAGTGCCGGGCCAGCTCGGCGGATGCGCGCATCAGGTCGCGGCTGACGCTGAACGGCGAGCAGGGCGCCACGCCGACCCGCAGCATCGCGTAACGCCCGGCGTCGTGGAAGGTCTCGATCAGCCGCTGCGTGTCGGCCAGGATCGCGTCCGGCCGCTCCACCACGCTGTCGGGCGGCAGGCCGCCTTCGCTCTCGCCCACGCTCATGCTGCCGCGCGTCGCGTGAAAGCGCATGCCGATCTCGCGCGCTGCACGGATGCTGTCGTCCAGCCGGCAGCCGTTCGGATAGATATACAGATGGTCGCTCGACGTCGTGCATCCCGACAGCATCAGCTCGGCCATCGCGGTCAGCGTTGCGGCGTGCGCCATCTCGGGCCGCATCCGCGCCCAGATTGGATAGAGCGCGCGAAGCCAGGTGAACAGCTCGCCGTCCTGCGCCGCCGGCACCGCGCGCGTTAGGCTCTGGGTCATGTGGTGATGCGTGTTCACCAGGCCCGGCAGCACCACGTGGCCGGCGAGGTCGATGACCTCGTCGGCCGCTGCCGGCAGCTCGGCGGTGGGCCCTATTTGTTCGATGCGGTTGCCGCGCACCAGGATGGCGCCGCCGGGGATCTCGCGCCGGGCATCGTCCATGGTTGCGACCACGCGCGCATTGCGGACCAGCAGCGTCCGTTCCGCGCCCGTCATGCCGTCATGAGCCTGATGCAAACCATCGACATCTCCCTGTTTTCATCCAGTCCGATGCGTCGTTATTTGCAGCCTTCAGACGCCTCAGCAAGGTGGCCGGCCCGATCTGCGCCGACCCGAGCCGCGGTCACCACCAAAATAAACCTTGCCCTAACCTCCATTACGCCCTCGCATCGCTTGTTCAGCCCCGGTGTCTTGCAGTATCGTATCGAATGTCCAGCCAATACCTGGGGAGCGCACGCTCCCATGCGCATACGGCCGACCGCGCGGCGCTGGTCCGGGATCTGGCAGACCGCACCTGGACGGATCTGCGGCAACGCAACATCCTGCCGACCCCGCATAATTTCGAGCTCTGGTTCATCCATCTCGGCGGCAGCAACCCGATCCTGTCCAACCGTCTCGGTGTCCTGCTCGACACCGGCATGCCGCCCTCGCCGGAGCAGCTTTTTGAGCTGCACGCCGACTGCCTGGTTCAGGAGGTGGACGTCGATGCCATCGCCGATGGTTCGGAGCAGCTCGATAAAGCCGCCCAGGCCATCGTGGAGCAGGTCGCGGGCAATCAGGCGGCGCTGCGCGGCTACAGCGATACCCTGTCTGGCGTTGCGGTCCGGCTAGAGCAGGACCGGACGATGAACGGCCTCGTGCAGGCGGTGACGGTGCTCACGGCCGAGACGACCCGGGCGAGCGAGCGCAACCGCGCCCTGGAGCAGCAGCTCTCGGCCTCCGTCAGCCGGATCACCAAGCTGCGGCAGACTTTGTCGGAGGCGAAGCAGCACGCGACGACGGACGCCCTGACCGGCCTGTGCAACCGCAAGGCGTTCGACGTGCGGCTGCGTCGGGCCATTGCGCGCGCCAGGACCGACCAGGAGGCCATGTGCCTGGTGCTGCTCGACATCGACCACTTTAAGCGGTTCAACGACACCTATGGGCATCGTACGGGGGATCTCGTGCTCCGGCTGGTCGGACGGGTGATCGCCGACAACGTGAAGGGCCGTGACACCGCGGCGCGCTATGGCGGGGAGGAGTTCGCCGTCATCCTGAGCGGCGCCGAACTGCGGCCCGGCGCCGTCGTCGCTGGGCAAATCCGCGCCGTGCTGGACGGCAAGCGCCTGACCATCAAGGGCGCGCAGCAGGACCATGGCAGCGTGACGGTCTCGGCCGGCGTCGCGCAGTTCCGCATCAGCGACGGCCCCGCGTCGCTGATCGAGCGGGCCGACGCGGCGCTGTATGAGGCGAAGCACCTCGGCCGGAACCGGGTCTGCGTCGAACACCAATCGGCCGCCCACGACGCACGCGCCTGAGCCGCACGGGCCCGCCGATCCTAGAAGAACCCGCCCCCGACATGGAGGGCGGATCGTCGGCAGCAGCAAGCAGACTCAATGCGCCAGTGCTGACCTGGCCGGCCCGGCAACCTCCAATTGCGTGTTGACCTTCAGCATCATGGCGACGATCGCGCCGACCAGGGCGCAGCCCCCCAGCACGAGCAGCCCGGCGGTGAAATTTCCGGTCAGGTCCTTCAAATATCCCATCATGTAGGGGCCGGCGAAACCCGACAGGTTGCCGAGCGAGTTGATGGCCGCGATCCCGGCCGCCGCCGAGGTGCCGGTCAGGAAGGTGCTCGGTATCGGCCAGAACAGCGGCGGCATGGCGGAGACGCAGATCAGCCCCAGGCAGAGCAGGCCCAGCACCATGGCCGGCGAGGAGACGAGGCCCGCGCCGCCGACGCCGACCGTGGCGAGCAGCATCGCGAAGCAGACGTGCTCCCGGCGGCGCAGCGTCCGATCGGAGTTGCGGCCCAGCAGCACCATGCCAACCGCGCCGAACACGAAAGGCAGCGCGGATAGCAGGCCGGTTTCGAAGTTGCTGGCGCCGAAACCCTTGACAATCGTCGGCAGGAAGAAGGCCACCCCGTAGCTCGCGGCGTTCAGGCAGAAGTACACGAACGCGCAGGCCAAAACGCGCCCGTCGCTCAGCGCTTTGCCGATGCTGAGATGCTCGGCGGACTCCTTCTTGGTCTTCTCGGTCGCTAAGCGCGTCTCCAGCCAGTTCTTTTCATCGCCGTGGAGCCAGGTGGCGAGCGACGGTCGATCCGTCAGGTAGAAGATGACGGCGATGCCCATCAAGACCGACGGTACCGCCTCGAGGATGAACAGCCATTGCCAGCCGTCGAGTCCGGCGCCGGAAAGGTTCAGCAAAGCCCCGGAGATCGGCGCGCCGATGATGGACGAGAACGGGATCGCCAGCATGAACAGCGAGACCACACGGGCGCGATAGACCGAGGGGAACCACAGCGTCAGATAGAAGATGATTCCTGGGAAAAACCCGGCCTCGGCGATGCCGAGCAGGAAGCGCAGGATGTAGAACACCCACTGGGTCGAGAGCCCGGTGGCCGTCGCGATCGGGCCGATGAAGGCGAACAGGCCGGAGATGATGCCCCAGCTCAGCATGATGCGGGCGATCCACAGCCGCGCGCCGAACTTGTCGAGCGCGAGGTTGGACGGCACTTCGAGCAGGAAGTAGGCGATGAAGAACAGTCCGGCGCCCAGGCCGTAGGCCGCCTCGGACAATCCGAGCGCCGAGGCCATCTGCAGCTTGGCAAAGCCGACGTTGACGCGGTCCAAATACGCAACAAAGTAGCATGCGACCAGAAATGGAATGAGCCGCCAAAGAACTTTGCTGATGGTTCGTTTCTCAATGTCGTCCATACGACCGTCCTCCCTCAGTTCGTCACGTCATGCGTGCGATTACGTATTGTCACGGTGGATACTCACAGCGCCGTGATGAAATGGTATGATTCCAATCCAGACACTTGGAACTTAACGCGGTAGGGTTCCTGCGGAGCAACAAGTTCCGACGCAGCCTGCATCGGCGGCGCATAGAAGCAAACAACGGAAACGTCCTGGAGGACAAAATGAGAAATGTGCTGATCGCTGGCCTGGTGTGTCTCGGCGTCATGGCGGGCACTGGCGCTTATGCTCAGAGCGACTGCTCAAAGATCGTTCCCGCGTCGCCGTTCGGCCCCGATGACCAGACCGGCGCCACCAATCGCGTCACGCCCGCGGTCGTGAAGGCGGCGGCGGCCGAGATCCAAGAGGGCAAGGTCATCAGCCTGACCCATCCGCTGGTGGACGGCGTACCGCTGTTCGGGACGCGCTTCACCAAGACGGTCCTCACCGCGACCACGCTGGCGCCCGGCGGCGCGCTCGGCAAGAACGGCGCCACCTTCATGGAGGACACCTGGCTCAGCCAAAGCCACGTCGGCACCCACCTCGACGGCCTCGGCCACTTCGGGCGCTTTGATTGCTACTACAACCAGAACGCCATGGGGAAATACATCAACCAGAACTACATGACGCGGCTCGGCCTCGACCACCTCAAGTCGTTCGCGACCCGCGGCGTGCTGATCGACCTCGTGCGCGTCTATCAGGCGGCCAACAAGCTCAAGACGAACGCCGCCTGCCGCAAGCCCTGCCTCGACAAGGGGACAGTCATTAGCCAGGCCGACCTCGAAGCCGGGCTGAAGCTGTACAACGTCACCCTGCGCGAGGGCGACATCGTCGTGCTGCATACCGGCTGGGTTGACCTGTTCAATCAGTTCCCGGCGCAAAACGCGCTGTATAACAGCGGCGAGCCCGGCATCGGCATGGAGGCTGCGAAGTGGCTGATCTCGCAGAAGGTTGTCTTGGTCGCCGCCGACACCTGGGCGGTCGAAGTCATTCCAGGCGAGGAGCCGGACGTGATCTTCCCGGTGCACCAGGCGCTGCTTACCGATAACGGCATCCACATCATCGAGAACGCCAAGACCGACGAAATCGCCCAGGAGGCCCAGGCAAGCGGGCGCGCGACGTTCTTCGTCAACATGACAGTGCCCAAGGCGGTTGGCGTCACCGGCAACTTCATCGCGATCGAGGCGATCCGCTGAGCCAGGAGAACCTCGAAATGCCGGCGCCGCTGCTGCGGCGTCGGAGCTTACTGGCCGCAGCCCTGCTATCAACCCCGGCCCGCGCGGACGAGATGCCGCGGACCACCGTCGCCTTCGCCAATGCGACCGACGATCCGGGGACCCGGCTGGAGGGTACGGGTTTCACCGGGGCCGAGGTTCGCAACGGCTTCGCCCTCGCGGCGCGCCGGATGCCGCTCGACCTCGTATTCTACGACAATATGCTCGACCGTGCGAAGGCGCTCGCCAACGCGCGGGAGGCGATCGCCCGGCGGGTGGACGCCTATATTCTGTTCGGCTGGGACGCGGCGGTCAGCGCCGAGATCGGCCGGCTGCTCGGCGAGGCGGCCATCCCGGTGCTCGCGGTCGGGCAGTCAGTGCCGGGCACACCGCTCTATGCCGCCGATAACGAGGCGGCCGGGCGGATCGCTGGCGAGGCGCTCGCCCGCTACTCGGCGGCGAACTGGGCCGGGAGGACCGTGATGCCGGTCATCCTTGGGCCGCCTGCCCAGCGGACCCGGCTCGATGAGCGTATTGCCGGGATAGCGGCCGGGCTGCAGCCGGTTCCGGTGACGCCGGTGCGGCTCGACAGCGGCGGCGATCCGCTCAAGGCCGACGCGGCACTGCGCGGTTTCCTCGCCGGGCATAGCGGTCAGAAGGTGCTGGTCGCGGCACTCGACGACGCCAGCGCTCTCGCGGCCAAGGCGGCGGCGGATGCAACGGGCCGGACCGGCGACGTCGTGATCGTCGGGCAGGGCTGCGACCGCACCATGCACGGCAACGCGTCGGAGCGGAAGGAGCTCGATCCCGCCAACCGCGGCAGCATCGTCCTAGGGTCCGTGGCGTTCTTCCTCGACCGCTACGGCTACGACGTGCTGCCCCTAGCGCTTGCCATGGCGATGCGTCAGCCGGTTCCGCCGGTCACGCGAACCCAGCACAAACTGATAACCCCGGCGAACGCCTTCGTCGTCTATCCGCCCATCGACATCAACTGACGCTACCGTTCGGGCGGCGCGAACTGGACGATGGCCTCGGCCTGGTCCTCGCCGTCGCGGAGCGTGGTCTGGAAAGCGAGCCAGCCACGTGGCCCCGCCGCGACCGAGGCATTGAGCGGGAAGTCGCCGATGCGCCGGCCGCCGGCCACTGCGTCGCCTGGGCCGGCAACCCGCACCAAGCCGTCCGGCCCGCCGGCGTACACCCCTGTCGTGCCGGAGCCGCCATCAATCGCGGCGATGAAGGCCAAGCGTCCGTCGGGTGCCATGGAAGGCGCATCACCGAAGGCGGCGAATGTCCCGCCACCGGGTGCCGCGTTGCCAAGCAGCGCGACCGGCGTGATGGTCCCGTCCGCGACGGTGAACACCCCGGCGCGCGGCCCGCCTTGGCCGAGGAATGCGCCGAACGCCACTCGCCCAGAGTCATCGATCCCGACATGCTCGGAGATGCGCGTGAACACGCCGCCGCCCGGCGCCGCATTGCCCGCGCCGACCACCTGGCGCAATGCGTTGTTTTTACCCGCGGCGAAGATGCCGCCCTGGATCGGCCCGCCCTCCACGACCGCGGCGAAGGCGATGGTCCCGCCGACATTCAGCACCGGCACCGCGAGCGCCGAAAAACTGCCGCCGCCCGGCGCGGGATCGCCGGCGGCGGCGACCTTGGTGAGCTGCCCCTTGGCGGCAAGGTAGATGCCGTCGAGCGTATCGCGGCCGTGGCGCAGGGTCGCCAGGAAGGCAACGTCGCCGACGTCGTTGAGCGCGGGCGGCGCGAAGTCGAAGAACGTCGCGCTGGAGACGCCCGGGGCGCGGGTGCCGCTCTGGGCGATGGTGGTGAGCTTGCCGGCGGACCAGGTCAGCACCGCATCGCTGGCCCGGCCGCCTTCGACCGTGACAGCGAAGGCGACCTTGCCGCTGGCGTTTAAGGCGGGCGTTGGCCGCTCGGTGAAGCCGGAGATCGTGCCGCCGCCGGGCACCGCCCCGCCGATGCTGGCGATCACGGCGGCCCGGCCGTCATGCAACAAGAACAGCCCCTCCTCGGCGGTGCCGCGCATCAGCTTGGCGAAGAAGGCGACGTCGCCTTGCGCGTTGGTTGGCGTTGCGATGGTCTTCATCTCCAGCCCGAAGCGGCTGTAGCTGCCGCCGCCGGGCGCCGATGCGCCGGCCGCAGCGACCAACCGCAGCGGCGGCGGCACCGGCTTCACGGGCGCGGGCTCGGGCGGAGCGTTGATCGCCGAGGCGGCGGTAAGGGGCGGCGCCAGTGCGGGCGGCGCCACGCCCATTGATGCCCACAGCACGGCGAGCCAAAGCGCGGCTGAGGCGCTGGCGGCAATGGTGATCCGCCGGCCTGCGCCGCCGAGCAGCCCACTCGATGCCCAGGGCGAAAAACCCGCCATATCAGTTCTTCAGCATGCCGGCGCGCAGGGTTTCGATGTTGTGACGGAACATCTTGACGTAGGTGTCACCGTCCTCGCCCGGCCTGGTCAGCGCGTCCGAGTACAGCTTGCCGCTCAGATCCGCCCCGGTCTCGCTGGCGATACGCTGGATCAGCCGCGGGTCGTTCATGTTCTCGACGAACATCGCCTTGATCTTGTCCTGCCGGATCTGCCGGATGAGCTGCGCCACCTGCGCCGCTGTCGGTTCCTTGTCGTTGGTCCAGCCGCGCGCGCCGACCATGGTGATGGCGTAGGCCCGCGCGAGATAGGCGAAGCCGTCATGCGAGGTGATGACTCGCCGCTTGCCCGCCGGAACCGTCGCGATACGCTGTTTGGCCCAGCCGTCGAGCGCCAGCAGCTCGGTCCGATAGGCCTCGCCGCGGGTCTGGTAGTCGGAACTATGGGCCGGGTCGATGCGGGCGAGCGCCGCCGCGATGTTGGCCGCATAGACGGCGGCGTTGGCCGCGTCGTGCCAGGCGTGCTGGTCGATCTCAACGGCTGCGGCCCCGGTGCGCCCATTGCCCTCCTCGGCCTTTTTCAATACCCGCACCCCGTCGCTTGCCACGAGGCGAGTGCCGTGAAACTGCGCCTGCGCGACCAGGTCGGGCAGCCAGGGCTCGAACTCCGGATTGAGCCCGTTCACCACCAGCAGGTCAGCGTCGGCAACGGCACGCGCGTCGGCGGCGGTGGCCTCATAGGCCTCGGTGTCACCGTCCGGCCCGACGATGACGGTGAGCGCCACGCGGTCGCCAGCGATCTGACGCACCATGTCGCCGAGCACGCTGAAGGTCGCGACCACCTTGGGCGGCGACGCGGCGGCGTAGGCGTGGGTAGAGGGGGCGAGGGCAGGGGAGGCAAGGATGGCCAGCATCAATGCGCGACGGTTCAAGGCACTGGTCCTCACTCGGCGGGTTGCAGGATGGGAATGCTGGCGTGTCGGCCAAGCGGTGCGGCCATCAGCGAGAAGCCATACAGCGCCCCGCCGGCCAGCACGATCGCCGGCCCGGACGGCAGGTTGAGATGGAAGGAGGCCAGCAGCCCGGCGACGCTCGCCAGCACGCCGAACAGGCCGGCAAGCACCACCTGGATGTGCAGCGTCCGCGTCCAGCAGCGCGCGGCGATGGCCGGCAGCAGGACCGGGCCGACCGCCAGCAGCGTGCCAAAGGCCTGGAACCCGGCCACAAGGCACAGTACGACAAGCAGCAGAAACACGCCGCGGAACACCGTCCCGCCCGCGCCGATCGCCCGCAGGAACAACGGATCAAAACCCTCGACGGCGAGCGGGCGCCAGATCGCGGCGAGGCTGAGGAGCGTGACGGTGGCGACCAGCGCGATGAACACCAGCGCCCGTGTATCGATCGCGAGCACCGTGCCGAACAGCACGTGCATGAGGTCGATGTTGCTTCCGCGCAGCGACACAAGCAGAACGCCGGCGGCCAGCGACATCAAATAGAGTACTGCCAGCGGCGCCTCGCTGCGCTCCGTGTCGAAACGCATGGCGGCGGAGGCGAGCAGCGCTACCAGTACGCCGGCCAGAATGCCGCCGAGGCTGAGCGCCAGCACCGAGTAGCCGGCAACCAGGAAACCGAGCGCCGCCCCCGGCATCACCGCATGGGACAGCACGTCTGCGGTCAGGCTCATGCGCCGCTGCAGCAGCAGCACGCCGATGGGCGCGTTCGCCAAGGCGAGGCCCAGGCAGGCGACCAGCGCGGTACGCATGAAACCATAGGTCCAGAACGGCTCTAAGAGCAACGCGCGCATCAGCCGGGCACCAGGCGAAGCTGGCCGGCGCGCGGGTCGTATCGCGCGCTGGCCATTCCGGCGGCGGCAAGGGTGTCGGGCGCCAGTACGGTCGCGGTCGCATCCCAGGCGATCACCCGGCGGTTCAGCAGCAGCGCGAGAGGGAACATATCCCGCACCTGGCCGATGTCGTGCAGCACTGCGATCACCGTCCGCCCGGCCTCGTGCCAGCCGCGCAGCACCGCGAGCAGGTCCTCCGTGGTCTGCGCATCGACGGCGGCGAACGGCTCGTCGAGCAGCACCAGCCGCGCCCGCTGGACAATAAGCCGGGCAAACAGCAGGCGGCGGAACTGGCCGACGGAGAGGTCGCTGATGGGCACGGTCGCCTTGTCCGGCAGTCCCACGGTCTGCAGCGCCGCCATGACC
This sequence comes from Rhodospirillales bacterium, assembly GCA_025351925.1. GTDB lineage: Bacteria > Pseudomonadota > Alphaproteobacteria > Acetobacterales > Acetobacteraceae > CAHJXG01. The sequence goes on along the minus strand of JANXVC010000056.1, from coordinate 20,749 downwards.
TCGGGCAGCAGCTCGTAGGGCGGCGTGCCGAACGCGCCGAACTCCCGCCAGCGGCCGAGTGCGGCGAACTCCAGGGCCGAGATTGGGTAGGCGCGCTCAATCGCTGTCGCCTGCGGCAGGGTGCCGATGCTGGCCGGCTCCGCACCCTCAATCCGGACGCTGCCGGATTGCGGGTGCATGAGGCCAGCGAGCACGTTCAGCAGCGTGCTCTTGCCGGCGCCGTTCGGGCCGATAATGGCGGTGAGCGTCCCGGGAGCGAAGTGGCCGCTGACCTGCTCGATCGCCGGTTGGCCCGCATAGCCGGCCGAAACGCCGTCGAGCGTCAATGATGGGGCAGCCGAGCCGTCCGTCGCCGGTTGCGGCCGCATGCCGCCGTCGAACACCCGCCGCAGCATGCGGTTGACGCTGCCCGCCGCACCTGCGCCAAAACGCAGCGCCTGCGTGAAATGCGGGCCGCGCATCGTCATCCGCCATTTCCCCCGTTTTCGTTGGTGACCACCATAGGCAGGATCGAAGCGGCGTTGCTACCCCCGTCTGCCTGGCATTCAGAACCCGGCCAGCACGGTCTTGCCGATGCTCCGGCCCGCCTCGACCTTGGCATGGACCCGCCGCAGCCCCTCCGCATCGATGCGCCCGGCGTTCTCCGTCATCGTCGTGCGCAGCACCCCGGCATCGACCAGCCGTGACACCTCGGCCAGCAGCCGGTGCTGCTCGATCATGTCGGCGGTCTGGAACATCGAGCGGGTGAACATCGCCTCCCAATGGACGGAGACGCTCTTGCGCTTGAACGGCACGATGTCCAGTGCCGCCGGGTCGTCGATGAGCGCGAGTTTGCCTTGGGGTGCGATGGCCTTGACGATCGCCGGCAGGTGCCGGTCGGTTGCGGTCAGCCCGGCGACATACTCGGCGTGACGCAGCCCGATGTCGTGCAGCCCCTCATCGATCGGGCGGCTGTGGTCGATGACGTGGTGCGCGCCCATGCTGCGGCACCAGTCGCTCGTCTCGGGCCGCGATGCCGTGGCGACGACGGTCAGGCCGGTCAGCTTGCGCGCGAGCTGCGTCAGGATGGAGCCGACGCCGCCCGCGCCGTTGATGATCAGCAGCGTGCCCTGGCTGCCCTCGCCGCGCGCGACGCCCAGCCGGTCGAACAGCAGCTCCCAGGCGGTGATTGCGGTGAGCGGCAATGCGGCGGCAGCGTCGAACGCCAGCGTCGCCGGCTTCGGTCCGACGATGCGCTCGTCCACTAAATGGAAAGCGCTGTTGGTACCCGGCCGGTCGATGGCGCCGGCGTAGAACACCGCGTCGCCTGGCCGGAACAGCGTGACCTCAGCACCTACCGCATCGACAATCCCGGCGGCGTCGAAGCCCAGCACGCGGGCCTCGCCGGCTGGTGGTGCCGCTCCGGCGCGCAGCTTTACATCGACCGGGTTCACCGACACGGCGTGCACCGCCACGCGCAGGTCGCGCGGGCCGGGCTCCGGGGTCGGCAGATCGAGGGCGACTAAGGAATTAGGGTCGGTGATGGGCAGCGACTTGCGGTAACCGATGGCTTGCATGGATGCCTCCAACACTGTGCCAGGTGAAGCGTCGTGCTGGGCCGTACCCCTACCCCGCGTCCTGTGCAAGGCGGACGATCGTCTGGCGCAGCCAGAGATGCGCGGGGTCATGGTCGTAGGAGGCGTGCCAGAGCAGCGAGACCGGCACCTCCGGCAGCTCGACCGGCGGCTGGCTGAGGCTAAGGCCGAGCTCGCCGGCAAAGAAACGCGCAAGCCGGGCGTGCATGGTGGTCACCACCGGGGCGCGCGCCACCAGGAACGGCACTGCCATGAAGCGCGGCGTGGTCAGCGCCACCATGCGGTGCAGCCCGAGCTTCTCCAGTGCCTCGTCCACCACCCCGCGCTCGCCGGGGCGCAGGCTGGTGAGCACGTGCGGCAGGCGCACGTAGTCGTCGAGCGAGATCTGCGGCGACACGCCGACCCGGGCGGCATTGAACATGCACAGATATGTGTCGGTGGAGAGCAGGCGCCGCTTGTGATGGGTCTGCCCCTCGGTGAACCGGCCGATGCCGATCCCGAGGTCGAGCCGGTCGGCGTCGAGCTCGTCCAAAAGCTGCAGCCGATCGGTGGAGTGCAGCCGCAGCCGCACGCCCGGCGCCGACTCGCACAAATAGGCGAGCAGGCTAGGCACCAGCAGCACCTCCACGCTGTCCGGCAGCCCGATGCGGAACACCCGCTCGGCGGTGCGGGGATCGAAGGCGTCGTCGCGAGACACCAGCGACTGGATCTGCGAAAGCGCAACCCGCACCGGGTCGATCAGCGCCAGGGCGCGCGGCGTCGGGCGCATGCCGTCGGGGCCGCGGGTCAGCAGCTCATCGCCGAACAGCGTGCGCAACCGGGCGAGGTTATGGCTCATCGCCGACTGCCCGAGCCCGACGCGAGCCGCCGCGCGCGTCACGCTGCGCTCAGTGAGCAGGGCGTCGAAGGTGACGAGCAGGTTGAGGTCGAGGCGCCCAAGATTGATGTGGTCGATGGGCATCATTGATCCGATCTGTTGGACTGATGATGCGCGCCGTCCATATTTGCTGCAACCGCGAACACGGGCACCGCCCGGCGCGAATGCACCAGGAGACACCCATGAACGCTCGCAACATTTTCTTCGCCGCCGCACTTGCGCTGGCCTCGGCCGGCGCCGCTCATGCGGACGGGCTGCGGCCGATCGAGGGCCGGAGCATCGACCTTGGCACCATGACCGGCGTCGCCTACTACACTGCCGAGCGCGACGGTTTCCGCGTCGTCGCCACCTTGGGGCAGGGCGATGCTGGCACGCCCGTCCGCTTCGAGGCGGTGCTCGCGCCGGGTCAGCGCATGGTGCTTTCCACCCCGCGCGGCGTGGGCTTGGCGTCCGATGCGGTCGAGATCAGCCGGGAGAACGACACGATGCTGGTCCGCAAGGCGACCGCGGCGGTCACCAACTAAAGGTTGTCCAGTTGGACGGCGATTCCTGCCGGGTGTAGGAACGGCATCGCCGGCATGGGCGTTGGCCTGCTGAACCGAGCAGGCCAGGCCCGTGCCGCGCTGTATGGATAAGGAGAGGCCGCCGTGCCCCGGAACGCTGCCAATCTCATGTGGGCCGACGCGCTCGCCATCGTGGCGCGGGCGGACCGCCTACACCGCGAGTTTTTCCGCCCCGCCCCAATCGGCTGTGAGCCGCCCGTGGATCTGCTGGAGACGCCGGACGAGCTGATCCTGATCGCGGCCTTGCCCGGCGTACGGGTGGCGGACGTCGAGCTGGTGATCTCGCACCGCGAGCTCGCCATTGTCGGCACGCGCCGGCTTCCGGTGCTGCCTGGGCACACAAGGATTCATCGCATGGAACTGCCGCATGGACAATTCGAGCGCCGCATCGCGCTGCCGCCCGGCACCTATGAGCTCGCCCGCCGCGACCTGGTCGATGGCTGCCTGACCGTCGTGCTGCGGAAGCTGCCGTAGTGGACGCCCCAGCCCCCACGCCGGCCAACGCCGCGCTGCCCGACGACGCGCTGATCGTCGTCGCCGTGCAAGAGGCCGTGCTGTTCCCCGGCGCCGTCATCCCGATCGCCGCGACGCGACCCATTATGACCGAGGCGCTGCAGGCGGCGGCGCGCGAGAGCCGGCACGTCGCCGTCGTGCTGCAGCGCGATCCGGCGGTCGATACCCCGGCGCTCGCCGACCTCTACGACATCGGCACCGAAGCCCGGCTGCTGCGCTATCTTACCGCGCCGGACGGCACCCACCACGCGATCCTCCAGGGTATCGGGCGGGTGCGGCTTACCGGTGCGATGGACGGCTCGCCCACCCTGACAGCGCACGTCGAGCGTATCCCGGAGCCGGATTCGGAGGGCGCTGAGATCGCGGCCCGCACCCATCAGCTTCGGGAACGCGCGCTGGAGACCCTGCGGCTGATCGAGCAGGTGCCGCAGGAGCTGGTTGCGACCATCCAGAACGTCGAGCCGCCGGGACTGCTGGCCGACCTGGTTTCCGGCCTGCTGGACCTGGCGCCGCCGGAGAAGCAGGAGATCCTGGAGATCATCGACCTCCCGGCCCGCCTCGACCGCGTGCTGTGGCGGCTTGCCTATCGTTTGGAAGTGCTGCGCCTGTCCGCCGACATCGGCAAGCGCACGCGCGAGACGATGGCGGGACGTCAGCGCGAGTTCATGCTGCGCGAGCAGCTCAAGGCCATCCAAAAGGAGCTGGGCGACGACGACGGCGCGCCAGAGCTGCAGGATTTGGAGACCGCCCTGAACGAGGCCGGGCTGCCGGAGGAGGCCGACCGCCAGGCCAAGCGCGAGCTGCGCCGGCTGAAGCAGCTGCCGGAGGGCAGCCCGGAGGTCGGCATGCTGCGGACCTACCTCGAATGGCTGTCGGAGCTGCCGTGGAAGCTCGGCGACACGCCGCCGATCGACGTCGCGACCGCGCGCCGGGTGCTGGACGAGGAGCATTTCGGCCTCGAGAAGATCAAGCGGCGCATCGTGGAGTTCCTCGCGGTTCGCAAGCTGAACCCCGGCGGCAAGGGGCCGATCCTGTGCTTCGTCGGCCCGCCTGGCGTCGGCAAGACCAGCCTTGGGCAGAGTATCGCCCACGCGACCGGTCAGCCTTTCGTGCGGGTCAGCCTCGGCGGCGTGCACGACGAGTCGGAGATCCGCGGGCACCGGCGCACCTATATCGGTGCATTGCCGGGCAATATTATCCAGGCGCTCAAGCGGGCGGGTTCGCGCGAGTGCGTGATGATGCTGGACGAGATCGACAAGCTCGGCAGCGGCGGCTTCCAGGGCGACCCGGCCTCGGCGATGCTGGAGGTGCTCGACCCCGAGCAGAACAACACCTTCCGCGACGCCTACCTCGCCGTGCCGTTCGATCTCAGCCGGGTGCTGTTCATCGCGACGGCGAACCAGCTCGACACCATTCCGGGGCCGCTGCGCGACCGCATGGAGGTGGTGCAGCTCTCGGGCTATACCGCCGAGGAGAAGTTGGCGATCGCGCAGCGCTATCTGGTGAAGCGCCAGCAGACGCAGAACGGCCTATCGGACGGCCAGGTGGACCTCACCGAAGACGCGCTCGCTGCCATCATCGGCGACTACACGCGGGAGGCCGGGGTGCGGAACCTGGAGCGCGAGGTCGGGGCGGTGTTCCGCTCGGCCGCCGTGCGCGTGGCGGAGGGCGGTGCCGAGACCCCCATTCGCATCACCCCGGCGGACCTGCCGGCCATCCTGGGGCCGAGCCGTTTTGATCCGGAGGTGGCGAGCCGTGCCGCGATGCCGGGTGTCGCGACCGGGCTCGCTTGGACGCCGGTGGGCGGAGACATCTTGTTTATCGAGAGCAGCCGGATGCCCGGCGGCGGCCGGCTGATCCTGACCGGTCAGCTCGGCGACGTGATGAAAGAGAGCGCGCAGGCGGCGCTGAGCCTGTTGAAATCACGCGCTGGACAGCTCGGCATCGAGGCCAGCCTGTTCGAGGGCGACATCCACGTCCACGTTCCCGCCGGCGCCATCCCGAAGGACGGCCCGTCGGCCGGGGTCGCGATGTTCATGTCGCTGGCGTCGCTGCTGCTGCAGCGCGCCATCAATCCGGCCACCGCCATGACGGGCGAGATCAGCCTGCGTGGCTTGGTGCTGCCGGTCGGCGGCATCCGCGAGAAGGTCGTCGCGGCAGCACGGGCCGGGATCACCACCGTTATGCTGCCGGCGCGCAACCGCCGCGACTACGACGACATTCCAGTCAGCGCACGGGACAAGCTGCGCTTCGTGTGGCTGGAGACGGTGGACGACGCCGTGCAGGCCGCGCTGGCGCCGGATGCTGGGGAGCCGGCGCGTGAGCCCGCCGAAACGTTGCCGTAGGTTTTCGCGGCCTTAAAGCGGCTTCAGGTTGCGCTCGATCGCGCCGCGCTGCGCCTCCAGGAAGGGCGGCAAGGCAAGGCGTTCGCCCAGCGTCTCCATCGGCTCGTCGGTGGCGAAGCCCGGCCCGTCGGTGGCGATCTCATACAGGATGCCGCCGGGCTCGCGGGCATATAGGCTGCGGAAGTAGAAGCGGTCCACCGGCCCGCTGGAACGGATGCCCAGACGATTGTAGCGCTCGACCCAGGCGTCGTAGTCGGCGTCCGGAATGCGGAACGCGACATGGTGCACGCTGCCGGCGCCGGGCTGTGCCGGTGAAAGCTGCGGGTCGATGCGGACGTGCAGCTCCGCCGTCGGGCCGCCCTCGCCCATTGCATAGACGTGCACCTCGGCGCCACCCTCCGCTTGGTAGGTCCGCACCGCACGCATCGCCATCACCTCGGTCAGGAAACGGTCCGAGGCCGCCAGTTTCGGCACGCTCATGGTGATTGGACCCAGGCCGCGGATCTGATGCTCTGCCGGCACCGGGGACTTCGCCCAGGGATGCGCCGGCCCGGCGCCGCCGTCGTCGATCAATGCCAGGCGCTGGCCCTCCGGGTCCTCGAAGGCGATCTGCTGGCGGCCGTCGGCCTCATGCACCGGGCCGTGCGGCACACCCAGCTCCGTCAGCCGAGCGTCCCAGTAGGCCAGCGAGGCCGCTCCGTTTACCCGCAGCGACGTGCGGACGATGCTGTTGGTCCCCCGCCGCTCCCGGTCCACCGGCCAATCGAAAAAGGTCAGGTCGGTGCCCGGCGCCGCCTGGCCGTCGGCGTAGAATAGGTGATAGGCGCTGACGTCGTCCTGGTTGACCGTCTTTTTCACCAGCCGCATGCCCATCAGCCGGGTATAGAAGTCGTGGTTCCCCGAGGCATTCGCTGTGACGGCGGTCAGGTGATGGATGCCGGTGAGTTGCGTCATGTGATTGTCTCCGCCGCTGGGCAATGCGCTTCCAATCATAGAGTGCTGACTGCCCCGGCGCTATTCCAGGCGTGTCCAGGTGCCGCTCAGACGCGGCTCTGTCCCAGTCCGGCACGCCAGGACGAACGCGCCGCCTGCCGCCCAATCCGCGCAACGTCCCACCCGGCGTCATTGACAAATGCGCCTGATTGCAACCAATGAGCCGCAGGAACCGTGCGACTCCCGGGCTGTCGCCGCGTTTGCACCCGCACCCACTCAGAACGAGGACCCTCATGGTAGATTCCAGCCAAATCAAGGAACACGCGGACGTCATCGGCGCCGATGGCGTTCACGTCGGCACGGTTGACCACGTCCAGGGCGACCGCCTCAAGCTCACGAAAAAGGACTCCGGCGATCAGCGTCATCACTTCATCTCCATGGGGCTGGTCGCCGACATCGAGGACGGGACGGTGCGCCTATCCGCCAACGCCGACGTTGCGGTGACGTTTGAAGAGGCTGAGTAGGCCGGTCGTCAGCGCCGGAGTATTCGGCTGGCTGCAGGCCGGCGCTGTTCCCAACCGGCCTGCTCCAACTCTGGAACCTCGCTCTCAGCTTGCGGATACCCCAGACAAAAATAGCCGACGAACCTCCAGTCCGACGGAACATCCAGCGCCGCCATAACAGTCGCGGGATCGAGGATCGACACCCAGCCCAGGCCCAAGCCCGCCGCCCGCGCAGCAAGCCAGAGGGTGTGCACGGCCATCACGGCTGAATAGGCGGTGGTTTCCGGCATGGTGCCGCGCCCCAGGCCGTGGCCCTGCTCGGGATCAGCCGCCGCAAAGACGGCCAAGTGGCAGGGCGCCTCATCGAGGCCGGCCAGCTTGAGGCGCGCATAACGGGCTGCGCGGTCGGTGTCCTGGATGGCCAAAGCGTGCGCGTTACATATTTCGAAACTCGCGCGCACGGCGGCCCGGCGCTCGGGGCTCTCGACGATGACGAAGCGCCAAGGTTGGCTGAGACCGACCGATGGCGCGAGACAGGCCGTCTCCAACAGCTCGTCCAACATGGCCGGTGGTACTGGGTCGGTGCGGAAGCGGCGTACGTCGCGACGCCACCTGAACAGGTCCAGCAGCCGGTGACGGAATGCGTCGTCAAAGAGTGGGGTGACGCTGTGCGCGACATAAGTTTTCGTCACGACAGATCGCTCCGGTGGCAGATTGATGGACCGCCTGATGAGCATAGAAACTTCCGTCGCAAGCGGCCAGTCGCTTGGCAGGTGAACCCCGGGCAGGACAGACCCTTACAGGCCTGCCCCGGGCGATACGCTTGAAGGTGCGATCCAACCGATCTATCGCTGCTACGTCAACATAGGATAACCGCGGTGTCGAACACTGGCCTGGCGCCGTTGCGGTGATTAACCGTTACGCCGACCGTGCCACCAACGAACATACCTATCTGGCGTGGGTGCGGATCGCCATCGCCGTCATGGCGTTCGGTTTCCTGGTCGAAAAGTTCGACCTATTCCTTGAGGTCGCCGCCCAGTCGCTGTCCGGCCAGCGCCCCACGGCCTTGAACCAGGCGGTCGGCAACATCGCCGGGCTGCTCCTCATCCTGCTGGGCGGCGCGATGATGGTCATCGCCACGCTGCGGTTCCGCCAGATCGCGAGGGACATCGATGCGGCCGATGTCCGGCCTGGCCGGGGAACGCGGATGGACGTGACCCTGGTCATGCTCCTGCTCGCGCTCGGCGGCACGCTGTTCGCGTTCCTGATCTACACCGTCATCCGCCGGATGGGCTGATGGCTCCGGGGATCAGCGGAAGCCGAAGCCGAAGCCGATCGAGACGCCCGGATTCTGATAGATGGGCGGCGGCGGTGCGTAGTACGCGGCAGGCGGCGCATAATAGGCCCGCGGCGCGTAGTAGCCCGGCGGCGCATAGGAATAGGCCGGCGGAGCTGCGAAGACTGCCGGCGGCGGCGCGTAGTAGCTCTGCCGCTGCCGCTCACGCCACTCGTGCTCGCGCCACTCGTGCTCGCGCCAGCGCTGCTCCTGATGCTCGCGCCATTCGTGGTGTCGCCAGCCATCGTCGCCGTCCCACTCCGCCCGGGCGGGCGAGCAGGCCGCGGCTACGCTCAAGGCGCCGATGGAAGCGAGAAGAACCGGAATTAGACGCATGGATGCCTCCTGGCAGCGGACTGCTGACTGTCCGTTGCAGATACAGAGCTAACATCCGGATTGAGGCCGGATTTTGGCGTCCGTCGGACCATTTTGTGATGGCCGACGTAGGGCATCGCTGTTCGGAGCCAGAAGCCCACACTGAGGCAGCTAAGCCTCGTGGATGTAAAGGTAGTCACTCCCGCTCGCCGCATCGTGCCCGAACGCCGCCGAGAGCTTTCCGCTCGCCATATCTGCCCGGGTGAGACCAGCCAGCGTGACCGAGGCGGTTGGCCCGCCTGCACCGCCGGTATGCAGCGTCAGGCCGGTGAACCCGGCGGCGCCTGCGCCATCGACCCATTGCATGGCGGCGCCCGGTGCGAGCCCCCAGACCGTCGCAGCATCCCCGCTGCGGAACTTGCTGAGTGTGCTCCAGACGTCGGCGACGGCGTTGCGTGCATCCACGAAGAACGTGTCGGCGCCCGTGCCAGCGGTCAGGAAGTTCGACCCCGCGCCGCCGTCCACGACGTTCGTGCCGCTATTCAGCGCGATGGCGTCGTCGCCGCTTCCCGTATGGATGAACAGGCCCGGCAGGTTGGCCGCTACGATGAGGTTCTGCTGGGTGATGTCGATGAACTCGTGGAGCAGGCCCTGAACGGGACCGGTATAGGCCTTGGACAGGGTGTCGGCGATGACCTGGCCGGTCTTGCCGTCGCGGATTGTGACCGGTGGATTGGCCGGCGACGTCACTACCGACGGCGCAGCAGGTGTTGCGGCGACGGGCGTCGTTGCCGACGGTGTCGGAGGGAGCGGCGAAGTGGAGCTTGGCGAAGCTGATGAGAGGTCGTCATCCGCCGCCACCCAGGCCTTGATCTGCGCGGCCTTATCGCCGGTGAGCTTCACGTCATAGGCCGTGTCGGCGGTCGCGGACGAGACGATGCCGACGAGATTGGGGGTGTTATCTGGGCCAGTGATCCACACCGGCGCGCCGCTTGAGCCAGTGCCGATCGCGCTGCCCTCGTAGATCGTATAGGCCGGGTCCGTGCTGACCGACTGCACGTCATCGATCATCGCGCCTGAGGCCGAGGCCGGGAAACCGGTGACATGGACGGTGCCGCCTGCGAAGTCCGGCGACAGCCGCATGACGGCGCCGCCCACGACCGGCTTCGACAGGTGAATGATCGAGTAGTCGGTCTGCAGGTCGTCGAACGTAATGCTCGGATCGTCAATGATCGGAAAATAGTGCGTCACGGTGCCGTTGTAGTAGGCGGATTGGCTCGCATTGGCCGAAGTGTCGCCGGGAGCATGGGTCGTTAGTTCGACGTTGATGGCGGTCGCCACCCCGTTGCCATCGCCAGACTTGTAGGACACGTGGTCGGCAGTGAGCACCTCATCGGGTGAGATCAGCACGCCGGTACTTTGATAGCGGCCTGTGCCGACTGTGCCGGTGATGCGGACGACGGAGTTGTAGGGATAGACCGTGGGATCGACGGCCTGTGCCGGACCGTTCGGGCTCGAGGTCGGCGTGGTGATGTCGGGAATGGTTGGCATAAGATCGGTTCCGGTTTTTGGCATGTGGGGCCGGGATGGCGAGGATGAGCGCCTGCAAAGCGGGCGGGCTTAAAGCAGGCGGGATTTGGCGAGGGGGTTGCTGAGCGACTCCGCGTGGTTGGCCTCGCCCGCGGCGCGCTGAGTCATTGTTGCGCCAAATCATCAAAGCGCGAAAGGTCGGCAACACGCTGCGCCCGCACATGCGCCTGAGCGCGCTCTACGCATTGTAGAACAACTTGTTGCCAGTGACCGCGGACAGCACTCACAGCCCGGCCAGGCAGACTGGCAACCTACCCTGTCCCACGGCCCCATATTTTGGTGACAGCGGTAGCATCGAACTGATTTTACCGGGTAGTCTCAAACCATATTCCGCAGCACAGGAGCGCTGAGTATGACCAACATCTCCGTAGGCCCTGGCAGCCAGACGAACCCGCTGGATCAGGCGGCGAAAGCGGCCATGTTCCAAGCCTTGCACGCCCGGCCCGGCGCCTTCGTGATCCCCAACCCGTGGGATGCGGGCACGGCGCGCATCCTGGCGGCGCTCGGCTTCGAGGCGCTGGCGACGACCAGCGCCGGCCTGGCCTTCGCGCTCGGACAGCGAGACGGCACGGTCGGCCGCGACGCGATGCTCGCCAACGCAGCGGCGATCGTTGCTGAAACCGACCTGCCGGTGTCGGCTGACCTGGAAAACGGCTTTGGCGATGCGCCTAACGAAGCGGCGGAGACGATCCGTCTTGCTGCGGCGGCCGGCCTGGTCGGCGGCTCCATCGAGGATGCGACGGGAAACGCGGGTCAGCCGATCTATGGGTTCGACCACGCGGTCGAACGGGTCACCGCCGCGGTGGAGGCAGCCCGCGCGCTACCGTTTCGGTTCATGCTGACGGCGCGCGCCGAAAACTTCCTGCACGGCCGGCCTGACCTCGATGACACCATCCGGCGATTGCAGGCCTTCGAGCGGGCAGGGGCGGACGTGCTCTATGCACCGGGTCTGCCGAGCATGGATGCGGTCCGCGCGGTGTGCGCTGCCGTCTCCCGCCCGGTCAACGTGCTTGCGGGCGGCAGTGGTGCGGCGATGTCCGTGGCGGCGCTCGCCGAGGCGGGCGTGAAGCGGATCAGCCTCGGCTCGGCACTCAGCCGGGCGGCGCTCGGCGGCTTCGTTCGCGCCGCCCGCGAGATCAAGGAAAGCGGCACGTTCGGGTTTGCTGCCGACGCGCTGCCCTTCGCCGAGGCGAACGGGGGCATGCGCGATCATCAATCGATCGCCTTGCGGGCGAAGGTCTCGATGTAGTCCACCAGCGTGCCCGACGTCGTATCAGGCCTGCCCTCCCCGCCCTTTAATTTGCCTCGGTTACATAAAGCTATCGACCGCCAGCGCCGCGAACAGCGCAAACAAATACAGGATAGAGTATTTGAATGCCGCCCGTGCCGGCGCGTCGTTCGTCTGGCTCACACCGGATGCGTCCTGCGGATCTTGGACCATGCGCCAGACGCTCACGAGGAAGCCGAGGCCAAGCGCCGCGGCCGCCACGCCGTACACGATGCCCGCTTGCCGCAAGGCCCAGGGCAGCAGGCTGACGACGAACAGGATTACGGTGTAGATGACGATCTGGCGCCGGGTCTCTTTCGCGCCCGCCACTACCGGCAGCATCGGCACACCGGCACGTTCGTAGTCGGCGTGGGCCCATAATGAAAGCGACCAGAAATGCGGCGGGGTCCAAAAGAAGATGATGGCGAACATCAGTAGCGGCATTACGTCGAGGCTTCCGGTGACCGCCAGCCATCCGATCACCGGCGGAAAGGCGCCAGCGGCGCCGCCAATGACGATGTTCTGCGGCGTGCGCCGCTTCAGCCAAATGGTATAGATGAACACATAGAACGCAATGGACCCCGCCAGCGCCGCCGCTGCGGCGACGTTGGTGGCCAAACCCATCACCAGCACCGAGCCAACCGCGAGCGCAACGCCGAACGCCAGTGCGTCGCGGGGCGCAATCCTGCCGGCCGGGATCGGACGCCGCAAAGTGCGCCGCATGATCGCGTCGATGTCACGGTCGTACCACATATTGATCGCGCCAGCCGCGCCGGCGCCTACGGTGATGCAGAAGATTGCCGCGACGACCAGGACGGGGTGCAGCGACCCGGGTGCGACGACGATTCCGACGATGCCGGTAAACACCACAAGCGTCAGCACCCTCGGCTTCAGCAGGATGATCCAATCGGCGAACCCAGAGGCAACCAAACGCTGCGCCGTAATCAACGACGGCGGAGCACCCTTGGATTCGATAGGCAGAGCTGCGTTGCGGACCGGCATGTGATCTGAGTTCCTTTATGGCAGCAAAGCAGCGCTACGGTGCCACGCCGAAAAACTCTGTTCGCGTGAACACCGTGTAGTCTGCCTCGAACATCATGATCCCCAAGAAGACCAATAATAGTATCGGCGGCAGCAGGATGGCGCACCTGAGCGCGAGCCGTTCCCAGGCCATGTGCATGAAGAACGCAATGATGAGGCCGGCCTTCAAAGCCATGAACAACAGAATCAGAGACCATCTGAGGTATCCGTGCAACCCAACATAGTCCACGAGATAGGAACAGGTGCTGAGGACGAACAACCATCCCCAGACCACGAGATAGAGCCTAACCGGGTGCTGCTGGCCTTGTGCGTGTTCTTGGGCGTGTGCGATTGCTTGTGCCATGCTCTTGCCTCACCAAAGATAGAAGAGTGCGAAGATGAACACCCAGACTAGATCGACAAAGTGCCAATAAAGGCCAGTGATCTCAACGAGCTCATAGCTGCCCTTTTTGCTGGTGAAAAAACCTCGCCGTTCAGTCTCGAGGTCGCCGCGCCATACCTTTCGCGCCATGATGACCAGGAAAATCACACCGATCGTTACATGCGTGCCGTGGAAACCCGTGATCATGAAGAACGCCGAGCCGAACTGGTAGGCGCCCCAGGGATTGCCCCAGGGCCGAACCCCTTCATGGATCAGCTTGGTCCACTCAAACGCCTGCATGCCCACAAAGGAGGCGCCGAATGCCGCGGTCAGCAGCATCAGCGCCGCGGTTTTGACCCGGTCGCGGCGGTAGCCGAAGTTGACGGCCATGGCCATCGTCCCGCTGCTGCTGATCAGGATGAAGGTCATGATGGCGATCAGGATGAGCGGGACCTTCGCGCCGCCGATCTCCAGTGCGAAAACCTCACTGGGGTTGGGCCAGGGCGCTGTCGTGGACATGCGCACCGTCATGTACGACAGCAGGAAGCAGCTGAAGATGAAGGTGTCGCTCAGGAGGAAGATCCACATCATGACCTTGCCCCAGGAGACGTTCTTGAACGCACGCTGGTCCGACGCCCAGTCGGACGCTACGCCCTGCCAGCTTCCCGGCCGGGTCAGGGCCTCGCTTACGTTCGTCAGCGCCGGTTCTGCCATCCGCGGTTTGTCCTCTCAGGTGATCAGGGCACGGCAAATATCGGCGAAGTCGTCCGCCCAGCCCATCACCAGGCTGAACACGACCAGCCAGATCAGCAGCAAGAAGTGCCAGTATATCGCGCACAGCTCGACGCCGAGGCGCATCGGTTCTGTCGCAACGCCGGGCCACGCCCGGGCGATGGTCCGGCCCAGAGCCGCCAAGCCGCCGAGCACGTGCAGCCCATGCACGCCGGTCAGCAGGTAGAAAAACGAGTTGGCGGGGCTGGACGTGAGGAAGTAACCCGACTGCGTCAGCTGCCGCCATACGAGGAGCTGGCCCGCCACGAAGGCGAGGGCGGAAACGGCCGCAACAAGCAGGTTGACGCGCACGCCGTCCATTTGCCGCCGGCGCGCCTGCAGCCATGCCCACTGCAGCGCCACGCTGCTCAAGACGAGCATGCCGGTGTTGAACCACAGCAGCCTCGGACCCGGCAGCTTTGGCCCGTCCAGGATGTTCAACGACGTCGTGCTGACGCGCATAAGGTAGGCGCTGATCAGCAGCGCGAACAGGGAGCCGACAACCGCCAGAAACACTCCCAATCCGAGCTTCGCGGCTGGCAGCGACGAGGCGCCCGTGCCGGGGAAGTCCCCTTGCACGCCCTCCTCCAGCCAGGGCTTGGAGGTCAGCCTCTGCTGCGACAGCCACCATCCGCTGATCGCTGCGACTACGGCCAGGAACAGCAGCATGGCGCTCAATGCGCGGCGCTCACTGCGGTGATGGTAGCCTGGGCGGCGACCCCGGCCGGCGGCTGATTTTGCGGAATGAAATCCCGTTCGGCGCCGGGGACGCTGTAGTCGTAGGCCCAGCGATAGACCACAGGCAGCTCCTTGCCCCAATTGCCATGCGCCGGCGGAGTCTCCGGTGTTTGCCACTCGAGAGAGGTGGCGTTCCAGGGATTGCCGCCGGCGAGCCGGCCATTGAACAGGCTCCGGACCAGGTTGAACAGGAAGACCATCTGGGCGGCGCCCACGATCAATGCCGCCAAAGTAATGAAGACGTTCAGCGTTTCAGCTGATTTCGGGATGAATGCCGTCTCGCCCAGCTCGTAGTAGCGGCGCGGCACGCCGATCAGCCCGAGGTAGTGCATCGGAAAGAAGATGGCATAGGCGCCGAGGAACGTGACCCAGAAGTGCAGCTTGCCCAGCCGGTCGTCCATCATCCGTCCGGTGACCTTGGGATACCAATGATAGATGCCGCCGAACACTACCAGGATCGGCGCCACTCCCATCACCATATGGAAATGCGCGACGACGAACATGGTCGCCGAGAGCGGCAGATCCACCACGACGTTGCCGAGGAACAGGCCCGTCAGGCCCCCGTTCACGAACGTCACGACGAAGCCGAGGGCGAACAGCATTGGGACGGTCAGGTGAATATCGGCGTGCCACAGGGTCAGCACCCAGTTATAAACCTTGATGGCGGTCGGCACGGCGATGATGAGCGTGGTGACGGCGAAGAAGAACCCAAAATTCAGGTTCATTCCGCTGACATACATGTGGTGCGCCCAGACCACGAAGCTGAGGGCGCCGATGATGACGATCGCCCACACCATCATGCGGTAGCCGAAGATGGCCTTCCGCGCATGGACGCTGATCAGGTCGGAGACGATGCCGAACGCAGGCAGAGCGACAATATAGACCTCCGGGTGGCCGAAGAACCAGAACAGATGCTGCCACAGGATCGGACTGCCGCCGCCGTATTTCAGGTGCTCTCCCATCGAGACAAGGCTCGGCATGAAGAAGCTGGTTCCCAGGGTGCGGTCGAACAGCATCATGACGGCCGCGACGAACAGCGCGGGGAAGGCCAGCAGCGCCATGACCGTGGCCGTGAAGATGCCCCATACGGTCAGCGGCATGCGCATCAGCGTCATCCCCCGCGTGCGCCCCTGCAGCACGGTCACCACATAGTTTAATCCGCCCATCGTGAAGCCGATGATGAACAGGATTAGGGAGAGCAGCATCAATATAATGCCCGCTTCCGCTCCCGGCGTCCCCCCGAGGATGGCCTGCGGCGGATACAGGGTCCAGCCGGCGCCGGTGGGACCGCCGGGTGCGAAAATGCTCGCGACCAGCACCAGCACCGCCAGCAAATAGAGCCAGTAGCTCAGCATGTTCGCGTAGGGAAAGACCATGTCCCGGGCGCCGACCATCAGCGGGATGAGGTAGTTGCCGAAGCCGCCGAGGAACAGCGCGGTCAGCAGGTAGATCACCATAATCATGCCGTGCATGGTGATGAACTGGTAATAGCCTTCGGCGGAGATAAAGGAAAATGTGCCGGGAAACCCGAGCTGCAGCCGCATCAGCCAGGACAGCACGAGGGCAACCACGCCGATCGCCATCGCAGTGATCGAGTACTGGACCGCTATGACTTTGGCGTCCTGACTGAACACATACTTCGTGATCCAAGTCTTCGCGTGGTAAAGCTCCACGTCCGGTAGTTCGGCAGCTGGGACCACTCCGCCCGAGCCAAATATGACTTCGCCCATTAAACTGCCCTCTACTTCTTCGCCAGTTGCTTCTTCGTCAATTGCTCAAAAGTCTGCTGTTTCCCGAGCCAGGCCTGGTAGGCGTTTTCCTCCTCGACGACGACACTGCCTCGCATTTGTGGGTGGCCGATGCCGCAGAAGCCGGCGCAGAGAATCTCGTAAGTGCCGACTTTCGTAGGGGTGAACCAAAAATAGGTCACAAGGCCCGGAAGCAGATCCATCTTGGCCCGGAACTCCGGCACCCAGAAGTCGTGCACCACGTCGAGGGAGCGGAGCAGCAGCTTTACCGGTTTGCCGATTGGCAAATGCAGGTCATCGCCGACGATCACAATATTATCCCGACCTTTTGGATCGTTCGGATTAAGTCCCAAAGGATTGTCGGCGCTGACATACTGCGGGTCGGACGTGCCCAGCCGACCCTGCTTGCCGGGCAGCCGAAAGCTCCATTGCCATTGCTGGCCCACGACTTCGAGTTCGGCGGTCCCTGCTGGAACCGTGACGAATTGGGACCAGACGAACAGCCCCGGCGCCAGCATGGCCGCGACACCGACCGCCGTCGCGATGCCGAGCCAGGACTCTAGTCGGGTGCTTTCGGGCTGGTGAGCCGCGCGCCTTCCATCAACGTGACGGAAGCGGAACACGCAATAGGCCATGAACAAGACGACAGCCGAAAAGACGAACCCGGTGATCCAGAATGTAATGTTGATCGTAGCGTCGATATAACCCCAGTTCGACGCGATCGGCGTAAACCACCATGGGCTCAGCAGGTGGAACACCACTGAACCCACCGCGACGAGAACCAGAACCAGCGCTACAACCATTGCTCTGCAATCCTTGATCTTTGACGAGAATGGAGATGAGGGCCGTTAGGGTGACACCACCTTGCGATAGAGGTGCCACGTGGAGTGGCCGAGCACGGGCAAGACGATGATAAGGCCGATGAACAGGGGGATTGAGCCGAGCACGAGACCGCTGGCGATGATCAGGCCCCAAACCGCCATCGGGCCGGGGTTGGCAATCACGGTGCGAACCGACGTCCGCACCGCGTGGCGGACCCCCACATCCTGGTCCAGCAGCATGGGAAACGACACGGCGCTGATGGTCAGCACGACGACGGCAAAGATGAAGCCGACGCCCATGCCGACGACGGCCATCGTCCAGCCCGCGGGCGTCGTCAGCACGTCGCTGGCGAAGGCGCTGATCGATGAGGGGGGTTGCGGGCCGAGCGTCACGAGATAGATCGCCCACGCCGCCGACAGCCAAACCACGAAAATCACTACCAGCAGCAGGCCGAGCAGGATGATCGAGCCGATTGAAGGCGAGCGGAGCACGCCAAAAGCCGTCATCCAGCCGCTCTTTAATCCCTGCTCGCGCAGCCGGCTCATCTCGTAGAGGCCCACGCCGGCCAACGGACCCAGCAGCGCGAAGCCAGACGCGAGCGGGAATAGCAGCGGCAGCATGTCGCTGCCGGAAGCGAGCCGCGCGAAGAACAAGCCTAGGATGGGATAAAACAGGCAGAGGAAAATGACGTCGGTCCGGTTCTCCCCGAAGTCCTCAAATCCTTTTGCTAGGACTTTCATAAGGTCTGCTGTGCTGATGCGCCGGATCTCCGGCAACCCGGCGGCGACGGGCTGCCGCGTTCGATGCACGACGTGGGTGGTGGGCCGCATCGCCTGACTGGCATGCTTGGACATATCCGCTGCCCACTCAACGGGGTTTCGAATAGTCATGAACCCTCCCCAAACACCGATGCGAAAGCCTGGGCTACCCGTTATTCCTTGGTCTGCCCGGAATGCGGCATCCAAAATCTCAGGCCTTGCGTTAATCGTGCCACAGACTTGATACCCCTGTCTATTCGTATTGCCCTCGCCGGATATCGAAACACTCTAGACGTGAGGCAGCATTCAGCGCATCGTTCTAAAGCTCGCAAGCCATGGCATCTTGGCGGCCGACCGTGTCAACTATGTCGCCTCGCTGGCGCGACCGTGATCTCTCGAAGTTTTAGTTCGAGAAGATTTAGTCGCAACCATTTGTAACGGCCTGTCAAACTAGACTATTATGGCCGTAACGGTGCTGCTGGCGCAGCCGGACAAACCTGAGAGCTTAGGGCCATTCAGCCCCGCCGCTGTGGCCCGATTTGTCCATCCGTGCCTTTCCACGCCGCCATCCATTTCGAAATATTCGCCTCGCTGCCAATGCTCCGGGAGAGAAGCGGGCGCGTCACGGCGGCCCAGGGCTTGCTTGGCACCGAGGCATGCGCGACCTGGACTTGCTTTGTTTTAGTCGAGAGGCATTGGTTCAGTTATGCGTTCGCGGTTCGAACTGAACGGGGCTTACGAGATCGAGCGCTGAATGGCGCCGGACAGGGTTGTAGAAGCCGCCGACATAGCGGGCGGTCGCCTGCTCTGCAGCCGCTTCAGCCCGGCCACAACGTCGGCCTGCTCGGACCCACAGGGATCACCGGACCGCCGGTCCCGGCTCCGGCCGATCCAGCGGACCAACGTTGAGAGGCCAATCCCGAGGTCTTCGGCAACCGCCCGTTGCGTCCGCCCGCTCGTCTGAACCAAGCGGACCGCCGCCGCCCTAAACTCTTTCATAAACCGCCGCTGCCGCGCCATCGAGTTCCTCATCCTTTACACGGAACTCCCCACCCTTCTGAAGCAAGTCCACGGCAAAATCACGCCCAAGATCAATCCACGACGCTTTACGATTGAAACGGTCTGTGACGCCTACCGTGCCATCAAAGCTTGTGATGCCAACGGCAAACTTGTCATCGACATCGCCGAGGCCCTGCAAGCATAGGGCATCGAGCCACTCGTGGCTATTGGGCGCACCTAGCCGCACCGGCCCCATGATTTTCGTCCGCCACCGCCGCCGAAGACTCGGGCGATACTCTGACGTCGCTTCTCATTGGTTTCTCATGTTCCGATCATGCGCCGCCCGGCGGCTGCGACTAGGCTAATTTCTCTCGCATAACAGCGGGAGTTTCAAAGCAGACGAACAGGAGAAAACGATGCCATTGATCCAGGTGAGCTTGATCGAGGAGGTCTTCACCTCCGAGCAGAAAAGGCAAATCGTCCGGAAACTGACCGACGCGATGGTCGAGATTGAGGGCGAGGCGATGCGTGGCGTGACCTGGGTGATGATCCAGGAGGTGCGCAGCGGTGAGTGGGCCATCGGCGGCCAGCCGCTGACCACGGCCGACGTGAAGGCCCTTGCGGCGAGCAAAAACGCCGCGTGAGGCTGCAGGCTTGGTATGGGCCTGAAACGCTAAAGCAACATCTAACCAATCCGTTCTTTTGGTTGGATGAAGTTGCTCGATAAAACAAATAGCTACAGGTGGTTGTCGCGCAACGACCGGACACCCTGCGCCGGGTCTTGGACCAGGGGCAGGCAGATCTGGGCCTGAGCCGACGCTGTCCGGTTCCGTCGGCTGGCGATTGGGGTCAAGCCGACGACAGACCCGGGCCACACGGCGCGTCAGGCGTTCTGCCTCGCGCGCCATAACAAGAAGGTCTATGTTTATGAAAATTCGTTTTCTCAGCCTCGCGGCCGCCTTGGCGCTGTCCATCAGCGGCGGAGCCATGGCTCAAAACGCCGCTATCTCTCCCTCTGCTGATAGCCGGGCTGGAGCGCCATTCGCTGCGGCAACCGCGGTCGGGCGCTGGCTCCACGACCCACGGGGCAATATCATCGGCAGCGTCCGCGCCCTGGCCGACGATGGGCGGATTGCAGTGATCATGGTCGGCTCCTACTTCGAGCCCGGCAGCTATGAGACGAGAGTTCCCGCCCGGGCGCTTTCCATTGTGAATGGCAAAGTTACCCTGCAATCCGAGACGGTCGAGGCATTGAACGTCCGCTTGCGGTGATGACGGACGCTCCGCCTGCGTGGGGTCGGCGCTATGGCGGAGGCTGTCCGTGTTCGGATCTCTCTTTCATTGTCGCATCGCTGCCGCCCACCGAACCGGCGGCGACAGGACGACGGAAACGGGCTGGCTCGAGCTTCTTCCGATCGAAGTGGATCGGAAGAAACCTCTAGCTATTTATTTTATCGAGCAATTTCATCTGAACAAAAGAGCAGATTGGTCGGACGTCGCTCTAACCGGTTATTCCGTCACAGGCATCATGCCCCCATCTGAGTTATCCACCGGTGTGACGAAGGTCGCACGAGGCGTGCTGCTTCCCGCGGTATGGGCTATTGCGATTGCAACCGCGACATAAGCGACCGGGAGCCGGGCAATGCTGGATGGCACAATCCAAAGACCGCCGCAGGCCAATCGAAGAAGCTACGG